>NZ_JAKVPP010000014.1:0-112322 GCF_022487435.1 Mediterraneibacter sp. NSJ-151 | reverse complement strand
TCAAGTTAGTAAGACCCCTTGAAGACGACGAGGTAGATAGGGCAGAGGTGGAAGTGTGGTAACACATGGAGCTGACTGTTACTAATAGGTCGAGGGCATAACCAGAACAGGTGATAGGAGAACAAGATGGATGAAAAAACTTTGTATGCAGTTTTGAAGGTACATGATATACGGATATGGAATGAGAGACGCGCTTAAGAAGATTTCTTAAGCGCGTTTTAATATTAATTATATTTGTACAGAATGCGTTGCTGGTCACAGGTACTGTGAACAGTAACCAGAATACTTTTCTTTAACATTTTTTTACTTGAATTGCGTTTACAAAATTCTTGCATTATGTTATAAATAGATGAACTATAAAATAAGGAATAAGAAGGAGGCGAATTATATGGACAGTTGTGATAGTCGAAGTCGAAGTACATCTAACGATGGAAGAACACTTGGAATATCTTTCAAGTGTCTATAGGTGCGCCAATTATAATAATTATAATCTAAGTCTTTTCCATCGTTACTAGAGTGTCACAACCGAAGCGTTGTATTGCATTTAACGGTGGATTTTTTATGCCCTTTTTTGGGGAGAAGGAGGCTTAAGGTGAAAAAAGAAGTATTAAAAGAACCGATATATGTAGAAGAAATTGTCGATATTATCAGGTCAGGATTATCGAATGAAGAGATAAAAGAAAAACTTAATGATTATCATGACAATGACATTGCACAGAGTTTAGAGTTGCTTAATAAGTCAGAAAGACTTCATCTTTACAATATACTTGGTTCTGAATGGATGTCGGAGATTATTTCATATGTTGAAGATCCCGATGATTATATTAAAGAATTAGGAATCTACAAGCTGGCAGAGATTATTAATGAAATGGATGCCGACGATGCGGTAGATCTTCTGGAAGATATTGATGAAAACGTAAAGGTTAAATTGAGATCAATACTTGATGAGGATGTACAGGCAGATATTAGATTGATCAATTCTTATGATGATGATGAAATAGGTAGTCTGATTACAACTAATTTTATATGTATCAAAGATAATCTTACAATACGTCAGGCAATGCATGAACTCATACAGCAAGCAGGAGAGAATGACAATATTGCAACGATATATGTAGTCGATGAAGAGGATCGTTTTTGTGGAGCGATTGATCTTAAAGATTTGATTATCGCACGAGCAGGAATGGCATTGGAGTCGCTGATAAGTTATTCTTATCCTTATCTTCGTGACCATGAAAAAATTTCTGAAAGTATTGAAAAGATAAAAGATTATGCTGAGGATTCTCTTCCTGTGCTTAATAGTGAAAACAAGATAATCGGTATTTTGACAGCTCAAGATGTTATCGAGGCAGTTGATGATGAATTGGGTGAAGATTATGCAAAATTAGCCGGATTGTCAGCAGAGGAAGATCTTCAGGAAAGTACAAAAGACAGTATGAAAAAGCGTTTACCGTGGCTTATTATATTACTTTTCCTCGGAATGCTTGTATCTTCTGTGGTGGGTGTATTTGAAGATGTTGTAGCAATATTACCAATCGTTATATGTTTTCAGTCATTAGTTCTTGATATGGCCGGAAATGTCGGTACACAGTCACTTGCTGTTACAATCCGTGTGCTTATGGATGAAAATTTAAGTGCGAAAGATAAGCTGCATTTGACATTTAAAGAAGCAAAAGTAGGATTTAGCAGTGGATTGTTATTGGGAATGCTTGCACTTGTATTTCTAGGTGTATATATATACTTATTTAAAGGATATTCATTGAGACACGCATTCTTAATATCCAGCTGTGTAGGGGCATCGTTGTTTTTAGCAATGATAATATCAAGTTTAGTTGGAACATTAATACCATTATTTTTCAACAAAATTAAGATTGACCCGGCAGTTGCATCAGGTCCGCTTATTACTACAGTAAATGATTTAGTGGCAGTAGTTACTTATTATGGTCTTGCATGGATTTTATTAATAGAGATTATGCATATAGCATAGTAGATAATATATCAGATGTGAGATGACTCCCACCTCTGTAGGTGGCGAGTAACAAATCAGTATCAGTGGTGGGAGTCAATCCCCCATCTGATATAGCCTCCGGCAGGATTGCAGAGATGCGCAGAAGAAGTATGTCATGCATTGCATGACGCGCATCTCGCAGCAAGAATGCAGAGGCATTCTTGAAAAAAGTAAGCAGTCGAATTTAAAAAATTTCCACTGCTTACTTTTTTAGTAATATGATATGAAAAGAGTGTATTTGAAAGGGATAGGATATTATCGTTTCATTTCCAGTCCATCGTCACCTTCCTGATGAGTTTTAATCATTTCTTCCACTTCGCAAAGTGTCATAGAAGGAAGGTCTCCCGGAACAGTATTTTTTAAAGCACTGACAGCGTTACCATATTGCAGCGCTTTTCGTGTATCATTTTCAGAAGTAAGCAATCCGTAAAGAGCACCGGAAATATAAGCGTCTCCGCTTCCAATACGGTCGACCACTTCGATGTCTTTGTACATTTCTTCCTCAACAAAAGTCTGTTTTTTTGCATCATAAATAACAGAGCCAAAGGAATGTCTTTTTGGACTGTGAACGATTCGTTGTGTGGCTGCGACAACGGAAATCGGATATTCATCGGCGAAACTTTTCATAACCTCTTCAGGAGTGCCTTCTTTTAAGAAAGTCAGGCGTGCAGTGCTGTCAGAGCAGAAGAAAATATCTACGATAGGAAGAATTTCTTCTATACAAGCTTTGGCTTCGGCACCGCTCCAAAGATTTCCACGAAAGTTTACATCAAATGAAATTAAAGCACCGGCTTTTTTGAAACGCTTCATCATTTCAATAGCAGTTTTGCGTACTTGTTCATTTAAAGCAAGTGTGATTCCACAAGTATGGAAACAACGGGTAGATGAGTACATTTCCTCCGGAAAATCATCAATAGAAAGGGTTGTCATAGAACTATGTTTTCGATCATAGACAATCCCTGGTTTACGAGGTGCGGCACCAGTTTCGTAATAATATACACCGAGACGGGCATCAGCGCTGTTATCATGAGACAGATATTCATCAGATACGTTTTGAAAATGTACTTCATTTCTTGCAAGCTGACCGATTGCATGAGCCGGAATTTTTCCTACCAAACCTGTTTTCAGTCCAAGCTGTGCAGCTCCGGCAGCAACATTAAATTCTGCACCACCAATATTTTGTTCAAAAATCTTTGTTCTTGACATTCTTTCGTTTGCCTGTGGAGAAAGACGAAGAAGAAGTTCTCCAAGTGTGAGCAAATCATATTTTTTAGACATTGTGTTAACCTCTCTTAAAATAATTACCTGTATGTTATAACTTATCCGCGGATAGATTTTGCAATTGTGACTGCTTCTTTAGAAAGCTCGCAGATCTTATCAAATTCTTGATTTTCTACTAATGTATTTTTTACCATCCAGCTTCCACCACATGCAAAAATTTTATTAAATGCAAGATAGTCTTTTACATTTTCCGGATTAATACCGCCGGTTGGCATAAATTTAACCATAGTGTAAGGCGCAGCCATAGCTTTGATCATTGGAAGCCCGCCGGCTTGTTCTGCAGGGAAAAATTTCACAACTTCAAGCCCGCGTTTTACAGCTTTGGCAACTTCAGATGGAGTAGCACATCCAGGAAGAACTGTGATTCCTTTTTCCAGGCAGTAATCTACGATTTCTTCATCAAATCCAGGACTTACAATAAACTTTGCTCCTGCATTAACAGCTCGGTCTACCTGCTCTGTAGTGAGAACTGTTCCCGCTCCGACAAGCATTTCAGGAAAGCTTTCGCTCATAATGCGAATAGATTCTTCTGCTGCTTCTGTACGGAAAGTTACTTCAGCACATGGAAGACCACCGTTACAAAGAGCTTCGCCCAGAGGCTTTGCATCTTTAGAATTTTCTAAAACAACGACAGGTACGATCATACATTTTTCAAGCTGATTTAAAATATCATTCATATTCTTAAAATCCTCCAAAATCATTTATTCTGATTTTCTTATTATGAGTTCATCTTACTGATTTCAATTTGAAAAAACAACATGATTTGAAGAAATGTTCATGATATTGCATGATAAGGTCAAAATATTCAAGATTTTCTATAAGAAAAAACAAGAAGCCAGAAGAAGAGAGGTGGTAAAATACGATTACATTGGAAAGACTAACTATTAACGAGGAGAAGAGACAATGAAAATCGGAGTAAGAGCCCATGATTATGGAAAAATGAAAATTGAAGAACTCGCACATACATTACATGAACGAGGATATAACTGTGCACAGTTGGCATTACCAAAAGCATTTGCAGAAATTGACAGCTATGATGATATTACATTGGCACATCTTGAAAAAATACGTACAGAGTTTGAAAAGCATGAGATTGAGATACCGGTGTTTGGATGTTATATGGATCTGGGAAATCCAAATGATATGGTCAGAGAAAAGGCAGTAGAGACATTTAAAAAATGCCTGGCATACAACAAGGAACTTGGAGCAACAGTTGTAGGAACAGAGACAGCATATCCACATCTGAGTAAAGAAGAGAAAAAAATCTGGTATCCGCATATGATGGATAGTGTAAAAAGAATTGTGGATGAAGCTGCAAGATTAGATGTAAAAGCTGCAATAGAGCCGGTGTACTGGCATCCACTTGAAAATCTGGAGGCAATTTTAGATGTAATGAATCAGATTCAGGATGAAAAACATTTGCGAATGATTTTCGATGCATCTAATTTGTTGGAATTTCCAGATACTACAAATCAGTATACATATTGGAGTGAATGGCTTAATGAGGCTGGAAAATATATTGAAGCAATGCACATCAAAGATTTCAGATTAGATGAAAACGGACAGTATTGCCCGACACTTCTTGGAGAAGGTGTGATCCAGTATCAGGCAATATCCGAATGGCTGCATAAGCACAGACCAGATATGTATCTGTTAAGAGAAGAGATGAATCCACAGACAGATAAAAAAGATATCGAATACCTTAAAAATCTATAAACAGAGTTGTTTATGGTATACAGTATCCGTTTACGGATTTATCGGTAATTCGGAAGGTGCAAAAATATGACCGGATTTACGATATTTTAAAGGAGTCATAGTTGTATAGGTTTTAAATATTTTTTCAAAATGTGTCATACTTCCAAAACCTATCCGGCCGGCAATTTCAGAGATGCTCAAGTCGGTCTCTGTAAGATACCACTGAGCTTTCTGAACACGATGGATATTTATATATTCATTGATAGAATAGCCGGTGACTTCTTTAAATAATCGGCAGACATAATATTTACTTAAGTAGAATCGCTGAGCAATTTCTTCCAATGACAATTGCTGTTCACAATTCTGGGAAAGATAATCGGCAATTTCATAAACATGCTTGTATTTCCCATCAGTCGGAACCTGTGGTTCTTCGCCATGGCTATTTCCCAAGTCACGAGTAAGGGAAAGTAAATAGTTGATGACTGCAAGTTCCACAGCATGTTTGTATGCGTGTTGGCGCTTTGCACATTCCTGCTTAAAATAGTAATACAACTTCATAAAATTATCTTGTTGTGCCGGAGTTAAATGAAAGACTCCGGTATGTTTATGAAAAAATTTCACAAGTTTTAGGGATGGATAAGTATTGTCAATCTCCTGCATTTTTTCACTCGTCACATATAAAATAATTCGATTATGACCGGAAGTATCGTTGGAAAAAGACTTGGTCATATGGATTAGATTACTGTCTACCAGGATTAAATCCCCCTTCTTGGCAACGAAGCTTCTGTTATTAAAGAAGAAAAGTCGTTCGCCTTCTAAAATGTAAAAGATTTCATATTCGTCGTGAAAATGTTTTACTCTCATATCAAATTTTCCATATCGAATCATGTGTTCCAGAGAAATTCCATCAATCGAACAATAAGATGTTATTTTTTCCAAAAAATGTACCTGCTTTCTAAAAAAAAGATTCTATAATAGCTTCAAAATTGTTAATATGCTGTATATAAACAGTGATAAAAAACTCTGTCTAGAATCATCTTACAACAAAAGACTGATAAATTCTAGACAAAAATGAGTGCAATATATATTGAAAAAACAGGGATTATAGCAATATTTGAGTAAAAATGCACCTATGTATGTGCTAAAATACAAGCCATGAAAACGTGCACAAGATAAAAATAAAACCATTCATTCTTATGACCGGTTAAAAAGAATGAGGGCAAAGTTGGGAAGGCTTTAGAGAAAAGGAGAGTAACATGGGAAGCATAAAGAAAAAGATTGGGATCGCAGTATCCGCAGTCGGATTGTGTATAGTTGCAGCAACATTTGTGTCGGTTGTAAGTGCTAACAGCACAGATAAGGTTGAAATCAGACTGGCTCATAACCAGGCAGCAGGTTCAGAAATTGCAGATTCTATTGCAAAGTTTTCTGAGTTTGTAGCAGAAGATGATTCGATGAATCTGGACGTAAATATTTACGCAAGTGGTGTGCTTGGTTCAGAAAAAGAAGAAATTGAGATGGTTCAGGCAGGAATCCTGGATATGGCGAAAGTAAGTTCAAATACATTGGGACAGTTTGAAGATCGTTATTCTATTTTTGCAGTACCATATTTGTTTGTGGATCAGGATCATTACTACACAGCAATGGAAAAAAGTCAGGCAGTAAAAGACCTGTTTATGTCAACAGAGGATCAGGGCTATATTGCAATTGGATACTATGCAAACGGTGCAAGAAACTTTTATTTGAAAGAAGATGCAGTTTGCGATAACCCATCTGTATTAAAAGGTAAAAAAATCCGTTCTATGCCAAGTTCAACATCTATGGAAATGATTCAGGCTATGGGTGGTTCTCCGGTGCCAATGGCAGGAAGTGAAACATATACAGCACTTCAGCAGGGAATCGTAGACGGAGCTGAAAATACAGAGCTGGCATTGACAGTAGATGCACATGAAGATTTGGTTTCATCTTATACATATACAGAGCATCAGTATTCACCGGATATTTATATTATCAGTACAAAGAAATGGAATAGCCTGACAAAAGAGCAGCAGGATTATCTGGTTGAGTGTCTTGAGAAGACAAATGAAAACTTTAAGAAGCTGTACAATGGAATGATGGATGAGGCTATGGAAGAAGCAGAAGAACATGGTGTTCATGTTTATCGAGACATTGACAAGAGTGCTTTCATTGAAGCAGTACAGCCAATCCACGAGGAGTTCTGTGGAAAAGGCAAGGATTACCAGGCACTTTATGATGACATTCAGAGTTACGCAGAATAGGGGGATGAACAATGAAGAAATTAAATAAAGTTTTGGAATACATTCTGGCATTCCTTGTTGTAGTAATGGTTGTCGGATGTTTCTGGCAGATTTTTACAAGATTTGTTTTAAATAATGCAAGTTCATGGACAGAAGAACTTTTGAGATATGCACTAATCTGGCTGACAATGCTGGGAGTTCCATACGCATACGGAAAAGAACAGCACATTTCAATCGGATTTATTACAAGTACATTTACAAAAAAAGGAAGTTTAAGAAATAAGATTTTTATTGAGATTCTGGTTCTCTTCCTCAGCGCATTCGTGTTAATCGCAGGTGGAATCATGGTAACAATAAATGCAGTCGGACAGTTGTCACCGGCTATGGGAATTCCAATGCAGTTTTACTATGTCGGAGTACCAATCTGCGGAGTATTGATGATTATTTATTCCGGAGAGCGTCTGATCCGTTTTGTGAAAGAGTTAAAAGAGACAAAGGAGGAGAAATAAATGCAGATAGAAGCAGCAATCGTACTGGTTATCGTATTCTTTTTCCTGCTGGCAATGAGCGTTCCGGTATCGTTCAGTATTATTTCAGCAGCACTTGTTACTATTGTTATGTTCCTGAATCCACAGTTTGGAATGTTTATTTCCGCACAGAAGCTGGCAAGTGGAATTGATAGTTTTACATTACTTGCAGTACCGTTTTTTATCCTTGCAGGTCAGTTGATGAGTAGTGGTGGTATTGCGAAACGTTTGATTAACTTAGCAATGTTGATTCTTGGAAGAGTTCCGGGTTCGCTGGCTCTGACAAATGTTGCTGCAAATGCAATGTTTGGTTCTCTGTCAGGATCAGGTATCGCCGCTGCAACAGCAGTAGGTGGAGTTATGGGACCTCTTGAAAAAGAAGAAGGTTATGATGAAAAATTCTCAGCAGCATGTAACATTGCAACAGCACCTGTTGGACAGTTGATTCCTCCAACAAATGCATTTATCGTATATTCAGCAGCAAGTGGCGGAGCAGCAGTAGCTACATTATTTATGGCAGGATGGATTCCAGGATTATTATGGGCATTCCTTTGCATGATCGTAGCATTCATTTATGGTAAAAAACATGGTTATGTAGTTAAGAGAGAAAAAATGACAGCAGCTGTTGTCGGCAAAACAATTTTAGATTCTATCCCAAGTTTATTGTTGATCGTAATTATTATCGGAGGTATTTTATCAGGATACTTTACACCAACAGAGGCTTCAGGAGTAGCTGTAATTTATGCGTTTATTTTATCAGTATTTGTTTATAAGAGCATTAAATTATCAGAGATTAAAGACATTCTGGTAAATGCGGCAGTGACAACAACAATTGTTATGTTAATCATCGGTGCATCTTCTGTATTGTCATTTGTACTGTCCTTTACAGGACTTCCACAGGCAATTAGTAACCTGATGCTTGGAGTTTCAGATAACAAGATCGTGATTCTTCTTATGATCAATATAATTCTCTTGATTGTAGGAACATTCATGGATATGGCACCTGCACTTTTGATCTTCACACCAATTTTCCTTCCGGTTATCACAGCAATCGGTATGGATCCAATCCAGTTTGGTGTAATGATGGTAATGAACCTTTCAATCGGTACAATCACACCTCCTGTTGGTAGTGTATTGTTCGTTGGATGTAGTGTGGCAAAATTAAAAGTAGAAGATGTTATCGGAAAATTAATCCCATTCTTTGGTGCAATTGTAGTCGCATTATTATTTGTTACATTTGTACCGGCAATCAGCACATGGCTGCCAACAGTTCTGGGACTCATGTAAAGGAGTTTTATAAAATATGAATATTAAAGAAACAGAGTTGAGAAAAAAATTAGATCTTGTGATTGAGAAGCTTTTAAATCTGGAAGGCCCGGATAATGAGAAGGAACTTTCAGATGGAGGTGAAGCAATCGGATTTTTCAAACGAGACTTTGGAATCCGTGAGTGGGACTGGCCGCAGGGAGTTGGACTGTACGGATTATTAAAAATCATGGAATATGATAAGAATGAGAAATATAAAGAATTTCTTCAGGATTGGTTTGTGGAGAATATGGAGCAGGGACTTCCATCCAGAAACATCAACACAACAACACCGCTTTTGACTTTGGCAGAGCTCAACGAATATTGTCATGATGCGAAGTTTGAGAAACTTTGTCTCGATTGGGCTGACTGGCTGATGAACTGTATTCCAAGAACAAAAGAAGGCGGATTCCAGCATGTGACAAGTGCAAACGGAGATCGTCAGGGCGTGCGTCTCAATGAAAATGAAATGTGGATAGATACATTATTTATGACAGTTCTTTTCTTAAATAAAATGGGACAGAAATATCAGAACGAAGAGTGGATCAACGAAGGAATCCATCAGGTATTGATGCACATTAAATATCTGTATGATAAAAAGAGCGGATTATTCTATCATGGATGGACATTCAATGGAAATAATAATTTCGGTGGGATTTTCTGGTGCCGTGGAAACAGTTGGTTTACATTAGGAATCTTGGATTACATTGATATGTTTAAAGGAACATTGAATCCTGGAGTAAAGACAATTATTGTTGATACATATAAAGCACAGGTAAAAGCACTTAAGAAATTGCAGGCTCCGAGTGGACTGTGGCATACAGTCCTGACAGATGCAAGCAGTTACGAGGAAGTATCCGGTTCAGCAGCGATTGCATGCGGTATTTTAAAAGGAATCCGTATGGGAATTCTGGATGATTCTTATCTTCCATGTGCAGAGAAAGCAATTAAGGGAATTATGAAAAATATAGACAAAGACGGAACAGTTTTGAATGTATCCGGTGGAACAGGAATGGGAATGAATGCAGAGCATTATAAAAATATTCTTATTGCACCAATGGCATACGGTCAGTCTTTGACAATCCTTGCACTTGCAGAAGCATTGTTACACTTATAAAAATAGAAAAGATTTTCAGCCATACAGCATTTTGTCTGTATGGCTGAAGTGCATTGTAGAGATTCAAAATCAGACAGGAGGAGTGGAGATATGCTGAGATTAAGAAGAGATGTCATGTTATTTCCGGGAGGAAAGCAAAAGGCATTCACGATGAGTTACGATGATGGAGTTACGCAGGATGAACAGCTGATTACATTAATGGAACGATATGGAATCCGAGGAACATTTAACTTGAATCCAGGACTTATGGGAGATAATGACTGGCTTGTTCAGGGAGGCACCGGAGTAAATCATAATAAATTTTCTAAAGACAAAATTGCGGAAATATACAAAAATCAGGAGATTGCAGTACACAGCATGACACATCCGGATTTGACGAAAGTTCCTGTTGGAATGGTATCCTACGAGATTACAGAGTGTAGAAAAGAACTGGAAGAACTGGTGAAACATCCGGTGACCGGTATGGCATATCCGTTCGGAACCTGGAGTACCGAGGTAGAGCAGGTGGCAGAACTTTGTGGAATCACATATGCGAGAACAACAAAACCAACATACGCATTTTCCTTGCCACAAGATTTTCTGACGTGGCATCCGACTTGTCATCATACCGATGAAAAAATGTTTGAGTTATTAGATAAGTTCTTAGAAGCAATTAATCAAGAGAGATATATGGAGCCATGGTTATATTATCTATGGGGGCATGCGTATGAATTTGATTCCTATAATCAATGGAATGAAATTGAGAGATTTTTAAAGACAGTGGGAAACCGTGAGGAAATCTGGTATGCGACAAATGGAGAAATCTGTGAATATATCAATGCCGTGAAATCATTAGTATATTCTGCGACAGGCGACTATATTTACAATCCGACTTGTGTGGACGTATGGATGCAGGTGGATGGAAAAGCATATGAGATTAAAGCAGGAGAAACAATAGAAATTGAATACGAACATCGATAAGAAGTAGGTTGATTTTTACGAGAGAGAATTCAATCGCAATAGGGAAGGAGTAGAATATGGAACGTCATGCGGCAGCAATAGCAATAAATGAAGGAAAAATGAATGAGTTCAAGAAGAAACTAGGAGAAATCTGGCCTGATTTGACGGCGTGGCTAGATAAGAATAAAGTGGGGAACTTTAGTATCTGGAATGCAGAGAATCTTATGTTTGTGTATGGAGAGTGGCAGGATGGTGCAGCGTATTGTGTCGATGATGAGATTAGGGATATTATATCGAAACTCAGTGACACATTTACATGGATATCAACACCGGGGGAAGACATGCGATTAATGTATCACAATTTTGGAATCGTTCGTGAGAAGAAAGAACTTATCCGTCACAGAGTATTTATGACAAAACTTCATGATGGCTGTGAGGAAGAATATAAACGTCGTCACGATGCACTGATTGCACAGCGAGGGGATACGATTGATTCGGGACCGGACAGTAATTTTAGTATCTGGAGTGCCGGCGGATATATTTTTGGATATGATGAGATCGATATTACGATGGAAGAAGAGGAAACAAGCGAGGCTCATGCAAATACAGTTGCATGGGAGACACGCCAGCTTGAGATTATGGACTGGATCACAAATGATGTGGACTGGCTGACAGGGGAGCATCATGTGAGTAGCGTGAGGTTGGCGTGGCATAATTAAAAAATTATGGGTAACTATCCAGTCACCCATAATATTATGAATTAAACTGGGCATATTTCTTCGGAGATATGCCCACTGCTTTTGTAAATGCCTTTAAGTAATTGCTATAGTCATTAAATCCGCACATCTCACATGCTTCAGTCACACTGTATCCCTGACTAAGCAGAGATTTTGAAAGGGTCAGTCGTTTTGCAGTGATGTATTTATTGATCGTTGTTCCGGTAGCTGCTTTAAAAATACGACAGATATAGGAACTGCTCATATAAAAATGTGCCGACAAATCTTCTAAAGTCAGAGGTTCTTTTATATGAGAATTAATATAAGAAAGAATTTCATCCACTTGCGTATGATATTTGGATGTTGATTTTTCAGCATCATTTTTTATAGTAGCGGCACCTCTGTTTTGGAATGTCTGATTTAAAAATACCATCAATTCAAGAAAAACTGCTTTATCTAATAAATCTTCACCAATTCCTTCGTTTGATTGAAATTTATGAATAAAATAAATGAATCGATTTTGTTCTTCCGGTGTTAAATGGACACAGTGAGGCATATGGGTATCTCGAAAACTGAAGCAATGGTTCAGGTCGGTGTTTGGGGTAGAAAGTTGTGTCAGGTAATCTGGGTCAATAGATAAAATAATTCTTTCATGAGTTTCCTGATCAATCTGAGTTAAATGATGGCTTTCAAATTGATTGATCAAAAAAATATCACCGGGATGGATGTCATACAGACAATTATCAATCAGAAATTGTTTGCCACCGGAGATCGAATAATAGATTTCATAACAATTGTGAATATGCATATCCATGATTTTTTCATCACTATATAAATGAGCAAATGCAAAGGAATGTGTATCGATACAATTTTTCATAGATTCTTTGCATGTAGAACAAGCTTTCATTGGGTTAAACCTCCTTTTCTTTTGAATAAATATACGAATAATATTGCAATGTTTGAACAAATTGAGTCTATAAAACATGCAAATCTTGAACTCTTATTTTGATTATACGAGGTATGTTCAAAATATTCAACATTTACATCAACATTTCACAAGAAAAGGAATAAAGCGAATGGTATAGTATAGTCAAGAGATGAGAAAAAACTCATTAAAAAAGCAGAACTTCATTGTTTAGACAAATCAAATAGCTATTACAAAAAATAACAGGAGGATTATCATGGAAGTAAGAACAGCAGCATCACCAAGAGATGTAAAACACTACACAACAGACAGATTGAGAGAGGAATTTTTAATTCAGAATCTGTTCCAGGCAGACAAGATCAATCTGGTTTACAGCCACATTGACCGTATCATCACAGGAGCAGCAGTACCGGTTCAGGAGAAACTTGCACTGACAGCAGGGGATGAATTAAGAGCAGAATATTTCCTTCAGAGAAGAGAAATGGGACTGATCAATATCGGTGGAGACGGAATTGTGACAGTTGATGGACGTGTTTATGAAGTGAATGCAAGAGATGGAATGTATATCGGACGTGGATCAAAAGATATTACATTTGAAAGCAAAGATGCCTCATGTCCGGCTAAATTTTATTTGAACAGTGCTCCGGCACACGTTGATTACCCAACAGTACATATCAAACTTGAGGGAGAACCTGAAGAGGGTGTTGTGATTGTAAAAGATGAGAACAAAGTGGAAATGGGAACACTTGAAGATTCTAACCACAGAGTGATCAACAAATATATCGTGACAGGTCAGGTAGATAGCTGCCAGCTTGCTATGGGTATGACAAAACTTCTTCCAGGAAGCGTATGGAACACAATGCCAGCACATACACATGACAGACGTATGGAAGTTTATTTGTACTTTGATATGGAAGATGATGCATTTGTAATGCACTACATGGGAGAGCCACAGGAGACAAGACACATCATTATGCATAATGAAGAAGCTGTTATCTCTCCAAGCTGGTCAATTCACTCAGGATGTGGATCAAGAGCATACACATTTATCTGGGGAATGTGCGGAGAAAATCAGGACTACGGCGATATGGACAATATCGAGAATAAAGATTTGAGATAATAATAGAAGGGCTTTAAAAGCTCACGCATTTAATATACAAATAATAATCCTTAACATATAAACCCAATTATAAATAAGAAGAAAGAGAGGAATTTAACATGGTTAATTTTTCACTGGAAGGTAAAATTGCACTCGTAACAGGAGCATCTTATGGAATCGGATTTGGAATCGCATCTGCTTATGCAGAAGCAGGAGCAACAATCTGCTTTAATGATCTTAGTCAGGAAAAAGTAGATAAAGGAATTGCTGCATACAAAGAAATCGGTGTAGATGCACACGGATATGTATGTGATGTAACAGATGAAGCACAGGTTCAGGCAATGGTTGCTAAAATCAATGAAGAAGTTGGAATCATCGATATTCTTGTAAATAATGCAGGTATCATCATGAGAAAACCAATGCTTGAAATGGAAGCTGATGAGTTCAGAAAAGTAATCGATGTAGATTTGAATGCTCCATTCATCGTTTCTAAAGCAGTTATTCCGGGAATGAAAGAAAAAGGACACGGAAAAATTATCAACATCTGTTCTATGATGAGTGAGCTTGGACGTGAGACTGTATCTGCTTATGCAGCAGCAAAGGGTGGATTGAAAATGCTTACAAGAAATATCTGTTCTGAGTATGGTGAGTACAATATTCAGTGTAATGGTATCGGACCTGGATATATTGCAACACCACAGACAGCACCACTGCGTGAGAGACAGGCAGACGGAAGCAGACATCCATTTGACCAGTTCATCGTTGCTAAAACACCGGCTGCTCGTTGGGGAACACCGGAAGACCTTCAGGGACCGGCAGTATTCCTGGCATCTGATGCATCTGACTTCGTAAACGGACATATCTTGTATGTAGATGGCGGAATCCTTGCTTATATCGGCAAACAGCCACAATAAGAATCTTTTAAAATATCATAAATTGATAATATAGAAAAACAGCTCATTTTGTTTTGTTATGTACAAAATGGGCTGTTTTTAGGGTGCTATGTGACAGCGCCCTTTTATACAGTAGTATATTACTTTTGTTTCTGTAATTCTTCTTTTAATTTTTGGATTTCTTCATCCTTTTTCTTAAGTTCTTTTTCTTTCTGTTCTATATCTTTCTGCATTTCGTCAATCATCAACTTCGTTGTATTCCGGTCTAATTCTATCAACTCTTTCGAAAACATATTCATCACCTCTTCGACATTCCGGCAAATCTCATAGACTTGTGTGTACATTTCCCTGAAATCCGGATATCGTTCAATAATCTCAATGATTGCTTCCGGTTCATCCATGCACAGAAACGCAAGCCATGCTTCCAGCCTTGTTTCTATCTTTATTGTTCTGTTTTCATTGTGCTGAATCTGCTTAAAAATGTCAAGTGGCACGAAGATATATTTTTGTAGTAAATTCATTTTTGCTCCAGTGTTTGAAGTTTGTACAAAAAAATATTCTTGATACAACAGAAAGCTGTAATTTATTAGAGTGTTCTCGGCAAAATATATCTTATATGGTAAATCAACAGAAGCTAAAGTCTGTAAAAGAAGAAGCAAGGGGAAATCTATATTTAAAGGGTGATGTTTTGCGTACAATGTGGTAAAGTAAATTTCCAGAAATAAAAACTATGTCGTAAATAAGTAGCCAACAGGCTACTTATTTACGACATGTTTGGTTTTACAGTATATCAATATATTCTCCGGCAAGTGCTTTGTTCATACTTCTGACAGCGCAGAATTTTCCACACATGCTGCAAGTGTCACTGTGATCATCTTCCGGTTTTCTGCTGTCGCGGATCGCTTTGGCAGTTTCAGGATCTAAAGCACATGCGTACTGAGCATCCCAGTCGAGAACGCGACGGGCATCGGCCATCTTGTCATCAATATCACGTGCACCTGGAATTCCTTTTGCAATATCGGCTGCATGAGCTGCAATCTTAGAAGCAATGATTCCCTGTTTTGTATCTTCTACATTTGGAAGAGCAAGGTGCTCAGCAGGAGTTACATAGCAGAGGAATGCAGCACCACTCATAGCAGCTACGGCACCACCGATGGCAGCTGTGATATGGTCATAACCAGGAGCAATGTCTGTTACAAGAGGTCCAAGTACATAGAAAGGAGCTCCCATACAGATGCTCTGCTGTACTTTCATATTGGCTGCAACCTGATCAAGCGGCACATGTCCAGGACCTTCTACCATAACCTGTACATTGTGATCCCAGGCACGTTTTGTAAGTTCTCCCAAACGAACAAGTTCTTCAATCTGGCATACATCTGTTGCATCTGCAAGACATCCAGGACGGCAGGCGTCGCCAAGAGAAATTGTTACATCATATTCTTCGCAGATATCAAGAATTTCATCATAGTATTCATAGAATGGGTTCTCCTTACCTGTCATACTCATCCATGCAAATACAAGGCTTCCGCCACGGCTTACGATATTCATTTTTCTTTTATGTTTTTTAATCTGCTCGATTGTTTTTCTTGTAATTCCACAGTGAAGTGTGACGAAATCAACACCATCTTCTGCATGCATACGGATAACATCGATAAAATCATGAGCTGTAAGTGTTGCAAGGTCACGCTGATAGTGGATAACACTGTCATAAACAGGAACAGTTCCAATCATAACAGGACATTCGCTTGTCAGTTTGCGGCGGAAAGGCTGAGTATTTCCATGGCTTGAAAGATCCATGATTGCTTCGGCACCTAAATTTACCGCGCTCATTACTTTTTGCATTTCTACATCATAATCTTTACAGTCACGTGATACACCAAGATTGACATTGATTTTTGTGCGGAGCATACTTCCGACACCCTCAGCACTTAAGCAAGTATGGTTTTTATTTGCACAAATGGCAACCTTACCCTCAGCAACAAGTGTCATAAGTTTATCAACATCCATATGTTCTTTTTCAGCAACAAGTTTGATTTCAGGAGTGACAATTCCTTTGCGGGCTGCATCCATCTGGGTTGTGTAGTTTCTCATGTTATTTTGCCTCCAATCATTTTAATAAAAAAATAAATTATATTTATGACGTCAGCAAAATACGGACAGCGTACATGAAAGATGAAAGTCTGTAGTGATACAGACCGTTCATCGAAAAACCAACACGTCCAGTGAATGAGCATAGAAGAAATAAGAAAAAATATTTCTCTATGGATATGAAATATTTTTGCTAACGCCTACATCAGAGCAATCTGATGATATACAAAATCATAAAGCGATTTGCTTTTTTATAGCGGTACAAGGTGGTGTCCCCAATGTATCGCTTTTGGGTCAAACAAAAAAATTATGCTGTAGTGAGCTGTGACATCACTCCACTTTTCTGAAGGATTGAAATCAGGATAAATGCAAGAATACTTCCAGCCACAGTAGAAATAAGGAATGGTATTACATAAACGAACAGTCCTGCAGGTGCAGCACCCATAAGGAAACGGGCAACCGGATAAGCTGCGATACCACCAAGAATACCAGTACCGATAGCTTCAGCAAGACAAGTCAGGCTTAAGACTTTACATTTTTTGTAAACCAGTCCACAGCACAATGCACCGACCATACTTCCAGGGAATGCCATAAGGCTTCCAAGACCAAGTATATTACGAAGCAGGCTTGCACAGAAAGCAATGCCAACTCCCCAACCAGGGCCAAGTGTAACAGCTGCAAGAATATTGACCATATGCTGAACCGGAGCACATTTACTTCCGGCAACGGGAACGCTCAAAAAACTTCCTACAACTGCAAGAGCAGTAAGAACTCCGGCAAGTGCTAATTTTTTTGTTTTATTTGTTTCATTCATAATCTGAGTCTCCTTTTCTTTTTCTTCGGAAATGCGTTTGTCATTTTGAAAAAATTGAGATGAAAAAAGGATCCTCACCTGAAGTGAAGATCCTACCAGCTGTCCGAAATAAAAGAAATGAGATGCGAGGGCATCTCAATCAATTACATGGTATACATTCCCTCCGTTGGCATTATCCAAATCAGGTTTAAGTGGGTCGAAACGGAATTACGTTTCCTCTCAGCCGGCTTTCGCCAGCTCCCCAGTGACAATATAAAATTGTTGTCTAGTGATATTATGCATCTATATGTATGAAATTGCAAGGGGAATCTTAAAAAATGGAAACTTTGAGTGAACAGTAACAATTTGAAAATTAATATATTATATTATATATTCTAAGTAGTAAGTGGAATATAGATTTCGCAGATAAATTGAAAGAGAGGAAGAATGTTATGAAAGAGCTTATATTATCTCAGCAATATGCGTTACTTGCGTTAAACGGACAGGAGAGCCTTCATCCAAGCGTGGCAAAAAATGCGGTGCTGCGTGCGGTTGCTGCGGCACAGGTGTTGGAAACAGAGTTGGGGAGAGATATAAATTCATTTTCAGAATTTTCTGCAGCATTACAGAAAGCAGTGCAGATAGCAAAGACTTTGAAGAAAAAAGAAACATCTCAGATTGAGCAAGAAGTGGTAAATGCTCTGAAAGCAGAAGAACTTTTAAAGGAAGTTCCGGATCTTCTGGGATGTGATATGGATTATGATACATCAGGTGTTGAACTGAAGGCATATCTTAGTGATGAGATAAGTTATGTTAGAATAAAAGAAGGCCTTCGTGCAGAGATTTTAGAGGATGGTCCAATTAGTTTGGAATATGCAGTCTTATTATGGCTTCTTCGTGAGAGTGGTTGTATTCATGATTTGTTTTCTGTATCAGAGCAGAGTCGTGTAGAAGAGCGTATGACAGAGGCTGCCACGCAGGATGAGCAGTATCGTACACTATGGGAAGCAGAGTTCCACAGTATTTTCGAAGGAGTTATGAATCGTTTTATAAAGACAAAGAGTAAGTTGTTCAAGAATCCATATTTAGAAGGTGTAAATCTTGCGTTCCCTTATCTTGACAGAAGGAAATCTGTATTTATAGATATGGTTATTTGGGGGACAAATGTAGCAGACAGAAGGGCTGCGGCAGTAGAATATCTGAGTAAAAAAGGATTTACAGTAGAAGAAATAAGAATAGGCAGTGAGACATTGCTGAAAATAGGAAATATATATTATCGTATATTCCCGATGACAAAAACGGCGTATAAAGTACCGATTCAGGGAGTTAATCTGGTACCGGCATACTGGTAGTAAGAAAAGGGTATTGACATAACAAGTATGTGAATAGTGGAAAAGGTGAGCAGATGTCAAGACAGAGAAGTATGGAAGTAATAGAACAGGCGGAATATGTGACAATCGGAGAACTTGTGCGGCTTACGGCAGTACGCTACAGTACTTTGAAGTTCTATACGGAGGAAGGTATGCTGCCTTTTGAGCAGGCAGAGAGAACGCCTATCTTAAAAGAGAACCAGTCCGACTCAAAATTTAAGTTGAGTCGGGCTGGTTCTCTTTTTACTTTACACACTATGAAATCCCTTACCGATAATCTCACTTGTATTCGATATCAAGATAAATGCTGTTGACTGATTCTCCTTGATATAGTTACGAAGTTTAATTGCCTGAGGGCGGTTGAGTGCAGTGAAGATAATATATTTTTCATTTCCGGTAAATGCACCCTGGGCATCTACAACAGTTGCGCTGCGGTTTAGCTCATTTACAATGAAATCACAAATAGGTTGTGGATCATCGCATACAACATTAAAATATTTCGAAAGATTAAAGCTTTCAATAAAGTTGTCGATCATGAAAGAACGAACGGCAAGTCCGAGGAAGGAGTACAGTCCGGTTTTGATGTCAAATACAAAGCATCCGGCAATTGTGATCAGAATGTCGGATACGAGCAATGCTTTTCCGATATCGAAACTGCTGTATTTTTTAATAATCATAGCAATGATATCCGTCCCGCCACTTGATGAGCCGATATTAAAAAGAATGGCAGAGCCAAGTGCAGGGAGTGCGATTGCAAAGCAAAGTTCTAACATCGTCTGGTCTGTCAGAGGATGGGTCATTGGACAGACACGTTCTAAGACAGAAAGTGCAACAGAAAGCAGAATACTGCAGTAGGCAGTTTTTGCTGCAAATTTTTTACCCAGTACAAAAAATCCAAGTAACAGCAACAGCATATTCATGATAAATGAAAAATCACTGGCGGATATTTTCCCGGTTTTGGCAACCAGTACGGCAAGACCGGTGATACCACCAAAAGTAAAATTGTTTGTAAATTTGAAAAAATAAGTTCCAACTGCCATAATGAGTGTGCTGACAGTCAGTAAAGTAAAGTGTTTTAGCTTACTTATATTCATATGAATCCTCCTGAAATTTGCTTATGTTACCTATAAGAATTCAAAAGAAAATTCTTTTAATTACTGTTTATAAAATGCCATGTGAACAGTAATTTTTTTCCATATACCAACCGAATTGTAACGCGAGGATATTTATTTGTCAACGCAAAATAAAATCGTACAGATAAAAGTGCAGAAAAAGAAAAAAATTTTATGCTATAATAAGAAAAGTGAAAAATTTCGAGGGTGTAAAAGTATGAAAATAGAGTATCGAATTCAAAAAGATTATATAGAAATTGTCCGTTGCTATGGAGTGGATTCCTGCGTAACGCTTCCGGCACAAATTGACGGATATCCGGTAAAAAAAGTAGCTGCATACACATTTTCGGCGAGAAAATCACAGGAAGATGCGGATGTGCTTACATATGAAAGTGAAGACGGTCTTCTGCTGGAAGAAAATAATAAATTGCTTGCGGGAGTAGATGTGGAGAAAGTTATCTTTCCAGAGACTGTTGAAGAAATCGGTAATTATATCTTTTATGGCTGTAAGGAATTGCGATATCTGGAATTTTCCAATACATTAATGAGTATAGGCAGTGGAGCATTTACCGGATGTGGCAAATTGAGTGGATTGAAAGTGCATATGAAGCGGGGGGAGAAATCTTGTGTAAAAGAGATTCTTGGAGATTTGTGGCAGCGGATAGATGTTACTTTTATATATGAAGAAGCAGGGAAAGAGGCAAGATTAGTATTCCCGGAACATTATGAGGAAGCGGTGGAAAATACACCGGCAAGAATTTTGTTTACACAACATCATGGAACGGGCAATAATTATCGACAGTGTTTCTATAATAAGGAAATGGATTATCGAAAATATGATGAGTTGTTTGTTTTGGCAAAAGCACAGGATAAACAAGAAGTATTGGTCGATATGGTGTTTAACAGGTTAGAATATCCGTATGATTTGACAGATAAAAACAAAGATGAGTATAAAGATTATATGTTGGAACATTTTGCAAAGTGGTCAGAGATTTTAGTGGAGCAAGATGCGATTGAACGATTGCAATTTTTGAGTAAACAAAATCTTTGGAGCCGGGAGATGTTGGACATAGCTATTATGGAAGCCTCTGAAAAAAAGAGGGGAGAAACATTAAGCTTTCTTATGAACGAAAAACAGAGCTTGTATCCGGAGCGGAAGAAGAAAACGTTTGAATTATAAAAGAGGAGGGGATGCAGATGGACAATCAAGGATTAGGAACACTGGATGCGACCGGTGAACTTGCTGAACAATTAGAGCGAATCGGGACACAAATTTTGAATGCATCCCGTGCAGAATTATATTTCGGTATGCGTTTTTTGGATGTGGCTTTAAGCAGTTTTGATTATCAGATGAATACGGAGGTTGCACCATTTGGAACGGACGGAAGAAGTATCTTTTATCATCCGCAATTATTGGGTGGAATGTACCGAAGAAATCGAATTCAGGTTAATCGGGGATATTTGCATATGGTATATCATTGCATTTTTCGTCATATCGTAAAACCTGTAAATGGAAATGTGTGGGAGCTAAGCTGTGATATTGCGGTAGAACATCTGGTGGATGCCAATTATCACAGATCGGTGAGGGCGTCTAAGAGTTTGCTGCGGCGTGAAACATATAGGCGGTTGGAGCAGGAAGCAAATGGAAAAGTGCTGAATGCGGAACGTATTTTCAAGATTCTGCAAAGCTGGAATCTCGGAGAAAAGGAATGGGAGAAATTAGAACAGGAATTTTATGTGGACGATCATCGATATTGGGAGAGTCAGAAACCAAACCGACAGCCAGATCCAATATTGAATCAGAAGTGGCAGGACATCAATGAACAAATGGAAACAGATTTGGAGACATTTTCTAAAGAAGCATCACAAGAAAATGGTGATTTCATTGGACAGATAAAAATAGAGAATAGAGAACGGCATGACTACAAATCATTTCTTAGAAAGTTTTCTGTGTTTAGGGAAGAAATGGGAATCGACCCGGATTCTTTTGATTATAATTTTTATAGTTATGGATTATCATTATATGGAAACATGCCTTTGATAGAACCGCAGGAAACAAAAGAAGTAAAGAAAATAGAAGAGTTTGCGATTGTTATAGATACTTCCATGTCGTGCTCCGGTGAACTGGTACAAAAATTTCTGGAGGAGACTTATAGTGTTCTGAAGGAAAATGAAAGTTTTTTTAAGAAAATAAATGTGCATATTATTCAGTGTGATGAGCAGGTGCATTCTGACTGTAAGATTACAAGCGAAGAGAAATTAAAAGAATACATGGAACATATGGAATTGTATGGTCAGGGAGGGACAGACTTTCGTCCGGCATTTGAATATGTGGAGCAGCTGGTCAGGGAAAAGGAGTTTCATGACTTGCGTGGATTGATATATTTTACAGATGGGTACGGCATTTATCCAAATAGAATGCCGCCATTTAAAACAGCATTTGTTTTTATGCAGGAAGATTATACAGATGTAGATGTTCCTGTGTGGGCAATCAAACTAATATTAAGTGAGGATGAATTAGGATAAATTTCTATCGTATCGGCAGTTACATTGGCTGATTTGATAGAAATAAAGTAAGAGGAAGTATAGAAGGGAACATAAAATGGATATAAAGCGTGCGAAACAGGAAATCAAAGATTCTATAGAGGCGTATTTGACGAAGGATGAGTTTGGAGCATATCGGATTCCGGCTATCCGTCAAAGACCGGTACTTCTGATGGGACCTCCTGGGATTGGTAAAACACAGATTATGGAACAAATTGCAAAGGAATGTAAAATTGGTTTGGTTGCATATACAATTACGCACCATACAAGACAAAGTGCAGTCGGATTACCATTTATCAAAGAAAAAATATATGGCGGACAGACTTATTCGGTAACAGAATATACGATGAGCGAGATTATTGCGTCAGTGTATGAGAAAATCGAACAGACGGGAATCAAAGAAGGAATTCTGTTTATTGATGAGATTAACTGTGTGTCAGAAACACTGGCACCGACAATGCTTCAATTTTTACAAGGAAAAACGTTTGGAAATCAGAAAATTCCGCAAGGCTGGATTATTGTGGCAGCAGGAAATCCACCGGAGTACAACAAGTCAGTTAGAGAATTTGACATCGTTACATTAGACCGAATTAAAAAAATTAATGTAGAGGCAAATTTGGATGTATGGAAAGAATATGCGTATAAACAGGGTATTCATCCGGCAGTGATATCATATCTGGAGCTGCGTAAACAGAATTTTTACCGGATTGAGACAACAGTAGACGGCAAAGCATTTGCTACGGCGAGAGGCTGGGAAGATTTGTCACAGCTTATACAGACTTACGAAGTGCTTGGAAAAACAATAGACAGGGATGTCATTGCCCAGTATATCCAGCATAAAATGATTGCAAAAGATTTTGCAAATTACCTGGAACTCTTCTATAAATATAGGAAAGATTATGGAGTGGAAGATATTCTGGAAGGAAAATGGAATACTGCAACGTTACAGAAAATCAAGGCGGCTCCGTTTGATGAGCATTTGAGTGTAGTGAGTCTGTTAAATGGTAAAGCAAGTGAAATGTTCCAGAAAAGTTTCCTGGAGGATGCATATGTTTCAAAAGTATACGAATATTTATTGATTTATAAAGAAAATCTGGAATCTATGCGCCCAGAAGATATCTGGCATCAGGCAGAACGCGATTATCAGGAACAGATACGAAAAGAATTATTGAGCCATACAGAAGAAATTGTAATGAAAAAGGCGGTTTCGGCACTGGAAAAATTTGCAAAACAAAGCCAGAATAATATTTTGGAAAATAATAGCGAAGAACAATTTGAACAAGTAAAAGAAATGTTCGGAGAGCTTGTACAGAACCGTGAAAATCTGATAGAATTGACTTCAGAGATGCTGACGCATATTTTTGATTTTATGGAGGCTGCATTTGGAGAGAGTCAGGAAATGGTTGTACTGATCACGGAATTGAATGCCAACAGTTATGCGGTGTGGTTTATTAAAGAAAATGGCTGTGACCAGTATTATCGGTATAATAAAGGGCTGCTGTTTGATGAGCGTCAGCAGGCAATTGTGCAAGATATGGATGCAGTAGAGACATTATTAAACAAGCAAGGGGCAATCAGCTAGGAAGGAGCAATCGAAGATGAATGTAAGAGAAATGAGAAATGAAGTATTAGCTAACCGGGTAGTGAAAAATTTGGAATCCCGTAATATGGAAGCATATTTCGTGAAAACAAAAGAAGAAGCATTAAAAAAAGCATTGGAGCTGATTCCAGAGGGAAGCTCAATCAGCTGGGGAGGAACCGTTTCAGCTAAGGAGATTGGCTTGTTAGATGCTGTACATGAAGGAAATTATGAAGTATATGACAGGGAAGAAGCCCAGACACCGGAGCTGAAAAATGAAATTGCTCATAAAGCTCTGGACTGTGACTTTTTTATAGGAAGTACAAATGCATTGGCAGAAAATGGCGTGATGGTTAATATAGATGGAAATGCAAACCGTGTGGCAGCGTTTGCTTTTGGCCCTAAAAATGTACTTTTGATCGTAGGTATGAATAAGGTTGTAAAATCTGAAGAAGATGCTATGGGCAGAGCTAGAAATGAGGCGGCACCAATCAATGCACAGAGATTCGGACTTGATACGCCATGTTCTAAAAATGGAATGTGCTATGATTGCAAATCACCGGATTGCATTTGCTGTCAGATTTTGATCACGAGATATTCCAGAGCGGCGAAGAGAATCAAGGTGATTCTGGTGGACGAGAACCTTGGGTTTTAAATGGTGGAACGGCAAGGCATTTGTGATAATAGAAAGATAACAAAATATAGCGTTTTGGCTTCTTAATACCGACAGTCATTTGCATAAGTTGCATTTATTCTTCAGATATATCATAGTCAGTGGCTGTATCAGAAAATTTTGTATCCCAAATGGCTTCTTCAATGGCCTGTAAACATTCATCTGTATGTTTGGAAATGTCTTGCCCCCAGAAGTGAAGGACAGTATAGCCTAGAAATAGAAGTTTTTTATCGTTTTCATAATCACGATTACGATTTCGCTCAATTTTTTTGATCCAAAAGTCTGAATTCTTACCCTTTTCAAGACGAAGCTTGAGAATTTCCCAATCCTTTCCGTGAAAAAATTCACTATCGCAAAAAATAGCAATTTTATATTTGGTAAGAACAATGTCAGGAGAACCAGGGAGAGCTTTATAATTTTTGCGATAGCGATAACCTTTGTGCCATAGAGCTTTTCGGAGCAATAGTTCTATGGAAGTATCTTTACTGTGAATCTTACGCATATTGTTTGAAATAGTAGCGGAATCACGCGACATATAGGTACCTTCTTTCTGCCTGAACTGATGAGGATATATTATCAAAAAACAGGAGAAATAGCAAACGGGTTAAGAAACATACAAGAGGAAATCTAACGATATGGTGAGAAAACGGCTTGTTGCTAATTGTGGGATATGATAAAATATGAGTTGTACTATTTTTGATTTTGGAGGAATTTTAATGGCGATTTGTTATGACAAATTATGGAAATTACTGATAGATAAAAAAATGAACCGCACAGAATTGAAGGAAGCGTCAGGAATAAGTTTTAATGTATTAGCTCGATTAGGAAAGAATGAGCCAGTTTCATTTGAATCAATAGAAAAAATATGTTTTACATTAAATTGCAAGATAGAGGATGTTGTAGAGATACAAAAAGAAGAACCACTACAAATCGATAGTGATGCATTTACAACCATAGAACTGTTTGCTGGAGCTGGCGGTTTGGCTTTAGGGATAGAAAAAGCTGGATTTGAACCATTGGGACTAATAGAGTTTGATAAAGATGCTGCAGAATCTTTGAAAACCAATAGGCAGAACTGGAGAGTTATTCATGATGATATAGCTAATATATCTTGTTTAGATTTGGAAGATTATTTTGGTATAAAAAAGGGAGAACTGGATTTATTATCAGGAGGGGCACCATGTCAGGCTTTTTCTTATGCTGGAAAAAGATTAGGACTTGAAGATGCAAGAGGAACGCTTTTTTACCACTATGCAACTTTTTTACAGAAATTACAGCCAAAGATGTTTTTATTTGAAAATGTACGAGGATTGTTGACTCATGATAAGGGAAGAACATATGCAACGATAACAAATATTTTTGAACAGGCGGGATATACCATTCAGAAAAAAGTTTTAAATGCGTGGGATTTTGGTGTACCGCAGAAAAGAGAGAGACTAATCACTGTTGGAATTAGAAATGATTTAGTGGGAAAAGTTTCATTCTCATTTCCAAAAGAACATGATTATAAGCCTGTTTTGAGAGATGTTTTATTGGATTGCCCAGAAGGACCAGGAGTACCATACGGAGAAAATAAAAGGAAAATATTTGAATTAGTTCCACCTGGAGGATATTGGAGAGATATTGATCCGGAGATTGCAAAAGCGTATATGAAAAGTTGCTGGGATATGGAAGGTGGAAGAACAGGAATTCTTAGGAGAATGAGCCTGGATGAACCGTCATTGACGGTATTGACTTCACCGTCTCAGAAGCAAACAGAAAGATGTCATCCATTGGAAGCAAGACCGTTTACGGTACGTGAGAATGCAAGATGTCAAACATTTCCAGATGAATGGCAATTTTGTGGAAGTGTTCAATCTCAGTATAAACAGGTTGGAAATGCTGTTCCTGTCAATTTAGCATATGAAATTGGGTTAGAGATACATAAATCATTAGAGGGGGTAAAATAAATGGCGTGGAATTTAGATTTCATATCAGAAGAAGATTTTAAGAAGCATGTGCGTGCAACGATTATGAAATATGGAGAAAAACTGGAATCGTATGATTTGAAGCGGTTCAATAGTAACCTGATTGATCCGATCAAGCTGATTTTTGATAAATCGGTGTATCGTACAAGCTGGGAAGAAATTGTAAATAATGAAATTTTTCGACAGAGAGATAAGTCTAATAATAATGATATAGGATATTTTCACCAGAATATATTTTCGTATTTCAAAGGTTGCGAAGTCCCACAGGCAGGGTGGGATGTTATTTACAAAAATCCAGATGGAATACAAATGCCAGATGGAGATATTGTACATACAATATATGTGGAAATGAAAAACAAACACAATACTATGAATTCTGCATCTTCTGCAAAAACATATATAAAGATGCAGGGACAGATTCTGGAAGATGATGATTGTGCTTGCTTGTTAGTAGAAGCAATTGCTAAGAAGTCACAAAATATAAAATGGTCAACAAAAGTTGATGGGAAAAATGTACAACATAGATTGATTCGACGTGTGAGTATGGATCAGTTTTATGCAATTCTCACTGGTGAAGAAGATGCATTTTATAAGATGTGTATGGCATTGCCGGAGGTAATCAATTCTGTTGTAAATGAAGAAGGCGGTGTTGAAGTACCACACGATACGGTTATTGATGAATTGAGAAAAGTGGCATCATTATATGGTAATGAAAACGACGAGCTGTCTATGGCAATGGCTGTATATATGCTAGGGTTCAATACGTATATGGGATTTGGAGATGGAATCCGTGGAGAATTAGGAGAAGATAAAGACGGAATGCTGAAACGGATTTATGAATATGTGAGAAAAATGCAGAAATAAAAGCATATCTCGGAGGTGAAAGATGGAGAAGGTAATGAATGAAAAAATTATTATGAACTATGAAGTGGTGGAACTATTACACAAATCTTCTTCATGGGGAAATATCGTATTTAAAGTAAAACCGCAAAATAAAGAAAAGTTGTATGTGCTTAAGTGTTTTCCGAAGATTGAAAATGGTTTGCAAAAACTAATTTTTAAAAGAGAGATTGAAGCCTTACGAACATTGAATGTTTGTGAAGGAATAGTAAAGTTAAGAGATAGCAGTACAGAGTTATATCCTTTTAAGGAGAATGAATGCTATGGTGGCATTCTTATGGATTATGTTCCGGGTGAAACTTTAGACCATATAAATTGGAATAAATATACGCAACTAAAAAAGTATGAAATATGTCTTCAGATTTTAAGAGCAGTAAATAACGCTCATTCGAATAATGTGATTCATAGAGATTTGAAACCTTCAAATATAATTTATGATAAATATGCAGATAAGGTTACGTTAATTGATTTTGGAACAAGTAAAATAAAAACAGTTATGGATTCCGAAACTACTATGCCATTATATTCAGAAGGTTATTCTGCACCAGAACTTATATTGGGTAAAAATATCACAGAAAAATGTGATTACTATTCAATAGGAATAATAATGAGTGAAGTTTTATTATCACAAAAAAATGGAAGTGATATTAATAGTAGAATTGAGGAGTGGACTGGAAGAAAAGAGATAAAAGATATTCTATTATCATTAGTTCAAGAAAAACCTGAAAATAGACCAGAGTCACTGGAAAATGTAATTGTGGTTTTGGAGCAGTTAATAGGAAATCTTAATACATCAAGTTGTAGCTATAGTATTGCAATTGATTCTAGAAAGCTGGTTCAATTAAAAAGGAATTCTATTGTTGAGGAAAGTATGACAATGGTACAGTTTACTAATTCATTTCTCAAAAATGAATTTAAACAATCCTATGGTTATTATGATGTAAAAGATCAGCAGTATGTAATTACTGGTGAAAGAATGATTATGAAGTGTGGATATGATGAAAATGAGCAGAAAATGTATGTAACATATGTTGGAAAAATTACTGCTGATAGAAGAAATATAAATATTAAAAGAAGCTTTAGAATTGTTGGACAAATGTCCTTTGTATTAAATAGCAGAGATAATGGGTATGATCCACAAGACAATCACCAACTGGTTGTTATGTTTAAAAACCATCAAGATGATAATAAACAATATCAATTGCAAGAAGAAAAGTTTGAAAATTTGTTTGGTGGTTGGGAAATTGGTCTTACAGAGGCTGTTGAAACAGAAAAAGGAAAATCTGCGATTATAAAATATGATAAATATGAGATTAATGGTAGTCAACTGATTTTCAATCTGATTGATTGCGAGAAAAAATCAATTGATGAATTGATGCCACCAACTAGATTTGTTGTAGAAAGCCAAGGATCAAAAGGAGTTATTTATACAGAGGTAGGAAATTTTGAAGAAGTTGTATGTGATGATGATTCGGTAAAAATTGTCTTATCGTTAACAAAAGGGAGATTGAAACCAACAGTAAGACAATTATTGAATAAAAATACACCACTTCTTGAAGATTTTCGTGCGAAAACTATGGCTTATAAACGACAATTTAGAGCAATTTTTGATTTGAACAAAGATGAATATTCTGCTAGAAGTTTAAAAGACATTATCTTATGTTTGGATGAACCAGAGGAAATAAAGACAATCTCACAGCCTAGTTTTATTTCAAAAGTATTAAATCAATCACAGAAACAAGCTGTGATGAAGGCTCTAAATACGGAAAATATATGTTTAATCCAAGGACCGCCTGGGACAGGTAAGACATCTGTTATAAAGGAAATAGTTGGGCAAATTATAAAAAGGGATATAAAGATGACGGACAGTCCTAAAATACTTATTGTTTCGCAGTCGCATACGGCAGTTGATAATATTTTAGAAGGATTGGGGAAAGTTATTGATAATCCATTGGAGATAATAAGAATTGGTGCGGAAAAGAATATTTCTGAAGAAATTGCGACAAAATACACAATTGCTGCACATAGAGAGCAATTGGTTTCCGAAATAAAAAATAATGTTCAGCAATATGTAAAGCAAAAAAATGATTTGATGAATACTATAACCGATAAAAACGAGGCGAAAAAATGGGAAGAAGTTAAGAAAATACAGGAAGATTGGATAAATAGATTAGTAGATCAGAACAGTTTAGATTATCAAATGATCCGAAGTGCAGTGGTTATTGCGGGAACATGTGTTGGATTTTTGTCTAATGAAGTAATAAAAGATATGTCATTTGATTATGTAATTATTGATGAGGCTGCTAAAGCAACAACACCAGAATTACTGGTATCGATTATTAAAGCAAAAAAGATTATATTAGTAGGCGATCAAAATCAGTTGCCGGCATATGCAGATGCAGAGGTATCACCAACATTGGCTAAATTGACTAAAAATCCAGACTATAGATTATTTGATATTTTATACAATTCGTTGCCAGATACACATAAACAAATTTTGACCACTCAGTATAGAATGATTGAAAATATAGGAAATCTGATAAGCAAAGTATTTTACAGAGGAATTATTGATACAGGATGTAATGACGATGAAAAACGACATGGATTGAGCAGGTATGTTGGAAAATCAATAGTGTGGTTTGATACTTCTGCAAATAAGAAAAAATCACAGAAAGGAACAAAAGGTGGTTCATATATAAATGAAGAAGAAAAAAGAATTATCTTAGAAATATTAGATGATTTAAAAAGTACTGGAGAATTGAAGGGGCTAGATATAGGGATTATTACAGGGTATAGCGGTCAGAAAGAATTATTGCGAAAATCTATTAAAGCTACAGGACTTGACAAAATAGCATCAAAAATTGATATTAATACTTTAGATGCATTTCAGGGAAGAGAAAATGATATTATAATTTATAGCACTGTAAGAACAAGAGATTCTATTGGATTTCAAAAGGAGAAGGAACGAGTTAATGTAGCTTTTTCTAGAGCAAAAAAATTATTAATTGTGTGTGGAGATAAAAATTTCTTTTACAATTTTGACGATCAGGATAATAAATTTGTTGAAATAATAGATTATATCTCTGAAGGAGAAGAATGTGAAATTATACAATGCGATGGAGGAAAGTTATTTGAAAGAGAATCTAATTCATAAATGGGTAACAAACATTGTTAGGCAAAATGATGGATATGAATTTTTGTTTGATGATGAAGTATATTTACCAGTTTATAAATATGCACTAAAAATTACAAAAAGAAAAACTGTAAAGCTAAATCTGGTAGAGGAAAAAGTTTTACAGATTGTTTCAATAGGCGTTCACCAAGTGGATGAGATTGCGAAAATTTTAGGAATTACTAGGCCGTTATTGGATGTTACTCTCGCAGATTTGCACGTAAAAGATTTAATATCTATATCATCTGATATTTGCTCGTTATTAAAAAAAGGTGAGCAAGCCCTAAGCAATTTAGAAAGAGTTGAGAAACAGCAAGATATTATGAAAGATATCTATATGGATTCTTTTAAAGGAAAAATATTAGATGATATTACTAGATATCAAGTTGTTGAAAAGGGGATAATTGATGATAACAAACTAGAACCACTTGTTCAGGCAGAAGATATGAAGGTTATAGTTAGTAGATTTGAGGATATTCAAGAAATTTTTCAAGATGAATATTCTGCAATACGAATTGCCGATGGGATAAGAACTGAAACACAGGAACTTTTGACAATAGATGGAATTGAAAGCGTATATGTAGTATTTATAAAGATTCCATTGCAGGTTTTTGTAAGCACAAATGGTTGGGATATAGACATTGTAGCAGCAAAAAAGAAATACAATGAGTTATTGTTAGAATATAAAGATGAAATTATTAGGCAAATAAATAACAAGAAAGTATTACGGGCTCATTGGAAAAAGAAGACGATACAAGAGCCATATAATGGAGAATATCTAAAGGAAGTTGAAGGATTAGTAGAGACAATAAGGTCTGCTGATTATAGAAGAAAAAAGAAACAAAAAGAAATAGATGAACTTCAAATGAAAATATTTTCATCAAGGAAATTGTTAAATGGAGAGGCGAAGATTTTATTGGATTATCTTGCCGAGAATGCACAACAAGTTGAGTTAAGTGTAGATAATGTTGATGATTGGGCATATGATAAAAATTTTGTGGGGAAATTATCATATTATATTGGTAAAGCAACTTTGAAAATCAAATATCAAGGTAGTAATAATATTGGAAAGGCAATTGAAAGGATAAAAAGAGGGCATAATGTTGCCGAATATAAAAAATGTAATCATGGGTATTTTTTTTGCTTGAAATATGATGATAATTATGAGGTTTATGGAGTACCTAATGAACGAACTGTTATAAATAGTCATACAACCTGTATAAAGATGGATTATTATTTGCGAAATTTGAGAATTGAATAATGTGTGATAACACCATGATAACAAAATCCCAAAAAACTACACGGACACAATGGAAAATCCGGATTTTCCCTCACAAATCATACGAAAAATCACCATTTGCACACCGCAATACACCGGTCTGATATCGTGAAGGTGGATGTACTGTAGGATCAGGACGTGTTGCTACAATCATCGAGTAATCTTTGATTTAATATCATAGAGATTTAAATACAACAACTATTAGGATATGTAGATAAAATATGTACGAATAAAGTGACGGATAAAAATGGAAGACTTATTAGGGGTGGTAGTAATACTCAGTTTTATTTATATGCTGTATGTGATTTGGCTACAAAAATGATAAAAGTGGCAGAAGATAGGGATTTTATCGAAACTCCGGATAAGTTAGGGATGGATAAATATCATGAAAAGAAGCACGCATATATAGAACTTATTTCATACGATAAACTTATTGTGGATGCCGAAAAACGAAATAAAGTTTTATTTGAAAAATTGGGAATTTAGCAGTCAATAATAAGAATCTATATTTTGCAAAATAGAAAGTGAGATGAGCAATTTGAATAATACTTTTGACCTTTCAAAATTTGATGAATACAGAGAAGACAACAGAAGAGAAGTGAAAAAAGCAGAAGGTGGTCTGCCAGTTCCTTTGTGGGATATCTACTCTTCCTTTGCAAATTGCTATGGTGGAGTCATTATTCTTGGTGTCAAAGAAAATAAAGATGGCAGTTGGAGAACTACCGGTCTTCAGAATGTGTCTAAGATTCGAAAAGAATTCTGGGATACCATCAACAATTCTAAGAAAGTGAATATTAATCTCCTGTCGGAAGATGACGTAGAGATGTATGAAGTTGGTGACGATAAAGATGTTAAGATACCGTTTAAAATGTCTGGTGGTGAGCGTATTGACGATACTCTAGTGCACAAGGCACTACATGAAGCCTTGGCAAACTGTCTTATTAATGCAGATTATCATGGTTTACGAGGTGTTGTAATCCGTAAAGAACCGGACAAGCTGATTTTGGCAAATCCGGGCTATGTCAGAATGGGTAAAAAACAGATAAACAGCAAGAAAAGATTTTAAATCATATGGAAGAGAATAAAGAGTATCGTTTGCAGGATTTTTGTGATTTGTTAGGTCTGAAAGAGACTCGAACAAAAGAGATTTTGAAACCACTTATATCTGAGGGAAAAATTTCTGTTATTGGAAAGAATAAAGACCGACGATATAAATCGGGATAGGAGGCATCATATGCTACACCCGGATAAAGTTGGAGTAGAAGCCAAGAAGAAAGAAGATGAAAATTTCAAATTTCGTAGGTTTTTGAAAGGACATGCAGATGAGGAAGAATTAGATGAGCAGTTTCTGCGACTGCATAAAGAACTATTCGCTGATTACGATTGTAGTATGTGCAGAAATTGTTGCAAGATGTACAAGGGAAGTATACCTGAAGAGAATTTAGAAAAGGATGCGGAATATTTGGGGATTACAGTAGAACAGTTTATTGATTTCTTTTTGGAAAAAGAGGAATTGGGACTCGGGTATCATACGAAACATAAGCCGTGTGATTTTTTGCAGGAAGATGGAAACTGTAAACTTGGGGATTGTAAACCGGATAGTTGTAAGAAATATCCTTATACAGACCAGCCGGAAAGGTTGTGTAGTTTGTTGGGGATGTTAGATACTATTTCCATCTGCCCGGTTGTATTTGAAATATTTGAGCGTTTGAAGAAAGAATACGGATTCAAGAGAAGCTAAGGGGACATATGAGAAAAGAGGCATCTATAGAACAATGGAAAACGTTGTATGAGGCAGGAACACGCATTAAGGAACTGAAACCATGGGAAAAGTTCTGGGATATGGATTTAATTGGCATCAGATATGGTACTGAAGAGGAAACGATTTTCTTCAGTATACTGGGGCGAGACGGTGATTGTTATGGAATAGCCGTCTATGAAGGATACGAGGGATTAAATAGTTTTCTCATGCTTACCATGCAGGAGAGCATGAATCTGGCTCCTGGATATGCGATGTTTAACCAAAGAAATCTTACCTGCTATTGGGGTAATCGTGACGAACTATCTAATAGGCAAAGAAAGCTTATTAAGGAATTAGGATATACATATCGCGGAAAAAATCAGTGGCTGTATTTCCTGTCTTTCGAGCCGGGATATTATCCATATAATATGGATGAGGAAGAAGTATTGCGTATGAGCGAGTATTTACAGGATTTGGAACTAGCTTTGCGTTACTATGTTGATACAGAAATGCAGGTTGATTTTGAATCGGGAAATATGTTTCTGCTTTCTTTTGGAAAAGATAAGAAAATATGGAATTTTGGTGAAGAGCCACTTCCTTTTACAGCTTTTCAATTTGGGAATCTACTGATTACAGATGAAGTTTTGCTCTCAGACCTGGGAAAAGCCCCGAAATGCAATGCTGTTTTAGAGGCGGATGTATCTGTGTTAGGAGCATCAGTTACGGATAAAAAATATGATCGCCCTGCAAATCCGGCATTGTCGTTATTAGGAGATGCAAATACAGGAACTATCATTAAATTTGAAATGCTTGAACCGGAGGATGATGCGATTGTAATGTTGGCAGAAATTCTGATAGGTTTCATTTTTCAATTTGGAGCACCGAAGGAAATAAGGGTGTCAAATGTAATTGTGGAAGCCGGACTTGACCAGATATGTAATGTATGTGGTATTAAACTTCGTAGAGTAAAAAGATTAAAAGGATTGGAAGATTTCAAATATAGTATGCAAAGATTTAGATAGTAGCAGTTTGTCAGGTTGAAAGAAATATCGGATAGCTGTACATTATGTTTTCCGTTTGATATAATAGATGAGCTTGAGCAGGAATATCTAGCAGATGAGTATTCAACGCCGGTATCAAAGTGGAAAGGTTTCTACATCCATTTTCAACACAGTTGTGTATACAGATACCAGAACGAAGTTGAATTTATTGAAAAAATATTTATTGTCTGGAATTGTAAGGAAATAAAATGCATGAGTAAAAGAAATAGAAAACCAAATAGAAAAAAGAAAAATAAGGCAGGTAATATCATTTCCAAAATTATATTGATTATAGCATTGTGTGTCTTTGTATTTTCAGGTTATCAGTTGATCAAAAATATCCTTCCTTATTATCAAGGAGGAAAAGATTATGATGAAATAAAGAAACTGGTAATTGAAAATGAAACTCCAACAGAACAGGACACTTCAGGTGAAGAACAAGTAGGGGAAGCAGCTTCAGGATTCAAAGTAGATTTTGCAACATTATTAGAAATGAATCCAGATACGGTAGCGTGGATTCGATTTGATGAGCCGTCGATCATCAGTTATCCGGTAGTAAAAAGCCAGGATAACAATGAATATTTGACAAAGACATTTACAGCAAATGACAATAAATTGGGAGCAATCTTTGTTGATAAAGACTGTGCATCAGATTTTTCAGGAAGAAATACGTTAATCTACGGACATCATTTGAATTATGGCGGGGAGATGTTTTCGAGATTAAATGAATATGCGGATGAGAGCTTTTGCAAGGCACATCCATATTTCTATATTTACACACCAGATGGAAAAACAAGAACATATCAGGTGTTCAGTGCAGGTGTGGTCAAAGATACAGCAGACAATTATATACTGTCCTATGCGACAGATGAGGATTTTATGAAATATATTGAACTGTGCAGGAGTACATCTAATTATGCTGTGGATGTAGAGGTAAATGTACAATCCAAGATCGTAAGTTTGTCTACATGTACGAATGTAAATGAGGATGAAAGATTTTTGTTGCAGGGTGTATTAATAGAAGAGAAATAGGAGGAGAGGCATGGAAGATCGTTTTGCGGTAGGAGACATTATCCGGATGAAGAAGCCACACCCATGTGGAAGTCATGAATGGGAGATTCTTCGTGTGGGAGCGGATTTTCGTTTGAAATGTGAAGGATGTGGGCATCAGGTCATGGTGTCTAGAAAATTGGTTGAAAAAAATACAAAAGAAATACGAAAAAAGGCTTGAAAGAAATAGAACACTATGATAAAATAGCAAATTGTGACATGCCGTTTAAATAAACGGTTGAAAACATTTCCTTGCTCTCGTGCAAAGTCGAGGGCCAGAGACCAAAAGGAGGTAAAAACACATGAACAAGTATGAATTAGCTGTTGTTGTCAGCGCTAAAATCGAAGACGACGCTAGAGCAGAAGTCATTGAAAAAGTGAAAGATCTGATCACTCGTGTAGGTGGTAATGTAACAGACGTCGATGAATGGGGTAAGAGAAGATTTGCTTACGAAATTCAGAAGATGAAAGAAGGATTCTACTACTTCATCCACTTCGAGGCTGAGAGTACTGTTCCTGCAGAGTTGGAACAGCGTATCCGTATCATGGATCACGTTCTCAGATATTTATGCGTTAGACAGGATGCATAATAGAAAGAGGTATATATGAACAAGGTAGTTTTGGTAGGAAGATTAACCAGAGACCCGGAAGTTAGATATTCTCAGGGTGACAGCTCAACAGCAGTTGCCAGATATACATTAGCAGTAGACCGCAGATTCAAAAGAGATAATGAGCCAAGCGCAGATTTTATTCCGTGTGTTGTGTTCGGCCGTTCAGGTGAATTTGCAGAAAAATATTTCCGTCAGGGAATGCGCGTTTCCGTTTCCGGTCGTATCCAGACAGGAAGCTATACAAATAAGGATGGCGTAAGAGTCTACACTACTGAGGTAATCGTAGAAGAACAGGAATTTGCTGAAAGCAGAGCAGAGAGTGAAGCGAACAGAGGTGCGTTCCACCAGTCAGCTCCTAGCCAGGCAGCACCATCACCAAGCGTTGATGCCGGAGATGGCTTCATGAATATTCCAGATGGAATCGATGAGGAGTTACCGTTTAACTAAAGTCTGACTTCCAAATGAATAATTATGGAGGTAAACGAAATGGCTTACGAAAAAGGTAGCAAACCAGAAGGCGGCTTCAAGAGAAGAGGCCCAGCACGCAGAAGAAAAAAAGTTTGCGTATTCTGTGGTAAAGAAAATAACGAAATCGATTACAAAGACGTTGCAAAATTAAAGAAATATGTTTCTGAAAGAGGAAAAATTCTTCCAAGAAGAATCACAGGAAACTGTGCAAAACATCAGAGAGCTCTTACAGTAGCAATCAAGAGAGCAAGACACATTTCTTTGATGCCATACGTTCAGGACTAATTGAAATGATAGAGTTGTCATACTTTTGTGTGGCAGCTCTTTTTTTATATTTTATGAGAAGTCTGATGCGAAAAAATCCCAGTGGATTAAATGTGTAAAAAGTGATATACTAGAACTCAATAATGGGGTAATAAGATTGTTCATTCGTGAACGGATACAGAATAATTACATATTTACGTGCATACTCAAGGGGAGAGTCGAGTATAGCCTGAAAGGGAAAGTTTCATGGATAATAGAAATGTGCGTTTAAAAGGGCAGCTGCGAATGTATATGCAGTGGCCGGTCATTATGACAATTCTTCTGGTCGCTATGAATATATGGATGTATAAGGTAGACCGGAAAGCCGGCTTAATGATGTCGGTATTTGTCATCATCTATATGGTAATTGTAGGCGTGCTGTATTTCTACAATCGCTCATTAATTCTTGCGGACATGATCCAATTTTCCACACAGTACAAGGGAATCCAAAATACACTTTTGAAAGAACTTGCAATTCCGTATGCAATATTGATGGCAGATGGAAGGATATTGTGGAAGAATGATAGTTTTGAAGAACTGTTTGTAGATCAGAAGTGGGAAAAGTATATGAACAAACTGATTCCGAAGCTGAATCGCGGTGTATTTCCAAAGCAGAATATGGAACAAGTGGAATTACAAGTACAGTACAAGGAACGCGATTATCAAGTGACACTTAGAAAGGTGTCGATGGAAGGATTCAGTGAGAAAGAAGAAGTGCTCCAGATTCCGAAAGAACAGGAGTATTTTATTGCAGTTTACATGACAGATGTTACAGAATTGAATGAGTATATCAAAGAGAATGAAGACCAGCGTATGATTGCAGGACTCATTTATATTGATAACTTTGACGAAGTCATGGAAAGTGTTGAGGAAGTGCGACAGTCCTTATTAATCGCATTGATTGACCGAAAGATTAACAAGTATATCGGAGATGTAGATGGAATTGTTAAGAAACTGGAAAAGGACAAGTATTTCATTGTAATCCGAAAAGAAAGCTATAAGAAATTCGAAGCAGATAAATTTTCGCTGTTGGAAGAGGTAAAACAAGTCAATATTGGTAATGCCCGCTCAGCGACATTAAGTATTGGATTAGGATTAAATACAGCAACATATGCTCAGAGTTATAACTATGCCCGTATAGCAATCGATCTTGCACTTGCAAGAGGGGGAGACCAGGCAGTAATTAAAGATTGCAATGGCATCACATACTTTGGCGGTAAGAAAGAGATGACTTCAAAAAATACACGTGTGAAAGCGCGTGTCAAAGCAGAAGCGTTGCGTGAATTTATTGTTGCCAAGGATCAGGTTATTGTTATGGGACATAAGATTGCGGATGCAGACTGTCTTGGAGCTTGCATGGGAATTTATCGAGCTGCAAAGGAATTGAAGAAGAAAGCGCATATTGTCATGAACAGTGTGCCAAGTTCTGTTCGTCCATTATATGATGAGATTGTGGACAGTACTGCATATGAGGATGATATTTTCCTAACATCAGAGAGAGCAATGGATTATATCAATGATAATACGATGATTGTCGTGGTTGATACAAATAAGCCACAGATGACAGAGTGTCCGGAGCTGCTTAAGAAGTCGAAGACAATTGCTGTATTGGATCATCATAGACAGAGCAGTAATATAATTGAGAATGCAGTTTTGTCTTATGTAGAGTCGTATGCGTCATCTGCCTGTGAGATGGTAGCAGAAGTACTTCAGTATATTGTAGATGATATTAAGATTCCAAGTGTTGAGGCAGATTGTCTGTATGCAGGAATCATGATCGACACGAGAAACTTTATGAACAGAACGGGTGTCAGAACATTTGAAGCCGCTGCATTTTTGCGAAGATGCGGTGCGGACATTACAAGAGTCCGTAAGATGTTCAGAGATGACATGGATTCATATAGAGCGAAGGCAGAGGCTGTCCGTATGGCAGAGGTATATCGCAAGGAATTTGCAATTGCAGAGTGTCCGAGTGATGTTGAAAGCCCGACTGTTCTTGCTGCGCAGGCTGCAAATGAGCTGTTGGATATTAGTGGAATCAAGGCATCATTTGTCTTGACTATTTATGAGGGCAAGATTTATATGAGTGCCCGTTCTATTGATGAGGTAAATGTTCAGATTGTTGCGGAAAAACTTGGTGGAGGCGGCCATATCAATGCTGCCGGTGCTCAGTTTGATCATACCGATATGGAAGAAGCAATCAAGGCGTTAAAACAGACGATTGATAAAATGATAGAAGAAGGAGATATTTAACATGAAAGTTATTTTATTACAGGATGTAAAATCCCTTGGAAAAAAAGGTGAAATCGTAAATGTAAACGATGGATATGCAAGAAATTTTATTTTGCCAAAGAAGCTTGGTCTTGAGGCAAATGGAAAAAATATGAATGATCTTAAGCTTCAGAAGAATAATGAAGCAAAAGTTGCAAAAGAGCATCTTGAAGCTGCAAAAGAGCTTGCAAAACAGTTGGAAGCAGGTAAAGTTGAAGTTGCAATTAAAGTTGGAGAGGGCGGAAAAGTATTCGGTTCTGTCTCAAATAAAGAGATTGCAGCAGAGGTAAAGAAGCAGTTAGGACTGGAGATCGATAAGAAGAAAGTACAGCTGAAGGATGCATTAAAAACACTTGGTACACATAAAGTGCCTGTAAAGCTTCATCCTGAGGTAACAGCTGAAGTGACAGTAGAAGTAAAAGAAGAAAAATAAAGACGTTCTTAAGGGGAATGTATGGAAGAAGCAGTAATTAAAAGAATTATGCCGCACAGTACAGAGGCAGAGCAGGCTGTCATAGGAGCCATGCTGATGAATAAAGATGCAATTATGGAGACATCTGAGATTTTGCATGGTGAGGATTTTTACCAGACTGCTTATGGAATTTTGTTTGATGCGATGGTGGAGATGTTTCATTCTGGCAAACCGGTTGATCTGATTACATTGCAGGAACATTTAAAAGAAAAAAATGCTCCGCCGGAAATTGTCAGTATGGAGTATGTCCGTGATTTGTTGATGAATGTTGACACTTCTGCAAATGTAAAGTATTATGCGCAGATTGTCCAGGAGAAATCGACATTAAGAAAACTGATCAAGATTAATGAAGAAATCGCCAATACCTGTTATATGGAAAATCGTCCGCTTGAGGAGATTTTGGAAACGACAGAAAAAAAGGTATTTGAGTTAGTTGAACGGGGAAATGTACAAGAATATGTTCCTATTAAGCAGGTTGTGTTAAATGCGTTGGATGTAATCGAAAAAGCATCCAAGACGAAGGGAACAGTAACCGGTATTCCAACCGGCTTTATAGACCTGGATTATAAATTATCCGGATTACAGCGTTCGGACTTAGTTTTGATCGCTGCCCGTCCTTCTATGGGAAAAACAGCGTTTGTGTTAAATATCGCACAGCATGTTGCATTTCGCGAAAATCTGGCAGTTGCAATATTCAGTCTTGAGATGTCGAAGGAACAGCTGGTTAACCGACTGTTCTCGCTGGAATCTCATGTAGATGCACAGGTGCTTCGAACCGGTAATTTAAAAGATACAGATTGGGAGAAGCTGATAGAAGGAGCAGGACGAATTGGAAAATCGAAAATGATCATCGATGATACATCCGGTATTTCAATTGCAGAGATGCGTTCGAAATGTCGTAAGTATAAGATGGAGATGGGACTGGATCTTATCATTATTGACTACTTACAGTTGATGAGTGGAAGCGGTGGAAGAAGTAATGAGAGCCGTCAGCAGGAAATTTCAGAGATTTCACGTTCGCTTAAAGGGCTGGCAAGAGAGCTAAATGTTCCGGTTATTGCACTTTCGCAGTTGAGCCGTGCAGTAGAATCCAGAACAGATAAGCGTCCTATGTTGTCTGACTTGCGTGAGTCCGGAGCCATTGAGCAGGATGCCGATGTATGTATGTTTATTTATCGAGAAGATTATTATATTCCAGATACGGAAGATAAAAACATTGCTGAGATTATTATTGCAAAACAGCGTAACGGCCCGATTGGTACAGTGCGACTGGCATGGATGCCTCAGTATACAAGATTTGGAAACGAACTGCGACAGCAGGATCAATAGTTGGGAGAACCGGAGAGCCAAGGGGACGGAGTTAGTGGCTTTTTGCTACGCAAAAAGCCACTAACTCCGTCCCCTTGGCTCTCCCCGGTTCTCTCCTATGTAAGAATTTTTCGAAGGCGGGTGAGAGGAGTATCTTTCACGGCCTCTTTTCGAATTGTCTGTTGCTGTCGGATCAAGGTGTCAAGTTTACGATAATGTTCTTCTTCCTGACGTTCATTTGCCTGAAAAAGAAAATCTACCTCTCGCAGAACATCCTGAGTTACTTTTTTGCTAATGTTTGTTTCCAGCGTTTTATTATTTTCAGTTACAACTTCTGTCAATACATCCCCAATGAGATTACGAACCTGTTCCAATTGAGTGATAGGAATTACATCAGCAGAGTCCACTTCTTTTTTAGTGATATCAGTGGATGTTACATTTGCCGGAAGTTTAGCGGTTTCTTTTGGCTCGGTTAATTTTTCTTTTGCGATTGTTAATTCATGAATCATAGGTTTCAAATCTTTTAGCATAACGCCTTCATCTTTTAGTTTTTGGATACATCGGAATAGTTGTATATCATCTTCAGTATAGTATCGGTGTCCCATTTCTGTACGGCCGATTTTCAAATCCAGTTCATCTTCCCAGTAACGAAGTACATGAGCTTCAACATGAACTTGTTTAGCGGCCTCAGAAATCATAAATCTGACTTCACCCATAAAATATAGATACCTCCTTAAGATATTCGGATAACAAGTCTAATAGAAATGATATAAATATGAATCATGTTCCTTAAACAAGTATAGCATAGAGTATACTTATTGCGAGGGAAAATCGTTCGTCAAATTCTGCGCAGAGAAGACAAAAAGTTACTGGGAACAGTAACGATAAAAACGAGGTTATAAAGAAATATTGAGAAAAAACAAGTAAAGCAATAAAAAAGAAAGCCCTACGCCATCTGATATCAGATGAGTAAGGCTTTCTTTTTTGTGATCACTTTGCTTTATAATATGATTCTTAAGCTTCAGAAATAGCTCCTGTAGGACATGCAGCTTCACAAGCTCCACAGTCAACACAAGCGTCTGCATCTACAACGTATTTGCCATCTCCTTCAGAAATAGCGCCTACTGGACATTCGCCTTCGCAAGTACCACAGCTTACACATTCATCACTAATTACGCGTGCCATAGTATGTACCTCCTTCGAAAAATTACAACATTTTTCTGTTGTTATTCTCTATTCTAATACAAATGTGTAGAATATACAAGCAGAAAATTATTACAGTATAAGTTGCAAAAAAGAAAGATTTAAGAAAAAATTCCTTTTATTTTCACAATAATCGTGTACAATAAGTAAGGTACAGTAAAGCAAATACAATAATTTGTTATAAAAAGGGGAGATAATGAATGAAGAAAAGATGGATGACTATTACAGCAGTTGTAATGGCAACGACATTCATGATATGTGCATGTGGAAAACAGCAGGAGCAGACAACAACATTTACCGGAAAAGAAACGGAAAAGCCAGAATACCAGGGGAATCTTAATGCGATATCGCCTGCGGCATATAATAATGTGGAAGGCTTGAATCTTGAGCCGGGTACATATATTTCAATTATCGGAAAAGATGATTCATCATCTTATTGGACGAATGTTAAAAAAGGTGTTATGCAGGCTGCGGACGATTTAAATAAAGAGCTTGGCTATAAAGGCAGCGATAAGATTAAAGTTACATATAATGCACCGGCAAAGTCAGAGGACATCGATGAGCAGGTGAATATTCTGGATGAAGAGCTGTCGCGCTATCCGGATGCGGTTGGAATAGCAAGTATTGACAGTGCTGCATGCAGTGTACAGTTTGACTTGGCAACAGCAAATGGAATTCCGGTCATTTCACTGGACTCAGGAAATGAGTATAAAGGAATCCAGTGTATCGTAAAGACTGATAATGAAGATGCAGCCCGCACAGGAGCATATAAATTGGCCAACGAAATAGGAGATGAAGGACAGGTTATCCTTGTTGTACATGATTCCAATTCTGAGACAGCAAAAGAAAGAGCAAAAAGTTTTGAAGAGGAGATAAAAAATAATTATCCGTCTGTATCAATCGTAGAAACGATATATTGTGATAAGCTGGATGATTTGAAAAAGAAGATTGCAGTAGAAAAGGATCCAAATATGTCAGAAGACCTTCAAAAGGCAGCAGTAGAGAAGATGACAGATGATGAAGTAATGCAGTATTATTTGGAAAAATATCCTGATTTAAAAGGTGTGTTTGGAACAAATGAATCCTCAACAATTTTTGCTCTGGAAGCATTGCAAAAAACAGAGCTTGCAGGCAAAGTGGCACTTGTAGGATTTGATATCAGTGAGGAACAAATCGCTGCAATGAAGAATGGAGAAATCTCAGGACTTGTAGTGCAGAATCCATTTGGTATGGGATATGCTTCCGTTGTTGCAGCAGCGAGAACCATATTGCAGAGTGGAAATGAAGCAGTTGTAGATACAGGATATATCTGGGTTACAAAAGATAATCTGGAAGATGAATCAATTCAGAATATGTTGTATAAATAGAGCCAAAGGGGATGGGAGAGCCAAATGGGGACGGAGTTAGTGGCTTTTTGCTACGCAAAAAGCCACTAACTCCGTCCCCTTGGCTCTCCCATCCCCTTTGGCTCTCCCTGCCTTAGCTTCGAGTAAGCGAAAAAATAAATTCTGTTCCGACACCTTCTGTACTGATGACATTAATATGTTCATCGTGAGCTTGTATGATTTCTTTTACAATAGAGAGCCCAAGTCCGGTTCCTTTTTTGTCTTTTCCACGAGAGAGGTCTGATTTGTAAAAACGTTCCCAGATTTTTCCCTGGTCATTTTTAGGAATACCGATACCGGTATCTTTGACAGAAGTAAAAATCTTGTCGTTTTTCAGTGTGACTTCGACGGTGACAGTAGAATCATTGTCGCTGAATTTGATAGCGTTATCGATTAAGTTATATAGTACCTGCTGGATTTTTCGTCGGTCGGCATGGACCAGAACTGTTTCGTCTACCAGTACTAATTTAATTGAAACATGTTTTGGAGTGCAGACTCCTTCAAAGGATGCAGCGGTATGCTTGATCATTTCCTGCAAGTCAAAATCGGTTTTATCAAGCAAAAGTTCTTTTGTATCAAATTCATTTAAGGTGAGCAGGTCATTGGTCAAATCAGTCAAACGTTCTGTTTCAAATAAAATGATTCCGAGATACTTCTCATATAATTCCGGCGGGATTGTTCCATCAGACATAGCCTGAACATACCCTTTCATAGAAGTAAGAGGAGAACGGAAATCATGAGAAACATTTGCAACGATTTTCTTTTGATAGTCTTCCATATCCTTTAACTGCGCAGCCATATAATTGAGAGATGCTGACAGATATCCCATCTCATCCTGTGTGTGTACAGGAGTTTCATACTCAAGATTTCCAAGCGCATATTGTTTTGCAGCATCTGTAATCTGTCGGAGAGGGAGAAGTATAAAATATTGAAAACCAATCAGAAAAATAAATGCCATAATATAAATTACGAAAATAGTAATATAGAAAGGTTTCATCAGCTGAACACAAATGTTGTCAATATAAGATACAGGGGTGTGGATTAAAAGATATCCCTTGGTATCAAATCCTTGTATAACAGGTGCGATGACTGTAATCATATTTTCTTTGAAATATCCATGATAATCACCTATTAAATATTGATTCCCAGCGGTTTCAGCCGGATCGAAATCAGCAATAGAAGAAGGCGCACTTGTATTATTCCAATTGCTGGCAGTAATGATTGTTCCGTCTTCTGATACAAACCAGAGAGAAGAATTCATGTAGATCTTCATTGCACTTAATTGAGTATGTACAGACCAGGCAGTAGTTTCGCCGGAAAAATAAGAAGGCAGATAATTGGTTGTAAGGATATTGGCCTCTTTGTACATGTTTTGTGCGGTGTTGACTTTAAGAGTCTCAATTAAAAGCTGATTTCCAAGAGTGGCGGCAGTGAAAAAGCTCAAAAATCCAAAAATAATATATAAAATAATAAACTTTAAATTAAGTGTACTTTTCATAGATAGATAAGCCTTTCTTATTTTTTTATATAATCATTGCCGTACAGCTAAAGGACCGTACGGCATAAGAACATAGTTATTTTGTCTCAAATTTATATCCGATACCCCAGACAGTGCTAAGCCCCCAGGAATCATGATTTTTGATTTTTGCACGAAGGCGTTTAATATGAACATCAACAGTGCGGGTGTCTCCAATATATTCATATCCCCAGATCTGATCTAATAATTGTTCCCTTGTAAATACCTGGTTTGGTGATGATGCAAGAAAATAAAGCAGTTCCAGTTCCTTTGGTGGCATGTCGACCTGTTGTCCATCACAAACGACAGAGTAATTGGTCAAATTAATAATAAGTCCGTCATATTCTACACATTTAATCTTCTCGGCAGCAGCCGGTTCCGGACGGACTGGCTGATAACGGCGGAGAACGGCACGTACACGGGCAACCATTTCTTTAGAGTCAAATGGTTTTAAAATATAGTCATCTGCACCAAGCTCCAGCCCGAGCACCTTGTCAAAAACTTCTCCCTTGGCGGAAAGCATGATGATAGGCGTAGCAGATTTGGCACGAATTTCGCGGCACACCTGATAACCGTCAATGCCTGGAAGCATAAGATCCAGAAGCACAAGATTTGGCTGATAAGTGTCAAATGCGTTGAGTGCATCTTCTCCGTTATAGACCATTTTAGTATCGAAACATTCCTTTGTCAGATAAAGAGAAATAAGCTCGGCAATATTTTCATCATCATCTACGATTAAAATTTTCTGTTTTGTGACCATTTCAAATTCCTCCTTATTTCAATTCTACAATAGTAACACCGGCATCACCTTCGCCGTATTCAGCAAGTCGATAAGACTTGACGTGTTTCTGACGGCGTAAGTATTCATGAATTCCCTTTCTCAAAGCACCGGTTCCTTTTCCATGTACGACACGGACACTGTTCAGATGAGAAAGAAGTGCATCATCCAGATATTTATCCAATTCAGAAACGGCTTCATCGACAGTTTTTCCAAGTAAATTAATCTCTGGACTTACAGAAAGTGATTTGCTCATTTTGATTTTACCCTTCGAAGTTCGCTTCATTGCTTTTGGACTGTATGGATTCACATCCTCGATAATTTCCAGGTCAGAAATATTTACCTGAGAACGTAAGATACCCATCTGTACAGTTACATTTCCACGAGAATCTGGTTTAGAACTAATCGTTCCTGTCAGATTCATACTGAGAACCTTAACAGATTCGCCAAGTTTAAAATCGGACGGCTTATAAGCTTTTTTCGGCTTCTGTGCTTTGATTGTAGATGCAGCAGAAGTGTCTTTGATTTTTTTGCGAAGTCGTTCACGTTCCTTTTCCATATCAGCTGCGGAAATGTTTTCCTTTCCAAATTTACGGAAATTCTTAATTGTTTCGTCGGCGACATCTTTGGCATCACGCAAAATAGCGTTTGCTTTTTCATTTGCTTCTCGTAAGATACGTTCCCTTTGTTCATCCAGTTTGTCTTGTTTTTGGCGAGTCTGCATCTTTAAAGCTTCAATCTCACGTTTATATGCAGCAATTTCCTCACGTTCTTTTTCAATCGTGCGTTTGCTTGTCTCAAGATCAGTCATCATGTCTTCAAAAGAGACGTCCTGTTCAGTCAGTCGTTTTTTCGCATCTTCAATAATATAATCCGGAATTCCAAGCTTGCTGGAAATTGCGAAAGCATTACTCTTACCAGGGATACCGATTAATAAACGATAGGTTGGCTTCAGACTTTCTACGTCAAATTCACAACAGGCATTTTCAACACCCGGAGTAGATAATGCATACACTTTTAATTCACTGTAATGTGTAGTAGCCATTGCCCGGATTCCACGCTTGTGTAAATATGAGAGAATGGCAGTGGCGAGGGCAGCTCCCTCTGTCGGGTCAGTTCCGGCACCTAACTCATCGAAAAGTACAAGAGAATTCTCATCTACATCTTGCAAAAAGGAAACGATATTCGTCATATGAGAAGAAAATGTACTTAAACTTTGTTCGATACTCTGTTCGTCTCCGATATCAGCATAAACCTGATGAAATACAGCCAGTTCGGAATGGTCGCCGGCTGGAATATGAAGTCCTGCCTGTCCCATCAATGTCAGTAATCCAACAGTTTTAAGAGACACCGTCTTACCGCCGGTGTTTGGTCCGGTTACAATTAATAGTGTAAAATCCTTTCCGAGAGAAATTGTAATTGGAACAACTTTACGTGCATCCAGTAGCGGATGACGTCCCTCACGGATATAAATACGTCCTTCGGTGTTAAAAAGCGGGCGGCTTCCGTTCATTTCCAATGCAAGACGTCCTCTTGCAAAAATGAAGTCTAAGTCAGTTAAAGAGCGATAGTCTGTTCGGATCTCTTCGATATATTCTGCAGCATCCTCGCTTAGACGAGCCAGGATCACCTGGATTTCTTCCTGTTCTTTCGCATATAATTCCTTCAGATCATTATTTAATTTCACAACAGCCATAGGTTCGATAAATAAAGTAGAACCCGTAGAAGACTGATCGTGGATCATACCCTGTACATTTCCACGGCATTCTGCTTTGACCGGCAGACAATAACGGTCTCCGCGCATTGTGATAATCGGATCCTGCAAATAAGTTCTAAGAGAACCATTTACAAGATTTGTTAAGGTAGCATGTACTTTGTCATTCATATTATTGATATTACGTCGGATGTGCTTCAGTGTGCTGCTGGCATCATCGCTGATTTCATCTTCGCTGATGATACAGCGCTCAATCTCATTTGCCAAAAGAGTCAGAGGCTCTAGTTGTTCAAAATAGGCATCCAGACAATCAGTAAGTTCATCTTGTGTGTCATGACGGCCATATGCTTTGACACGTCCGGCTGCTTGAAGAAGCTTGAGAATGCGGAGTAATTCGCCGCTTCCGAGAGCTGCGCCAACCTCCAGACGTTTCATGGACTCTTCCACAGGAGCGGCATCGCTGAAAGAAATACGCCCTTTTTTAATCAGTCTGGTAAATGCGGCAGCAGTCTGTTCCTGAGACGTATTAATCTTATCCAGATTAGTCATCGGCTTCAGTTTACGACAAAGCTGTCTGCCACGGAAGGAAGATGCCTGTTCTTCCAACATGGCAATAATTTTATGATATTCTAATTTGGTTAATGTTTTCTGATTCATAATCTATCCTTTTTATAAAAATATTAATTAAAATACTATTTTACCAATCCTCATTATAGCTTATTTACAATCCATTGGAAAGGATAATATTGAACAATCCGCGGGAATACGTTATACTGATTTGGTAAAGGAGACTGCAGCGTATGTCGAAGGAACAGAAAGAAAAAAACAGTGACAATTCAAGTGCTGATGAGAAAAAAGATACAAGGAAAAGTCAAAAAGAAGCAGGAGAAAACTTTTCTTTTCTTCAAGAGACTGTAAAGACAAAAAAGAAGAGCGGGAAAAGCCGAGTTATGCAATATATACGGAATATATTGTATGGTACAATTTTCGGGATTTTTGCCTGCTGTAGTTTTTTTGCGCTCAAACCATGGGCAGAAGAGATATTTTATCACGATGAGACAAAGGTAACGATACCTGTTGAGGATGGAGATACAGCACAAGACGATGATTCACAAGACGATGCAGATGATTCACAGCTTAGTACCGAGACTGCGGCAGAACACTATGAAGAAATGTTGGACAGCATGTATTCTATAGCAGAGAAAGCAGAAAAAAGTGTTGTAATAGTTCAAGCGACCGAAAAAGGGGACTGGACAACAGAGACTATGAATCTGAGACAATCTTCAGGAGTGATCGTAGGTGAAAATTCGAGGGAAATACTTGTTTTAACAGACGCTTTGATCTGTAAAGAAGCAACGCATTGGAAAGTGACATTTAACGGGAAGGAAGAATCTGATGCGGCATTAAAAAAACAAGACAAGAATAGAAATATTGCAGTGTTTAGCATAGATAAGAAAAATGTTTCCGATGCGACACAAAAGAGAATCGAAGTAGCCACATTTGGCAATTCAAATACTTGCAAAAGAGGACAGGTTGTTATTGCACTCGGATACATATTTGGCTATGATGATGGCTTAAGCTATGGTGTGATCAGTTCCAAATCACAGGAGGCGGTATTTGATGACAGCCAGTGTCAGGTGCTCAGTACAAATATTTCTTTAGCCGAAGGCGGTACAGGGATTCTTGTGAATCTAAAAGGAGAAGTATTAGGGCTGATCCGAAGTGATGTATTGAAGGACACAGGAAGCAGGACAGCAAATGCACTTGCGATTTCAGATTTGAAGGAAGTGCTTGAGATGATGTTAAACGGAGAAAGTGTACCATATCTGGGAGCGTATGGAAATGCTGTGACAGAAGAAATTTCAGAACAGCAGCACATACCAATCGGAGTATATATTACGAATGTACAGTCAGATTCTCCGGCGATGGATGCGGGAATCCAGCATGGAGATATTATTCAGGAAATTAAAGGAATGACCGTGACAGGAACAGCATCATATACAAAAGCGATTGAAAAGTGTACCGTGGGTGAAACAATAAAAGTCTGTGGACAACGCCGTGGAAGTAATGGATATGTAGAAGTGACATATAATGTCACGATAGGAAGTAAAGAATAGAGATAGAAAGAGGAAATAATAATGAAATATATTAAAGAGCTGCATGAGGGTGAAACGATCAGAAGTATTTATCTGTGTAAAGGAAAACGCTCAGCCGAGACAAGAAACGGAAAACCATATGATAACCTTATCTTACAGGATAAGACAGGTACGTTGGACGGAAAGATATGGGATCCGAACTCTCAGGGGATTGCAGATTACGACGAGAAGGACTTTGTTGAAGTTGTCGGAGATGTAATTACATATAACAATAATTTACAGTTAAATATTAAACAGCTTCGTATTGCAAGTGAAGATGAATATAATCCGGGAGACTACATGCCGACTTCAGAAAAAAGTGTAGATGGTATGTATGAGGAATTACTGGGGTATATTCGCAAAATTTCCAATCCATATTTACGACAGGCTGTAGAATACTATTTTGTAAAAGACGAAGCATTTATCAAATCCTTTAAAGGACATTCAGCAGCAAAGACAGTTCATCATGGATTTGCAGGAGGGCTTTTGGAGCATACTTTGAGCGTGACTAAGATGTGCGAATACTTTGCAAATGCATATGATATTTTAAATGCAGACTTATTGTATGCATCAGCAGTTTGTCATGATATTGGAAAGACGAAAGAACTGTCAAATTTCCCAGACAATGATTATACAGACATTGGACAGCTCGTTGGACATATTGTGATAGGAGTTGAGATGATAGGAGAGGCAATCCGTACAATTCCAGATTTTCCGGAAAAACTGGCAAATGAATGGAAACACTGCATCGTAGCACACCATGGAGAATTAGAATATGGTTCACCAAAGAAACCGGCACTGGCAGAAGCTGTGGCACTGAATCTGGCAGATAATGCAGATGCAAAGATGCAGACATTAAAGGAGATTTTCAAAGATAAATCAGGAACAGACTGGTTGGGATATAATCGTCTGTTTGAATCAAATCTTAGAAAAACATCATTGAGTGAGGAAAGCAAATCATGATGCAGAAAAATGAAACTGCGATTGTAACCATTGAAGACATTGGTGTCAATGGTGAAGGAATCGGAAAAGTAGACGGATATACATTATTTATTAAAGATGCTGTAATTGGCGATGTAGTAGAAGCGAAGGTTATGAAAGCTAAAAAAAATTATGGTTACGCAAGACTGATGAAGATCATCACACCATCGAAAGATCGTGTGACACCAGTCTGTACATTTGCCAGAAAATGTGGCGGATGTCAGATTCAGGAAATGTCGTATGAGCAGCAGCTTCAATTTAAACATAATAAAGTACGTGGTAATCTGGAGAGAATCGGTGGATTTTCTCCAGAACTTTTAGAAAAAATCATGGAGCCGGTTGTCGGAATGGAAGAGCCGTTTCACTATCGAAACAAAGCCCAATTTCCATTTGGAACAGATAAAGAGGGGAATCCCATTACAGGATTCTATGCGGGTAGAACACATGATATTATAGCAAATACTGACTGTGCACTTGGAGTGGCAGTCAACAAAGAAATATTGGAGAAGACCCTTTCGTTTATGAAAAAATATCAGATTCCGTCATACGATGAGAATACAGGAAAAGGTCTGATTCGTCATGCTCTTATCCGGTATGGATTTACAACAAAAGAAATCATGGTTTGTTATGTAATCAATGGAAAACACATTCCACATGTTGAAGAGCTTGTAGAGACATTGCGAGAACTGGAAGGAATGACAAGTATTACATTTAGTTCCAATACAAAAAGAACAAATGTGATCATGGGTGATTCTTATGAAATAATTTGGGGACAAGGATATATTACAGACTACATCGGGGATGTAAAATATCAGATTTCTCCATTGTCATTTTACCAGGTTAATCCTGTACAGACAGATAAATTGTATGGGCTTGCATTGGAATATGCGGATTTAAAAGGGCATGAGACAGTTTGGGATCTGTACTGTGGAATTGGAACGATTTCATTATTTTTAGCACAGAAAGCAAAACAGGTTTACGGAGTTGAAATTATTCTACAGGCCATTGAAGATGCTAAGAGAAATGCAGCGATCAACGGATTTGAAAATGCAGAATTTTATGTTGGAAAAGCAGAAGAAATTTTGCCAAAATACTATGAAGAATATGCAAAAACACATGACGGAGAAAGAGCTCATGCAGATGTTATTGTGGTAGATCCGCCACGTAAAGGATGTGATGAGACATTGCTGCATACGATGACAGAGATGCAGCCAGATAAAATTGTCTATGTAAGCTGTGATTCGGCGACATTGGCAAGAGATTTGAAGATATTGTGCGAGAGAGGATATTGCCTGGAGAGAGTCAGGGCGGTAGATCAATTTCCAATGTCGGTGCATGTGGAGACAGTTGTTCTTTTGTCCCAACAAAAACCAGATGACACGATAGAGATCGACTTAGACCTGGACGAGCTGGATGCCACCAGTGCCGAGTTGAAAGCAACCTATCAGGAAATCAAAGATTATGTGCTGAAAGAATTTGGCTTGAAGGTTTCAAGTTTATATATTTCTCAGGTAAAACGCAAATGTGGAATTGAAGTGGGAGAAAACTATAATCTTCCAAAATCAGAAAATGCAAGAGTTCCACAATGCCCGAAAGAGAAGGAAGAAGCTATCAAGGCTGCCCTGGAATATTTTGCGATGATCTAAGGGCATCGCTGATTTCAAGGAGGAATAACACATGAAAAGCACATTTGAAAAAATGGGTGGAACCTACACACTTGGCGCAGACGGAATTTACTATCCGAATCTTGTCAGTACAGATGAAGAACCGTATTATGGAAAATATGGAATGATACGAAAAACGTATTTGAAAGAGCATCGTCCGGCAATATATTCACTGTATATATTGGAGGACAGACTGGTGGAACATCTGAATGCTGTGGACGATGAAGCACAGGAGAGGATGGATATTCTGGTGTGTCAGATGATGAAGAGGCAAGGTATTACAGAAGAAACGAAAGCCTGTGACCAGATGGCTTGGGTAGGAACGGTAAATAATATCCGAAATGCGGCGGAAGAGATTGTGTTGAAAGAATTGATTTACAGGTAGACAAAGAGCTGAACAGGTAGGACGAAAAATCCTATTTGTTCAGCTCTTTGTGTTTGTACGGGTTCAAAGAAGAATCAAATTACAATTCTATATCATGTGATTTTTTCTTAGTTCGGACAGGCTGATTTCGTCGCATCTCTTGTTTTCTCTGATATTCAAGTTCCCAGGCACGATGGGAGAAAACATCAGGATCTTCAACATTGAGATAATCTACTTCATTAGCTGCAATATCACGACGGTGATAGTCATAATATTCACCAAAAGTACCTTTGAGCTGCTCAATCAGTTTATCTCGGAAAGTAGGTCGTATCTGGATTCTGGCATCCAGTAATTCAGTGTATTGCTCCGGGTCAGGACGGAATTTTTCCTCTTGGAAAGCGACAGCATCTTTTTTAAGCTGCCCTTTGAGAGACATATCTTGAGAATCGAGAATATCCAGATTCTTATCCATCTGGTCGTATTTTCTGGAAAGGCTCGCCATATCTTTCTCTGTGGAGCATTCAGCCTGAAACAGCAGCTGTTCTTTGACAGATTTCAGTTCCTCGATTTCTTCTGTTACGGTTGTAAGCTGCTGATTTAACTTTATATGCTGGAATGGATTTAGAATACTGGTTTTACTTTTTTGCACATTTAGTTCTTTCTTTTCAGTAACTTTCGCTTTGAGCTTTTTCTTAATGGTATCATATTGATTCAGGATAGGACGAAAATGCTGCATCCAGTCATGGATCACTTCTTTTTGCATTTCATTATGAAGTAAATGATATTGTGTAAAAATCATATGATTTCGGATTGCTTCTAATGTTTCTGCAATTACCGGAATAGATTTTTCGACAGCTTGGGCAAATTTTTTCACCTGTGCTTTTAATTCCCGAAGCATTTTGTTATCTGCACGAATCTGACGGTTGATTTCACACCGGTCTGCTATCATGCCTTTCTTTTCCATATTCTGGGCAATGTAGCCCTCATGGATGGTTGGCTGTTCTGTGATTCCCTGAGCTGCAAAACTGCGGTGATCAATGGCGGCATTTATCTGATTAAGGGCAAGCATTTTATTTACGGCATCTGCCCAGTTTGCTCTCCAGAGGCAGAGCTGTTCCTCACTGTTCCATTGTTCGGAAATCGGGTTTTGTCTGCCATACCGGGTGCTTTTTGGATGTTTGTCGATACGTTCATAACCTTTCTCCTGTGCTGCCGAGGGAGTCAGATATACTTTCTTTTTCCCAGCTTTATAACGATACTGTTTTTCCCAGCCCTCTTTCTGAGCATCCTTAAATTCAGAAGCAGTAAATCCCTTTTCCTCTCCATCTTTGATGCATAGATATTCTTTTTCGGTTTTATACTGCCATGTTCCGTTTTCGTTTAATGGACGGACAGTAAGTAGAATGTGTGCATGGGGATTGTGACCATCTGTATCGTGAATGGCGAAATCGGCACACATTCCCATATCTACAAAATTCTTTTGAATAAAATTCTGAAGAAGAGAAATATTGCTGTCTTTATCCAACTCAATAGGGAGTGCGACAACAAATTCTCTTGCCAGTCGGCTGTCTTTTGTTTTTTCAGCAGCTTCTACAGCATTCCAGAGTTGCTCCCGGTTTTTCCATTTAGGCGGAGCCATAGGGGGAAGCATTACTTCCTGATAGATCAGTCCATGTTTTCGGGTGTAGTCATGCTGGATGCCATCGTAATCATTGTATATGCGGCTACAGCTCATATAAGCAGATGCAGCGACAGCAGACCGCCCGGAACCACGGCTGACGACCTTGGCTTGCATATGATAAATTGCCATATCTGGCACCTCCTTTCGATGTTGCCTGCAACAGCGGATAGCCCTCGGCAGAGCGCACGAGCCCCGTAGGGGATACCACCGCCCGATTTATCGGGTGGTGAGTAAGTGCGCCCTTCGGGAGTAGAACTTGTGTATTTACATTCCTCTTAGCCGGAGCATCAGCTCCCGCTTTAGGGTATCTAAATCCATTTCTTTAATATGTGGAGCAATGCTTTCCAGAATCGCTCCTTCTTGAATCAATCTGCGTGTTCTGGCATTACGTTCCTTTTTACGGTTTCTTGCTTCGATTTCTTCCAGTCTGTGTTTTGCCTGTAAAAGCACTTTTTCTTCTGGTGTCATAATTCTTTTATTTGCCATATCTGGCACCTCCTTTTTATGCCCGTATCCGGGCGATTTAGTTTTAAAATCTTGTGGTTTAGTACTATAGTTTTAGATAACTGACAGTGGCATGTCTCTGGTGATAAATAAGAAAAGAAAGTAGTACTACTGTCAGTGAAAAATAGTTATTGTGCGATGCTGCTTTGTTTCAACTCTGGTTTGAAGTGTGATTATCTAACAGAATTTTTTTCGTTTTTTTTAAATTAGCTGTTGCATTGTCCTGACGGATATTCCGGTTATTGATACGGATGGGAACACATCTCTCCAGAATCCGGTCATAAATTCGCTTGTGTGCGATATCAGCGGCGTTATTCAGCTCTGATAAAGTGAGATTGGTTGTTATGATCAGGGGCTTTTTACTGCGGTAACGGCTGTCAATCACATTGAATACCTGTTCCAGTGCAAAGTCAGAGTTCCGTTCAATTCCGAGGTCATCAATGATCAGAAGGCTGTAGCGGTTTAAGCTGTGGATGAACTGATTCCTGTCTTCAAAATGCATTCCGGTAAGGGTATTCAGAATCCGGGAAAAGTTGGTCATCAGTACCGGGACGCCTTTTTCCAGAAGGGCATTGGCAATGCAGCCTGCAAAGAAAGATTTTCCAGTACCGACATCGCCCCAGATGAGAAGTCCGGAAGCGTTTGCTTTCATCTCTTCCCAGTTACTTACATAATTGTGTGCAAGTTTCATTTCCGGATTGCTGCCGTTATCTTTGGCAAAGGTGTAGTCATAAAGTGATTTGTCCTGTAAGCCGCTGGTTTTGAGATGCTCTATTTCCATTTGCTTTTCATGAAGTTTTCTCTGGGCTTCCTCCTGTTCAAAGATCTCCTGCTGGCACTTACAGCGGATGGAAGGAATAAGAACCTTTCCCTGTAATTCATGCCTGCACTGTCTTGGCGTATTGCATTTGGAACAGTAGATCAGGTGATTTGTTTCGTTAAAATATTCATCAGACTGAAGCTCTCTGTTTGGTGTGATAGCTGTTGGTTTTTCTGTAAATGTTGTCATAATGTTTCGTATTCCTCACTTTCATAATTTCGTTGCCGGGAAACAGGATGATCCTGTCTTGCCCAACGGATGATGGTAGCTGCATGGTTTTGGTATTGCTTTCCGGTAGAAGCCATATAACCGGATAAGCGTTCCATATAGTCCTGCCAGTCAGGGATTGTCTGCCGGATATTTTCCAGCTCCGTCTCTGACAGAAAAACATTTTGAAATGTTCCATAGGGTGAGCGTGGCTCTTTACTCCCTCTTATTGTTAAATGGTTCTTTTTTATCTCTTTCTTATTACTGGACAGTTTTCTGTCTGTATCAGGGAAAGAATCCTGTCTGTCAATAGGACAGTTTTCTGTCTGTCTTGAGGAAAGAATTCTGTCTGTATTGCTGAGGGTTTCTTTCGGGATTTTTACATAGATCCGATTAGGGTGTCCGGGTCCCTGCCGTTTTCGGAAGATAAGCTCTTGTTTTTCCAGTACTGCCAGAGCAGTTTTCACCGTCATCTGGCTTTTGTGGAGAACTTCTGCCAGTGCTTCAATCGTAAAGTAGAGGAACACATGACCATTTGTATCTGACCAGCCCTCATTTTTCTGGGAAAGCCTTGCACGGTCGAGCAGGATCATATAAAGCATTTTGGCAGTTTCGTTTATTTCCATGTCCAGAAGAAAACGGGGAAACATCATATAAGATGGCAGGCTTGTGTCTGCTGTCAGAAAGTCCGTCATGTGTTCACCTCCAATCACAATGGTTTATTCTCCAAGAAAATCCCAGTCTATATCACGATCCGGCTGTTCTTTTTCAGGAGCTGGAAAGGGCATCCTGATGGGGGATTCCCTTTCCAACATGCCTGCAGTCAGCCCGGACAGAAAAATCGGCAATGACTGTTTCAGGCTGTGTTCTACTGCTTCTACAATCTGTTTCACAAAAAGTTCTTCCCGTTCCCTTGTTTCCAGATAGGGATCAGCCTGAGTGCGGTAGTAGCGGTCAAAATAATCGACCAGTGCAAGGGAGATTACCTGGCTGTAAGATTTAAAATTCTGTCTGTCCATCGTCTGTAAATATTCCCAGGCTCTCCGCTGCTGGTCTTTGTCCAGATTAAATCGCAGGTTTGTGTTGCGGATATGGTTCTGCATGGCTTATCCCCTCCTTTTCAGGCTCATATAAGCCAGAGATTCATAACCTTTGGCAGTGGCACAGATATCATCAAGGATGGTAACTCGTGATTTGTCATACGCTCCAAAGTTACGGATCAGGCATCCACCGCCTCCGACCACATACAGGCGCATCAGGCCAGGATTGTATTCATATTTGCGGAGCGTGGCAAAAATATCTGTGACATACTGTCTGGCAACAGCAGTAATACAATCCAGATAAGACGCTGAAATGTCAGCGGTTCCAAACCGCAGAATCTGCTCTACGGTAGATTCTTCAATCTTTACTCCGAAGTTGTCCAGAACAGCGTTTTTAGCGGCAATCATGCATTGGTTTACGCCAAACTTTTCTGTCCAGCACCGGCTTTCCTGTGCTTTCTTATTATTGATATACAGAATGTTCATGGTTCCGTTGCCGATATCTGCAAGAAGATTTGTCCCCTTGAAATCTCCAAGTCGGTTTACGATAGCCGGATATCCCTGCGGGTAAAGGCTGCATCCCACAAAACGGAGATGATACTCTTTGCTGTTAAATCGGTAATGGACTTCTGGATTCTGGAGCAGATAGGAACGGAAATCTTCTCTCTGGTTTCTGATCCATGTCAGAGGAAGCCCGGCAGCCAGATGAACGTCTGCTTCACGGATGGAAAAGACATTCAGTTCCCTTGCAATCGCCATGAGAGTTAGAAGATAATATTCTTCGTCCATAGCTTTATCTGGGATAAATTCTTTGTGTCCTTCGCCAATCCGGTAGTAAATGCCGTTATATTCCAGAATATTCCCGGTGAAGATGGGTTCTGTTTCATAGGCTTTGATTCCGGTTGGTGTGACGGTATTTGCTGTTTTCATGTTGCCGTAGCCGTGATCTACAGCAATGATTTTTGTGTTTCTGAGTTCTCGCATAAAAAACACCTCCATTTTCGTATTGATTAATTCAGCAGGCTGTACCGGTGTGGTACTGCTTTGCTGTGAGATAAGCATACGAAAGTTGGAGGAAAAAGACATTGAGGGAAAATTGAGTTGGAATTGAAAAATAGGATATAATTTTGTAAAATAGAGCAATTTCTTTAGTTTTTTATAGCCCTGCATTTTTTTGTTATAAACGTTCATTAAATGTTGACATGTTATTATATAAATGGTAAAATTGTACAATAAAATGTGGAAAGTTGGATGGAATTTATTGAATTATAATAAAACTAATCGTACTTAACTGGCGGCTTATGTATTTGTAGAACTTAGAATAATAGAAAATTTAAAATATTATCAATTTTTACAGCTGTTGCAATGCTTTCAGTAGGAACAACAGTTTTTGCAAGTCCTTAACTGTTGTTTGATAAGGAGTGTAGTTTTATACAAATAGTGATATTATTGCAAAAAACTAGGATTTTATAAAAATAAAAAAATCAAGTCTATAGCTGTTTGAAGTGAGGAGAAAAGCGTATGAGAAATGTGTTGGCAACGGACATAAAAAACAATATTCGAAGCATTCGCTTTATTTTGGGGATTTTTCTAATCGTTTCGGCTACCCTGATGTCTGAGCATGAGATGTTGCAGAAGATCATAAATGCAGGCGGATCTGCAGAAGGACCAGGCTGGTTCGTAGCATACACCTATTGTATGAACAGCGTTAATATGCTTCTGTTTGTTCCCATTGCCGTTGCTTTTGCGGGTGGAGAGAATACGGAGGCTGAGCTGCACAGTCGTTTTTTTCTGTTCAGTTATATCCGTTCAGGGAGAAAACAGTATCTCGTAGGAAAAGCAGCAGGATTGTTGGTCTCCGGAGGTTTGACAGCTTTTTTAGCCATGGTGTTCCTTCTTGTAATCTGTATACTGAGGTTCGGTCAGTATCCTTCTCTGATTGACGGAAATTATGAGATGGCAGTGCTTGTGGGCAGAACGGCGGTAAGCTTTCTGAGATTGTTTTTAAATGGCGCTTTTTGGGCGCTAATTGGCGGTACGTCGGCTGTCATAACAAAAAATCGCTATATGTCCTATGCCGTTCCTTTTATTCTTTATTATGTCCTGACCGTATTTCAGGAGCGTTACTATCAAAAAGCATTCTTTCTGAGTCCCCGCTATTGGGCGGCGTCTATTTACTACAATGATATCTTCTGCATTGCTATATTAGCGGTTGGAAGTTTTTTAACGGCACTGATCTTTATGTGCGCAATAGAAAGAAGGTTGCGGTATGCGTGATATTAAACAGGCTTTTTGGATTGCAGGCCAGAATTTCTATGGATGGAAAAAAAGTCCGAGGATCTGGATGACCTTTATTTTGGCAGCTATATTATGTCTGATGCTGTCGGATCAGATTATTTCCCATGCGATAAAATATGAGACAATCCTTCAGGTATTCGAGCCGTTTATTTGGACATATGGGGATGCATCCTCTGTTATGCTGTCCTCCCTGCTTTTAATCCTGCTCTTTGCGGACATGCCATTTATCAGTCAGGCAACTCCGTATTGGCTTGTACGCACAAAACGGAAGATATGGCTTGCGGGTCAGATTATCTATGTGATCCTGGCGACTGTGATCTATAATATTTTTTTGGCTGTGATGCTTGGAATTATGGGAGCTCCCTTTTCCTTTACGGGAAATGTGTGGAGCGAAACAGCGGCAATGTTGGGCTATGGCGGTGGGGAGAGCATAACCGTTCCTGTTTCCATAAAAACAATGGAAAGCTCAACTCCTTATATGTGCGCAGCAATAGTGTTTGGACTTGTACTTTTATATACTCTTTTTATCGCAGTTCTCATGTTGTTTTTAAATCTGGCTGCGGGAAATATGGCAGGGGTGATCGGTGCTTTTGCAGTCAGTCTGTATGGGCTCCTGCTGAACCCAGATGTTTTCCGGAAACTGTTTCATTTTACAGAAAGTCAGGAATATAGGGCGAACGTGTTCTGCGGCTGGCTGTCTCCGTTGAACCAAGCTACCTTTCCCATGCACAGCTTTGGTTATGATTACCTGCCAGGGATCGGGATGAGCATGTTCATATTTGCAATATTAATCATAGCGCTGATCGGCTTGTCAGCCGTCCGAATTAAGGGCTATAATTTCTCTTTTACGCAGACAAACGAATAAATGGAGGGCAAAATGGAATATGCAATCAGGTTGAAGGGACTGACAAAATCCTTTCAAAAAGAAAAAGTATTAAAGAACATTACCCATGATTTTGAAAAAGGGAAGATTCATGGGATTATGGGGTTTAACGGTTCAGGGAAAACCGTAATGTTTAAATGCATCTGTGGATTTTTACAACCTGAGAGCGGCACAGTGCTCGTAGGGGGAAAACAGATCGGGAAGGAGCTGGACTTTCCAGATTCCGTAGGCATTATCATTGAAAACCCTGGCTTCTTTCTGGATCTCAGCGGTTTTGCGAATTTAAAGAGACTGGCGTCTCTGAAACACCGTATTTCCGATGACGATGTGAGGGCGACGATGCGTGCCCTAGGGCTTGATCCTCTGTCTAAAAAGAAGGTAGGACAGTATTCTCTTGGAATGCGTGAACGTCTTGGTATCGCACAGGCAATCATGGAAGATCCGGAGCTTTTGATATTGGACGAGCCTTTTAATGGTCTGGACAAGCAGGGGGCAGGAGAGGTCTGCGAGCTTTTGCGGGGATTAAAGGAACGAGGGAAGACTATTCTTATCGCAGCACATAACATGCTGGAGATCGAATGGCTCTGCGATACGATCTGTGAGATGGATGCAGGTGTCCTGACGCAGATAAAATAAAAATACGGGGGAAAGAGTTTATAATTGAAGTTTCGTGAAAAAGCGACAATTCTATAAGATATATGGAGGAAAAATGAAAAAAAGTGTTTTAGCAATTATGGTAGGTGCGTTGTGTATTATTCTTTCCAGCTGTCAGGAAACACCAGAGGAGAGTTCGGTAGTCAGCAAAGTGGATGGGATTAGCGAGGCGGCTGTCTGTGAACCTCTTAAAAAAGGAGAAAAGAGAGAGACAAATGTTCCAACGCATTGGAAATTTGAAGAAAAGAAAAGCAACGACCGTGTGGTTATCCAGGCAGATATTAAGTTGGCCGAACAAAGCATTGGCAATCTTCCAGTCATAGAGATGCAAAATCACGAGTTAACGCAGGAAGAACTGAATGGATTGATTGATTATTTTACGGACGGTGAGGAACTATATATGCCACAGATGGTGACAAAGGATGCGTATCAGGAAGTGTTAGACAGGATTTCCAGCAAGGAAGGAAGTTACTTGCAATCAGCATATTCTACATCGATTGCAGGGATTCAAAACGCAACCCGAGAGGGGATGGAGCTTGCACCGGATGAAGCGTCTGCACCGGAAAAGATGGAGATAAAATTTCAAAAAAAAACAGAGGATCACGGTGTGGAAGCGGCACGGAGTTGGATGAGTACTGAATTGGAAAACACAGATACAGAGGATTATTTTACTGCAGATGTGGGCGAGGACAGGAAGGCATATATAGAAGCAGAGCGGTATAATCAGGAAATTGACAATGACAGTAGTTTTCTCTGGATGGAGGGTTCTAATTTTATAGAAGAAGAAACAATAGAAACTGAGGAAATGCAGAGTGAGTATTACAGTAGCTTTGGCATGGATACCAACGGCTATACAGAGAAATTTCATGAACTGGCAGATGCGTATCGAAAGTGCATGGACAAGATCACCTTTACAGAGGAAGATGGAAAGGAACAGGCAGAACAAGTTTTAGAGGATTTAGGTATCGATGGAATGGGCCTTGTAGATTCTGATCGTACCGTGTGGTTCCCGAATGGCGCATGTTCAGAGCGCAATGGTCTGGGACTTGGTAGTGATGCTTTGTGGCAGGGAGATCTGGATAGAGGATTACCGGGATATCTGTATTGTTTTTCGAAAAGTGTAGAGGGTATTACTTCAGTTCCTGATGGCGTGGTTGCGGAAGAAACAGTGGATAGTTATGTGCCTCCGTTCCAGGTAGAAACAATCTCTATTCTGATAACAGAGGAAGGAATTAAATATTTTAAATGGGATGGGATATCGGAAGAAGTCTGTACGGTGACGGAAAATACAAAGCTTCTGCCTTTTGAAAAAATACAGGCAAAGCTGACAGATCAGATTTTTTATTGGTATTCCGGAAAAGGCCAGTCTGCCAACGACACTACCGCACTGGAGTATGATGTGGTAAACGCAAAATTGCAGTATACTTATACCACAGCCTATCAGGAGCCGAAACACGCATGGTTGGTTCCAGCATGGATTTTTACTGTCAGGGAAAGTATTGGTGGAAATTCTCTACAGGAGCTTTCTTATGTGATCAATGCTTATGATGGCAGTGTGATTGGAGAAGCATATTAGGGTTCAGCGACACTTGAATTTTTATTGACCATAGAATTACAAGGTTTATCATGAGAATAATAAATATGCGATATTTGGCTTGGATATATAACAGGTAAGAATAGGAATAGTGCAAATGATTAAGCTCGCATTGATTGATAACGGTATACCTTATCATATGAGAAATAACAGGAATCAAAGGATTGTTCATAAATCTTTTTTGGCTTCTAAATGCGATCCAAGTGAGTATAAAGACGATAAATCATTCCATGGCGCTGTATGCGTCGGAATTATCACAAGCATATGTAGTGATATAGAATTATGGGACTTAGTCAGAACGGTTATTACGCAATAAATCTGCAGAAAAATCCTTTAGATGAAAATGTAATTCCTTTAGAATATTATGACGATTCCAATGAGTCATTGAACGATATCCTTTATACAGTATATATAGCTTATGAACCTGATATTATTCTTTTGAATCAAGAGGAAGAAATATTTGAAAGTAGTAAGGCATGCTAGATGAATATAGTACTGTCAGTGTTGTAGTAATAGACACGGTTGTAAATGCGTTATTATATATATTAAGTGGGCTTTTTATAATAAAAGGAGAATTCACTATAGGCGGAGCATTTGCTTTTATTACATATAGTGCATATGTTGTAAATCCAATTTCAGCATTGATAAACATTAAATATTATTTTGCGCAAATTGAGCCATCGGCAAAACGTCTTTTTGAGTTATGGGGACAACCGGAAGAATTGGAAATGAAATTATGTGAAATGAAACCTGAGAAAATTTATCAAGATAGGGATATGGTTTTTGAAGTAAAAAATCTTGTCTTTGGTTATGAACCAGGACACCCTATTTTAAATGGTATTTCACTATGTGTAAAAAAAGGGGAACGAATTGCGATCGTAGGAGAAAATGGAAGTGGCAAATCAACACTTTTGAACCTTTTGGCGGGATTCTACCGGCCACAAAAAGGAATAATAAAATTGTATGGAGCTCCTGTGGAATTGATGGATATACAAGATATGAGAAATAGAATTGCGGTTATAAGCCAAAGGCCATATCTATTCCAAGGGACTATAGAGGAGAATGTTAATATCGATGGAAAGGCGTCAAGAGATGCAGTTGTTGAAGCATGTAGAAAAAGTGGTGCTTTAGGTTTTATTGAAAAATTGGATCATGGATTTGGACAAAAAATTGGACAAGATGGTGCAAAACTTTCTGGAGGAGAAAGACAAAAGATAGCTGTAGCTAGGGCTCTGCTGAAAAATGCAGACATTTTACTTATGGATGAGGCTACAGAAGGATTTGATGTTGAATCAAATGAAGCTTTACGTGAGTTATTACATAGTGAATTAAAAAATAAGACTATCGTTTTTATTACGCATAAGTATAAAGAACTGGAAAGTGTTGATAAAGTATATCGCCTTTCAAAAGGAATTTTAGAATTGGTGCGGAGTTAGAGATATAAATTTCTAATAGAACTGAGCCACTATGCATTTGACATATTGTATCAAACAGTAGGTTGATGACGAGATGATTGTAATGTATCGCAGATTGAACAAGCAGAGGAGCATATTTACAAGTTCTCAGGCATTGATGAAGGCAATATACCTAGACTATAAAAAATTTGAGATAGGAGGAGCGAAAAGTGTCAAAAAAAGAAAAGTGATCCTTATGTAAACGCTCCATGTCTAAGAAAAAATGGAAATGGACAAGCGCCTAGTCTTGGAGTGTATCTCAAAACTAGGCGTTTACATTATTGAGGCAATATATTTTACAAGTGTTTGTAGGAACCGTTAGTGCTTGGTGAGAAGAATACTTTTTGCCAGAGCAATTCCAGCTTGTGGATACAATTCTTGAATTGCTTGATATTTTTCTTCAATCAATTCGGGTTCGTCTGCCCATATATCCTCATAAATTTTCAAGGCTTTTTTAAAATGGGTTTTCGCTTGCGAAATATTTGCAGTGATCAGGCAGATACTTCCAAGGGATTCCTGTACCTGGGCATAATCCAAACAGTGGTTTGAATTATATTCTTTGATAATCTGTGCTAATTTCTGAAGAGCAGACAGGGCAAGGTCAGGTTCTTGTATTTCAATTAAGAGGACAGCATAATTATTAATCTGGGGAATGCTGTCATTAGTATAAAGAAGCTGGTATTGTTCTAAAAGAGAGATACCCATTTTCATGTGTTTTTTAGCCAGATCAAGCTGTCCGTTTGTTCGGTAAAGTCCTCCAAGATTGGAATAGAGGTTGGAAACAAGGTGGGCATTTTCTTTTGTGATTTCTTTTATTTGAGCAAGTGCTTCTTTTTCTAATTTTATCGCTTTTTCTGTTTGGGGTTCCAGAGTTGCCTGATAATCCAATAGTAAGGCACGGTCAGAGGCAGTCCCGTAAGTACTTGCTTTTACAAAATGCTGTAGTTCTTGGACAATTTTTTTCATGCCCTTTTGATAGCGGTACTTCTCCATATATGGAAAAACATCTTCTAAAAATAACAGGTATTGGGGAATATCATCCTTTTCAATGAATTGGATGATATTTTCTGCTGTCTGAAATAATTTTTTATAATAGCTAACTTCAATGCCATGCATTAAACATATTTTTCGCAGAGAATCCAATAACGTGTGGCAGCTTGTAATAGAAGGTGCGGTCTCGGAAACGGCAATTTCCTGAATCAGTGGATGTAGAGAAATAGTATGCCGGAGACTTGACTGTACAAAACCTGTCTCAATCAGATCGTTGATATCATTTAAATTTCTTAATTGAAGCCATTCAGCCCAAAGCCGTGCAGAGATACCACCAGAAGGAAGAAAGCACAGATTACGCATGATTCCCCTTTGTTCCTGGGAGAGAGAATAGAGGGAAAATAGGGTGTGAATATGGTAATAGTAGGTTGCATTACTGCTCTGTCCGTCTTTGAAGGCTTTGATTTTGTCCTCATTTTCGAGAGAAGCCTTTTCTCTTTGAAGCTTTTCTAGTAATTGCTGCGGAGCTAAAATTCCGTTTTCCAGAAGCTTTGCTGCTAATTCTACGGCGAAAGTATGACGATGAACGGTTGCGATGATTTCATCTACAAGTGACCGATGTTCTTCGGCTTCCGAATAAAAGGAAGATACCAGTTGAAACAGGCTGGATGATTCTTTAATCTCTTTTAAGTGCAGGGTACAGTAACTATCGAATTTGCTTCTTGTTGTAAAAAGAATCCGGCAGCGGTATTTTAACATTACGGACAAAAAGGAGTCCTGTGTTGCGGTTGCATTGAAGTTGTCTATGATGATTAAAGTATCATCTTTCAAAGAACGAAGGAAACGGTTGTGTTTTCGGAAACGTTCTTCTTCGGCATCTTCAGGTAAATCATCAGCAAAATCCATATCCGTAACAGATTGATGTAAATCTCCGGCATATTCAAAATACAGGATGTTTGTGTAATGCTTTTTATAGTACTTTGCATAGGATTTTGCCAGTTCGCTTTTCCCGATTCCGGCAATTCCGTAAAGAAATACTTTGCTATTATCTTCCAGAAGGGAATGTAATTCTGTTGTTTCATCTTCTCTCCCTACAAAATGGCGGCATGGTCTTGGGACTTCACTATCCATAATATAATCCAGTACCATTGGTGAGAGGGAACCACCTGCGATCAATTTCTGGTTTTTGGTATCACGTTTAATAAACGGGCGTTCCATACCAAAAGAAATTAGCTTTGCCAGAAACAGCAGACGTAAATTGGCAGGTTTGTATAGAGAGGTAAGCTCTGCTTTTTTGGCCTCAGAAATTGAAGAATCATGGATAAATAAGGTATAAATATCCTGAAGTGCTTTGTCGCAGTCAGCCATTAAGGGGACAATATTTTGGTGTATAGTTTTCACCAGTTTTTCCTGATTGCTTGGTCTTGCATAAAAAGAAGATATTTTGGGACTGATTTTCGCCTGGCCTGTCATCCAGCGGCAAACCAGACCATTATCCAAAGTAAATTCTTTGTTTTCAGGACTGTCTAAAAAATCTTCAAATATTTCATATAAAAATTCAGGCTGGCTCATCTGATTGCTTTCACTGATTTGGTTTTTTAAATATGTCATTATCGAACTAAAATCACAACGATCCAATAGGCATTTCCTCTTTTCTATAGATTAAATTAAGTGAACAGGTTTGAATAAGTATATCATACCACGAACATATATTCGGTTCAAGATAAATAGAGATTTTCGTTACATGATTTTCTCAATTTACGGTCAATTCCGGTTCAATGTTGTTTATGAAGAAATTCTGTAAAATAAGCTCAGATTAAAACAATGACAGGAGGAGCTTATGCAACAGAATATTGAATTTGAGCGGTGCATTGATTTTCTGGTACGGATGATTGATAAGTACGGCGATGAAGTCCTCCGGGAGTTGGAGGAAGAAAAACAGAATAAAGAAGAAAAAGAAGCGGCAGTTTCCTGAAATACTAAATGTAAATCAGACTGCCGCTTTTTATGTGTTTTCAGATGAATTTCAAAAGCTGATATAGAGTGTGAGGTTCATTGTTCTGGGAAGCGGTAATACGGGTATCAAATGGCTTGAAATGATTTTGTGTATAAAAGCTCAGAAGAAATTCATTATCTTCGCATTCAAGAAATTCCATAACGCCGCCTACGGAATATTTGAGACCGGATATGGTTTCCAGTGCAAATCCCAGCAGGATGTTTCCAGGGATTCGTTTTTCCTTTGGTAGAGAATAGTTCTTTCCTAACTGTGCAATCAGGTAAGCTGCTGTGTTGTAAGACTGTGTTTCTTCATCCAGAATACTGACACGGGACAGCTTCTTTGCCATCGTCTTACTGATATTTGAAGCCCGGACAGATATTGGCTTTACTGTAAGAGAAAAATAGCCGACCAGTGAAGCATCTTCGGCATCGAATACCAGATAAGTGATAGATTGATCTTTTTTGGTAAACTCAACCGCATTATGTAATAAAAAGTATTCCACATCGGGATTTTGGGGACAAGAAAAATCGGAGAGCAAGTCGTAAAGACTTTCCTCTCCGATATATGTCGGTTCGTCTTTATCCAAATATGCCCGAATATTAACGGTAAAATATTTATCAGACATGTTTTTTCTTCCTTTTTGACATTAAAGCTAAGATTTCCTGTGGGTTTGTTAACTGACGTCCGGGAAGTGCCTGCTTTGGTGTGCGGTCACGATCGGCTTCGTCAATCGCTGCGACAAAACGCTTTACACTATTTGGATTGGATACGACAAAATTATGAGTAATACTTGAAGTAGCCATACTAACACCTCCTCTATTTCTGGCTTTTTGTGTATTTATAGTATATGCAATGTGTGATGAAAACACAATATCAAAAACTGAAATAATTTCTAAATAATTTTCAAGCCGGATATTTATTAGATGCTTCCGGTAAGTGGACGATATTTTGATAACAGATATTCTCTATATCTAATTTAATTATACAAGTGACAGAGAAATGCGTCAACATGGAAAATAAGTATTGAAAAGAATTGGAATAAGTACTAAAATAAAGTTGGGACAATAAAGCGGAGTTACTATATAGAGGAAAAGACTATGAAGAATATAAAAATTAAATGTAATATCTATACCAGAGTATCCACAACCATGCAGGTAGATGGATACAGTCTGGATGCTCAGAAAGAAAAATTAAGGCGTTATGCAGAATTTCAAAATATGGAAATCGTAAATGAGTATTCAGATGAAGGTAAATCTGGAAAAAGCGTGGAGGGAAGACCTGAATTTCAGAGAATGCTGGATAATATAGAGAATGGCACAGATGAGATACAGTTTGTACTGGTATTCAAACTTTCCAGATTTGGCCGTAATGCGGCAGATGTGTTAAACTCTCTGCAAAGAATGCAGGATTTTGGAGTGAATCTGATTTGTGTTGAGGATGGGATTGACAGCTCCAAAGATAGTGGAAAGCTGATGATTTCCGTTCTGTCTGCGGTGGCAGAGATTGAAAGGGAAAATATCCTTGTCCAGACAATGGAGGGACGTAAACAGAAAGCCAGAGAAGGGAAATGGAACGGTGGATTTGCTCCATATGGCTATGAACTGGTAAATGGAGAATTACAGATTGCAGAGGATGAAGCAGAGGTCATACGTCTGATTTATGATAAATTTATTCATACGAATATGGGAATTGCTGCGATCGCCATATGGCTGAATCAGCATGGATATAAAAAGAAAAAGAGACAGAATAATACACTGGATGCATTTGCCGCTTCTTTTATAAAAGGTGTTTTGGACAATCCGGTTTACTGTGGAAAACTGGCTTACGGACGAAGAAAGAATGAAAAGGTTGCTGGAACACGAAATGAATACCGTATTGTAAAACAGGAGAATTATATGTTATATGATGGTATTCATGAAGGGATTATCTCAGAGACAGATTGGGAACTGGCACATCAGAAAAGGGTAAAAAATGGAGTGAAATATGAGAAAATCCATAGCTTAGATCATGAACATATTTTATCCGGAATCTTGAAATGTCCGCTATGTGGAAGTGGAATGTATGGAAATGTGAACCGAAAGAAAAAGAAAGATGGAACTTTGTATAAGGATTATTTTTATTATGCCTGCAAACACCGTCGTTTAATGAATGGTCACAGATGTGATTACCATAAGCAATGGAGCGAGGATAAGGTCAATAATGCAGTTGAAGAGGTTATCCGGAAACTGGTACAGAATCCCAAATTTGAAGAAGCGATCCGAAAAAAAATCGGTTCAAGGATTGACACAGATGAAATTGAAAGAGAAATCGAAAATTTGGAAAAACAGCATAGGCAGTTGACAGGAGCAAAGGCAAGGCTAGGCCAACAGATGGATAACCTGGATATCATGGACAAATTTTATGAAAAGAAATATCAGGATATGGAGACAAGGTTATATCGGCTGTATGATGAAATTGAAGGCGTGGAAAATAGCATAGAAGAAGTTAAAAAGCGTTTGCTGAATATCCAGCAGCAGAAAATATCAGAAGAAAACGTCTATCAATTCCTTTTATATTTTGATAAACTATATGATAAGTTCACCGACTTGGAGAAGAAAGAATTTCTCAACAGCTTTGTAGAACGTGTGGACATTTACGATCAGGAGCAGCCGGATGGCAGATTCCTGAAGCACATAAAGTTCCGTTTTCCGGTGTATTTTGGAGACAGGGAAACACAGGAACTTTGTTGGGACAACGAAAGTACCGTTGAGACTGTGGTGTTGCTACAAAGGAAGAATATGTAGAAATCCTTGAATTTACGCACTTTGTGGAGTTTTTCAGTTTCAAAAGAATAGGCGAAAATCACAAAGAAAAGAGCCTTGTGAAGAAAGTAACCGTTGTTGTTGCATTAGACCTCGGTACGGGGAACACAAAGAATTCTGAATATGAAAATGAATAGAGAGCTATCAAATAATTGATAGATTATAGGGATACTTGTTAAAAGCGGGTGTCCCTATTTTTTATAGGGCATTCCAGAAATGGGGTGTCTTTTTTATTAAAATTTAGGAGGAAAACAGAAATGACAAACACAGCGTTAAGAGCAGAGAATAGCAATTCTCGTACAATTACTTTCAAGAGCAAGGAACACGAAAAATTTTATATGGAATATCTGAAAAAATGCAGATATCAGGATGTTTATCATCAGGCTCTGGTTTATTGCCTGGGTATCGACAGAGACACAAGAGAAAATGTGAATAAAATCTATAATTTTAAAACTGGATGTGTAAAAACGGAATCCCTGCAGGAAGGTTGGCAGACCAGTGGAAGTTTACGGATCGTCCGCATGGCATTTAATCTTTACTGCAATGGGACACCAAGTGTCGGAGATTATGAAGCAGAGGAAGATCAGTTAAAAGAGTGTCAGTATTATACCGTAGAAGATCTGTTTTGCTGCGGATATGCCCGGTATTTTTGGGAAGCCATTAAAATCCGTTATCCAGAGTATTGTTTTTACAAAGACTGGGAGGATATGTATGCTGAAAATTAGATTACAGGGTACTTTAAAGGATATTCAATGGTTCCGTCGTATTTTGGAAAAGCATAAAGAATTGGATGTTCTGGAAGTATCGGATGCGTATACGAACAAAGGAACAAGCAAATATTTTCGTGTTTATGTTGAAGTAGAAGAAAAAGAGTAAATCGGAGGAAAGTATATGTGTAAAGTAATTGCTATTGCAAATCAGAAAGGCGGAGTAGCCAAAACAACGACAACAATCAATCTGGGAGCCGGACTGGTGAAGTCAGGGAAAAAAGTAGTCCTGGTAGATGCTGATCCACAGGGGCACTTGACAATGGGATTGGGATTCCCTAAAAATCTCAAGGTAACATTAAAAAGCATGATGGAGAACATTATCATGGGACTGGAATTTGATCCGAAAGAAGCAATTCTGCACCATGAGGAAGGTGTTGACCTAATTCCGTCCAATAAATTGCTTGCCGGAATGGATATGTCTTTATTTACAGTAGAGGACAGAGAAAAGGTGCTGAAAGAGTATCTGGAACTGCTGAAGGATGAGTATGATTATATTCTGATTGACTGTATGCCATCCCTGGGAATGCTGACGCTCAATGCTTTGAGTGCAGCGGACAGTGTTCTGATTCCAGTGCAGCCACAATATTATGCGGCAGATGGACTCATGGAATTACTGAAAGTAGTTAAGGGAATCCATCAGAGGTTCAATCCGGATTTACAGATAGAAGGCATTTTATTCACAATGGATAATTGCCGTTACAATAATGCAAAGAGAAACAAACAGGTAATCAAAACTACATACGGAAGTGACATTAGGATTTTTGAGCAGACGATTCCGAGAACAGAAAGCCTTGCAGAAACAGCATCGGAGGGTGTAAGTATCTTTGCCTATGATGGAAAAAGCAAGGGGGCAGACAGCTATCTGGAACTGGTTCAGGAGGTGTTGAAACATGCGTAGACCGAAAAAAGATATTCAGCTTACCTCTTATGATGAATTACTGGGATTAGAGGAAACACCGGAAAAGAGTATGAACCAGGTTGTGGAAATAGATCTGGCAAAGCTCTATCCCTTTAAAAATCATCCGTTCCATGTAAATGATGATGAAAAAATGGATGAAACCGTAGAGAGTATTAAAACATACGGTGTTTTGACTCCTGCACTGGTAAGACCTCGACCAGAGGGTGGATATGAGATGATTTCCGGGCATAGAAGAAAAAGAGGCTGTGAACTGTGTGGAAAAACTACATTGCCAGCTCTTGTCCGAAATTATACGGATGATGAAGCGGTCATTATTATGGTAGATTCCAACATTCAGCGTGAAAATCTACTGCCAAGTGAGAAAGCTCATGCCTATAAGATGAAATACGATGCAATGAAGCATCAGGGAAGCAAGGGTGAGAAATATACAGCAGATATGGTTGGTGAAGCTGCAGGGGACAGTGGAAGAACTGTGCAGAGGTATATCCGTCTGGCGGCATTATCCGATGCTCTGTTGGAATATGTGGACAATAATAAAATTCCTATGATTGTGGGAGAAAAGCTGTCTTATCTGAAACCAGAGGAGCAGGAGTGGCTTCTGGAAGTGATTGCCAACAGCAGTATCTTTCCGACAAAGCAACAGGCAGAACAGCTAAAAGAATGCAGTGCAAATGGAAAATTAAACCAGAGTTATATCTATGCTGTTTTATTAAAAAAGGAAAGCAGTAAGATCAATGTGACGCTTCCGGCAAAGAAAATCGGCAATTATTTTCCGGAGACATATTCTAAAGAACAGATAGAAGAAGTCATTTTTATGCTTTTGGATAAATGGAAAGAAAACAAAGAAGGAGTAGCAGATGCAGAAGATACAGTTTGATTATTTTACAGGGATGGAAGCGGAACAATACAGCTTCTATCGTGTCCCTAAAGTGCTGTTTACAGAACCATGCTTTAAAACTCTTTCTTGCGAAGCAAAGATATTATACGGTCTGATGCTGGACCGTATGAGCCTGAGCATTAAAAATAGATGGCTGGATTCAGAGGACAGAGTATACATTATCTTCACTGTGGAAGAAATTGCAGAGCTGATGAACTGCGGAACCCAAAAAGCAGTGAAACTGGTAAAAGAGCTGGACAGCAGTAATGGAATCGGGCTGATCGAGAAGAAACGCCTGGGACTGGGAAAACCGAATGTTATTTATGTGAAAAATTTTATGATCAGAGAGGTTCCAGATCAAAAGCCGACAGGTAATTGTGCAGATTTGCAATCGAAACAGGAAAGATATGAGGAATGTGCAGATTTGCAACAAGAAGCAGAAAACAAGGGGAAAACAGGCATTTCTCTGAATTGTGAAAATCATCATTCAGGAGTAGTGAAAACCACAATTCAGGATTATGGGGAATCACAATTCCAGAATAGTGAAAATCACAATTCAAGAATGGTGGAAACCACAAATCCAGAATTTCCAGAATCACAATTCCAAAATAGTGAAAATCATCATTCTAGAATAGTGGAAATCACAAATCCAGAATACCCGAAATCACAATCTAATAATACTGATATTAACAAGACTGATATTAGTGAAACTGAGATAAATCAATCTTATCCAATCATATCAGGTAATCCCCAAAAGAAAAAAGATGTGATGGAGAAGATGAGAGCATATCGTGAGGTGATTCATGAAAACATAGATTATCAATATCATGCCAAGGAAGATGTAGATGAACTGGTGGAGTTGATGATCGAAGTTATGATGATGCCGGAGGACAGTATGATTCGCATTGCGGGAGTAGAAAAACCAGTTGCTTTGGTAAAAACCAGGTTTATGAAATTGAACTATTCGCATATCGAATATGTGCTGTTCTGTCTGAATCGGAATACGACCAAGATTGGGAATATTAAAGCGTATCTTCTGACCGCCCTGTATAATGCTCCGGCAACGATAAACAGTTATTATCAGGCAGAAGTTAATCACGATATGTATGGAGGATAAAGGAACATGAAGAAGATGATTAAAAAAGTGATAGCACCAGTGCTGGTGATTACAGTATTGTTTGCAGTATTAAGACCGTTTTGTATCCAGGATGGGAAGTGCAATTATTTCTTGCTGTTACTTCTGATGGGGATACCGTTTGGAATCGGAAAAATGTGTGTCTGGATGGTTCCAAAAGGTTTTGACCTCGGAGGAACGCTGGCAGTCTGGACAATGAATCTTCTGATCGGAGGATTGATCGGAAGCATCGTTCTTCTGGCAATGATTGGACAGGCGATCATTTATCTCTGCGTTTTTCTGATTACAGTTCTTACAGGGATACATAAAATACCGAGAATAAAATGAAATAGATTTTTTGAAAAGCAGCTAAGACAAAAATTAGCTGCTTTTTTTCGGGGAACTTTGCGACACAATGTCGTAAAGCTGGGACAAATTGCAGGAAAGGAGACACCGTATTGAGCAATCGTGCAATTTCCACAGAACTTATTGAATTGGGAGAACGGATCAGAAAACGCAGGCAGGAAATGAAGTTGTCACAGGAATCTTTTGCGGAAAAAGCAGGTATCAGTGTCAATACGGTCAGCAGGATAGAAGGAGGGCAAACGGCAATGTCTGTTGAGATTTTCAGGAAGATGATTGAGATCCTGGAAACAGATGCCAATATCCTGATGGGAAAAGAGAGGGACGATGCAGAAAAAAGAAAGCAGTTTGAGGAAGTATTTTATCGTATTCAGAAGATGGAATGGAAAGAGCAGAAAATTATCATGCAGACAATAGATTCACTGATAGAAAGTTTTAATGAGTACAGGTGAAATTTCACCATATATGGGGTGTAAAACAAAAAAACTCCCCATATATGCTAAGGATAATAGTTTTTTGTGCTGTTAAAATAGCAAACAGAGAGAAAGAGACAGAAACAAGGAAGGGAGACAGGATTGATGACCAGACAAGAAAATTTAATCTATCGGAAGCAGTGTCCCTATGATGCAATGGGAGACTATTCTGTTTTGATGGAAAATGAAAAGAACATAAAAACAGAAAGAAATGCAAAGAAGTCTGACCGGGACATCAGACGGAAAATAAAATAGAGGCTGCTGTAAATTAGCAGAAAGGGCAGTAAGGAAGTTTCAGGCTCTCGTTAAAAAAAACGGGTGTGCCGGAAGCTGTTTTTTACTGCCCTTTTGCCAGTAGATCAGTAATAATCCTATCCTTTCTGCTGATGGGCACCTGTTGCCAGCAGGCAGAAGGGTGGTAATTATGCTGACATTGCAGGAATTGAAACAGGTTGTAGGTAACAGGGAAGAAAGAAGAAAGGTTCCATCCGCCAGGTATTTAAGAGAAAACGATGTGGCAGTTGTAAAGCAGAGACTGATAGATGGTGCGGAAATTATTGCGTATCAGACAGGATATGTTTTCTATTGTGCAGGTGATTATGGAACGGTTTTTCCTTTATTTACCTGTCGAGATTATGTATATGAAGCAGGAAGAAAAATAACAGTTGTTAAGGAAGATTTTTTTGATAATCAGCCCTGGTATGTGCGGTTGATATTAGAAGGTGAAGATCGGCTGTGCAGGAACAGGGAGGTACGAGAACATAATAATTGCATTTCATATAGCCATATTTCAGAAGGCTGGTGCGAATTGGTGGACAAAAGGCAGAATGTACTTGAAAAACTGATTATAGAAGAAGCTATTGGAGAATTCATGGATCTGCTGACTGACCGGCAGAGACAGGTGATCCATCAAATTTATTTTCAGCAGCGGACACAAAGAGAAGTGTCACGGGTGTTTGGAATTACAGAACCAGCAGTATCAAAATGTATTTCACAGGCAAAGCAGAAAATGAGAAGAAATGCAGGCAGACTGATCGGAGTGCTTCAGAAGGGAGAATAAAAGATGCGTGGTAAAAAACCAAAGGAAAGACAACGGTATGTGCTGCGTGTAAATGAAACTCTCGTAGAAGTTACCAGAGACGTATATCTGGCATGGTACCAGTCAAGAAGAAAAGAAAGATACCAGCTTGAAAAAATGCAGAAAAATGGTGTATGCGGAATAGAAAAAGTAGAGGAAACGAGTTACAACAGTTATTTGCATATATTATCACCAGAAGAAATAGTCATCAGGCTGTCAGAAATACAAGAGCTGCAGGAAGCTCTGAAATATTTGTCTGAAGAAGAAATGGAATTGATAAGACTATTATTTTTTGAAGAGTACACAGTAAAAAAAACAGCACAATATTTCGGGTGTTGTACAAAGACAATCAGAAACAGGAAAAACAAAGTATTGCAGAAACTAAAAGACAGGCTGGAAACTTTGTAAGTTTTTGCTGTTTCAAAAAATTTTCTAAAAAAATTTCAAACAGGTTAATTTTTGCCCTTTCACACATGCGGTTAGTGGAGGGGCAAATGTCTATCTTAATTCAAAATAATAAATTCCCTCTAAAAGTGAACCTTGACAATTTCATATCAGCAGCAAGAGGATACCTGAATTTCCCAGCTACGCATCTGGCGGCGGGTGTTCGGTGACAACGTGAAGGGCAATGGATGAGAGGCACCCTTGGCAGGAATGATTACGAATTACCTCTTGCGGCTTAAATAGCTCAATCCTGTTTTTATTTAAAAGTCAATCCAAGACATAAGGGAGGTGGTTCCTATGATTGATTCATGCAGGTGTAAGCCTGAACGAAAGTGGAGTAAATTATCGAAGAAAGAGAGGACTCAGTCAAAATGAAAATGCGATTTAAAAGATTCTTGTCGGGATTTATGGCAGTTGCAACTTTGGCGTCTGTTATCGTTCAACCAGTCATGGTTTCTGCTTCTGAATTAGAACCAGAGCCAACTTCATTTGAACAGCAATATCCGGAACTGCAGGATGTGCAGGATACTCTTGACAAAGATGAAATTGTGGAAGCAAAGGATATTGAGATTCCCTATGGAGAAGAATTTGAGGTGGAAGTCGATCTGTCCGGTATAGAGGGCGTGAATGAAAAAAAGGTGAAAGTTTTATTCCATGAAGCAAAAAGTGAAGCTGGTACAGATTTTGACGTACATACACCGGATACCTACAAAGCTGTCTATGCAGTAGAGCCAGTCAGCGGTCACCCAGCTTACAGAGTAAGCAGAAACATTACGATAAAAGAGCCGGAAACAGAAGCACAGACAAAGAGTTCTTCTGAAAATACAGCTGGTGAAGGAAATGCCGGTGAAACAGAAGATTCCGGAAATGCGGAGGATGCTGATTCGGATGGGTCAAAAGAGATTGTAACAGATCTTACAGAAGAGCAGGAAGTGACGACAGATGAAGAATCCGGTCTGACTGTTTCAGAAGTAATGGATCAGGTAGCGGAGAACGGTATTGACCTTTATTCTATGGAAGAAGGAGAAGCGGTTACTTTTATGGCAACAGATATTGCAACACAGAGTACCAAGAAAGTTACAGTGACAAGAGGAACCTGCTATCAGTATTCGGATTACGGGTATGGAAGTTATCTGACTTATAAATATACGGTTCAGTTTGGTAATGTTTCTGCCACAGCATATTGTGTAGAGCCTTCTAAATCCAGTCCGGGAAGTGGTACTTATGACATTACAAAGCTCAGTGATGGTAAGAAGCTGGCAAAGGTTTGTTACTATGGCACAAAGGCTTCCGGTGATGAAGGATTTTTCACAGAGGAAAATGGCTATGGAAACCTGAGTGCAGGTGCCAGATTTATCTTAGTACATCTGGCAGCATCTTATGCCAATGGTGGAGATTCTGCTTTCTCCGGTGCAAGCAGCAAGGCGAAGACACTTGCAATGAAACTGTATAATTACTGTATTTCACAGCCGGAGATTCCAGATGTAGATATGAGTTTTTCAGATGCAGATGTGACAGCCTATGTAGATGGCAACAGCCAGAGAACAAAGGAAATCACTTTTAAAGCAGATGAACTTCAGAGTATCACGATGAAACTTCCAAGTGGTGTGAAACTCCATAACGTGACAACCGGAAAAACAAGCAAAGCTGGTGAAGCAGTGGAAATCAATGGTGGAACCAAGTTTTACTTATCTGCACCTCTTACACAGGTACAGGATGTCGCAGGAAGCTGGTCTGCAACCATGAAGGGCAGTGTAACGAAAGATTATTCTGCATATAAGATCAGTACCGGCTCCGGTTCACAGGATCTGGCACTGGTATTTGGTGAAGGTGTCGATGATGAAAAATATGTGGACTTCAAAGTAACATGGGTACAGTACGCAAGTGTTAAGGTGATTAAAAAAGATGCAAAAGCAGACGCAAAGCTGGCAGGTGCCGTGTTTGGTTTATACAGTGATGCAAACTGTACAAAACTGATCACAAAGTTACCGGCAACCGATGCAAATGGGGAAGCGTCCGTGCAGATCATTAAGACACAGGACACTGTATATCTGAAAGAGATTACAGCTCCGACAGGATATCGTATCAATGCAACTGCTTACAATGTAAAACTGGAAGTCAGCAAAACAACAACTGTAACTGTTCCGGATGAGGAACAGATGGGGCAGCTGACTGTTTATAAAGAAGGTCAGGTTCTGACAGGTGCAGATGTCACCGAGAATGGAACAACATTTAAGTATGAGAAACGCAGACAGAAAGGTGCGATTTATGATGTGTATGCCGGGGCAGATATTAAAACTGCTTATGGTGCCAAGGTTTACAGCAAGGGTGATCTGGTCAAAGAGAATCTGACAACAGACTCGAATGGGGCAGTCATTCTGAAAAACCTGCATCTTGGTACATACATTGTCAAAGAAAAACAGGCTCCGACAGGATTTTATAATGCCGGGGAAGAAAATTCGGTTACGCTTTCTTATGCAGGACAGAATGTAGATGTTGTTTTTTCTGAGACAACCTTTACGAATGACAGACAAAAAGCAGAAGTGATTGTGACAAAACAGGATAAGGATACAGAAAATCCTCTGGATGGAGGAATTTTTGGACTCTATGCAGCCAGTGACATTAAAAATGCAGATGGAATGGTTGTCGTAAAGAAAGGCACTCTGATTGAGAAAGTGACAACTGGCAATGATGGAACGGCGAAGTTCACCGCAGACCTGCCGCTGGGATTTTCCTATGATGTAAAGGAAGTACAGGCTCCGGAAGGCTATCTGAGAAATGCGGATGATGTGTATACGTTTGCTTTTTCTTATACAAACGATAAGGAAGCAAAATTGACATTTAAGCATACCTTCAAAAATGAGCGTGTGACAGCAAAGATTTCCTTACAGAAACAGGACAAAGAAACAAAGAAGGCAGTTCCACAGGGAGATGCTACTTTAGAAAAGGCAGTCTATGGACTGTATGCCCGTGAGGATATTGTCCATCCGGATGGAGCAACTGGTGTGATCTACAAAGCAGGCGAGCAGGTTGCCACTCTCACAACAGATAAGAATGGACAGGCTTCCGTAGATGGATTATACCTTGGTAATTACTATGTAAAAGAGATTACTCCGCCAACGGGTTACCTGGCAGATGAAGAAGAACATGATCTGGTCTGCAACTACGAGGGTGATCTTGTAGCGGAAGTGAAGCGTGACTGTCTGTCTCTGGAACAGGTGATGAAGCAGCCATTTGAAATCATCAAGGCAGCGAACAACGGAAAGACAGATGCCGATTTACTGAAAGGTGCAGGATTTACCGCTTATCTGGTATCTTCCCTGACAGTAAAAGAAGATGGCAGCTATGACTTTGGTTCTGCCAAGCCGGTAGTGATCGGGGAAAATGGTGCAACAGAGATCTTTACAGATGAGAAAGGGTATGCCCGCAGTATTGCGATTCCGTATGGAACTTACATCGTCCGTGAAACAACCACACCACATAATTACACTCCGGTCAATGATTTCATCGTACAGATTACAGAGAATCATCCGACTACACCGCAGGTATGGAGGGTGCTGCTTGACAAAGAGTTTGAAGCGAAGCTGAAGATCATCAAACAGGACGATGAGACAAAGAAAGCAGTCCTTCAGAAAAATACGGAGTTTAAGATTTTTAACCTGGATACAGAAAAGTATGTGGAGCAGGTAACAACGTATCCGACGACGGTAAAACACAAATCTTATTTTACAGATGAGCAGGGATACTTAATCCTTCCACAGAATCTGAAGATTGGACATTACCGTATTGAGGAAGTGAACGCACCTTATGGATATACGCTCAATGAGAATTACTATGAGGTAGATGTAGATTCCAATACAGCATATCAGATGGACGGAACTTCCGGCGATGTGATCATTGAGATCGCATACGAGAATCATCCGGTTAAGGGAGAACTGAACATCGTAAAACAGGGTGAGGTCTTAAATGGTTATAAAGATGACTTTACTTATCAGAAAGAAACTCTGGAGGGAGCAGTCTTTGAGGTATATGCTGCCGAAGATATTTATACAGCAGATTTCCAGAAAGATGATAATGGAAACCGTATCCTGGAGTATGCTTCTGGGGAACTGGTAGGAACTGTTACCACGGATAAGGATGGAAAGGCACAGATCGCTGACCTTCCACTTGGAACCTATAAGATTGTTGAAAAGACAGCACCAGAGGGCTTTGTGTTAAATGAAGAAGCACAGACAGTAACATTTGAATACAAAGACCAGAAAACACCAGTTATTGAGCAGACAGCAACCTTTGAGAATGACCGCCAGAAAGTGGAAGTGTCCGTAGTCAAACAGGATGCAGAGACAAAAACGGTTGTGGCGGGTGCAGAGTTTGGTATCTATGCAAAAGAAGATATTCTGGCACATGAAGAAGTGATTGTGAAGGCAGATACCTTACTTGGAAAAGCAGTCAGTGGGGAAGATGGAAAGGCAGTATTTGACGTTGACCTTCCATTTAGTACTTACTATATCAAAGAACTTGCAGCTCCGGCAGGGTATGTCTCTTCTTTTGAGACTTTGGAAGTGACTGCCAAATATCAGGGACAGGATGTGAAAGTGGTAGAGCTGGAATCTGTATTTAAGAACCAGCCGACAAAAGTAACCTTTACGAAGTCCGATATTACGACAGGCGTGGAACTTTCCGGGGCAACGCTTACGGTGCTTGATAAGGATGGAAATGTGGTAGATACATGGAAGTCTGTAAAGGGTGAGGAACACTTGATTGAAAGACTCACAGCCGGGGAGATATATACTCTTCGTGAAGAAATGGCTCCTTATGGCTATCTGATGGCGGAAGAAGTTTCCTTTACTGTGGACGATACTGCTGAAATCCAGAAGGTAGAGATGAAAGATGCAGTGCCAACCGGAACACTTATCATCAATAAAAAAGGTGAGTTCCTGGAGAAAATATCTGCACTGGATTCCATTGGCGGATGGATGAAGCATCTGTTTGAATATCTTTCCGGTTCCCTGAAAGACGTTACTTTTGAGGTTTATGCCTTAGAAGATATAAAAGCGGCGGATGGTGAGAGTGAAGATTACTACAAAAAGGATGCACTGGTAGCAACGATCACGACGGATGAAACAGGAGTGGCGAAACTGACAGACCTTCCTCTTGGCAAATACTGTGTCAAAGAGAAAGAGACAGCAAATGGATATGTCCTGGATGGAGAAGCTCGTGAAGTGGATCTGACTTACCGTGACCAGAATACCGCAGTTGTTACTTATTCTGCTGACTGGCAGAACAAACGCCAGAGAGCAGAAGTAAACGTGTTAAAGAAAGAAAAAGATTCCGACCGTGTACTGGAAGGGGCTGTATTTGCCCTGTGCAATAAAGAAAATATTGTCAATGCAAAGGGCGATGTGATCTTGAAAGAGGATACGGTTATTGAGGAGCAGGCTACGGATAAGGAAGGAAAACTGACCTTTACGGCAGATCTGCCACTTGGCTATACCTACTATGTGAAAGAAACTTCTCCGGCACCGGGATTTGCGACAACAGACCAGGTACAGGAATTTACTTTTGAATATGGTGGGGCAGATAAGGAAACACTGTCTTATGTGTTTACTTTTGAAGATGAGCCGACAACCGTAGAGTTTACCAAAACATCCCTGACAGACGGAAAGGAGATTGAGGGAGCAAAACTGAAAGTTACAGATGAGAGTGGAAACACTGTGGATGAATGGACTTCTGGTAAAGAACCACATATCATCAAAGAACTGACCGCTGGCAAGAAGTACACCATGACAGAAACACTTCCTGCGGACGGTTATGTGACAGCAGAGAGCATCACTTTTACGGTGGAAGATACCGGTGAAGTACAGAAGGTGGAAATGAAGGATGATGTGACAAAAGTGCAGATTTCCAAGACCGATATTTCCGGTAAGGAGCTGCCAGGAGCGAAACTGACGATCCTTGATAAAGATGGAAAGACCGTAGAAAGCTGGACATCTGAGAAAAAACCACACTATATTGAGATGCTTCCAATCGGGGAATATATCCTCCGTGAAGAAACTGCACCGGATGGTTATCTGGTTGCAGAAGATGTGAAGTTTACGGTCAAAGATACTGGAGAAATCCAGAAGGTTGTGATGAAGGATGAGGCGAAACCAGAGGAAACTCCAACAGAGACACCGACGGAAACACCAGAAACCACACCAACACCGGAGACAAAAACCACAGAAGAAACAAAGAAATCGACTTCACCAAAGACAGGAGATAATACACCGATTCTGTTCTGGATTCTGCTTGCAGGGGCTGGAATGGCTGGTCTTGGTGGAACAGTGATTCTTCGCAAAAAGAAGAAATAAGAGATTATAAGATTTCTTAGTAATGGATGAGGGCATTTATGGACACAGGATTCATAGATGCCCTTTTATAAAATTTCAAAAGAATTAGGGAGAAAAGAAGATGACAAAAACAGTATTGATCGTTGCTGCAGCTGCAGTATTTCTGGTATATGGATTTGTCCTTTGGTGCTGTATCAAAGTGGGGGCAGAATCAGAAAAAGAATATATGAAACTGGCAGAAAAGAGAGGAAAGGAGCAGCAATGTGATAAATGAGGATAAGACAGCAGTGAAAGAAGAAAGGGCGTGGTGTGATTGCAGGATGAAGTGAATGAGAAAACAGTCTCACTTTGTATCCGCTGCGGCAAGGTCACTGCCAACCTGCTGAAAGCTGCCATGGTAAAGGCTCTTGCAAAGATGGAGCAGGAGAAAAAACAGCAGGGACAGAAACAGCCCAAGAAGGAAAAGGAGGATAAGACCTATAAGGGAAAACAGAGTCTTGATAAGCTGATGAAGCAGAATGTACAGCTGTCCAACATTGAGATCACAGATGGAAATATCAAGTCTTTTGAACGGGTAGCAAAAAAGTACAGCATTGATTTCAGTCTGAAAAAAGATGTGACTGCTGACCCGCCAAGATATTATGTGTTCTTTAAGGCAAGAGATGCCGATGTGATGACTGCCGCTTTTAAGGAATATACAGGACAGACGTTGAATAAGGACAAAAAACCATCTGTGAGGAAGAAGTTACAGCAGGCAATCACCAAATCGCTTGCAAAGCACAGAGAACTGGAGAAAACAAAAGGAAAGGAGAAGGAGCCGTCATTATGAGCAGATTACAGAAATTGCTTGGTGTAGGAAAAGGATACCTGGAGAGGTTACCGCCGGTGGATGTACATAAGCTGCTTCGGATTGTTCTGATGAATCTTCCGTATATCGTGATCTTTTATGTGGGAAATAAGCTGGCATGGTTATATCAATACTGTGTGGGTGATTCCATGATAGAAAGACTGATGGTACTGGTCTTAAATTTCCAGATGGCATTCAGCAGGATTCTTCCAAGTATGCATAAAAATGAATTGCTGGTTGGGATTACAGGAGCCGTGGCGGTGAAGCTCTTGGTCTATATGAAAGGGAAAAATGCCAAAAAGTTCCGGCAGGGAGTGGAGTATGGTTCGGCAAGATGGGGGACGGCAAAAGACATTGCACCCTTTATCGACCCGGTATTTGAGAACAATATCCTGCTGACCATGACGGAACGGCTGACCATGAATGGCAGACCAAAGAATCCGAAATTTGCGAGGAACAAGAACGTGATCGTGATTGGCGGATCTGGCTCAGGAAAGACACGTTTTTATGTAAAACCCAACTTGATGCAGATGGGAAAATACATCAGTTATGTGGTCACGGACCCGAAAGGGACGATCATCATTGAGTGCGGAAAGATGCTGGTACGGCATGGATATAAAGTGAAAGTATTGAATACGATCAATTTTTCCAAGAGTATGCACTATAACCCCTTCCACTATATCCATTCAGAAAAGGATATTTTGAAACTGGTAAATACGATCATGGTGAACACGAAAGGGGAAGGCGAGAAGTCCAGTGAGGATTTCTGGACGAAAGCAGAGAGGCTTCTGTACTGTGCCCTGATCGGCTATATCTGGTATGAAGCACCGGAAGAAGAACAGAACTTTGCGACCCTGCTTGAGTTTATCAACGCTTCGGAAACAAGGGAAGATGATGAGACATTTAAAAATGCAGTAGATATGCTGTTTGAGGAACTGGAAAAGGAAGAACCGGAGCATTTTGCAGTGCGTCAGTATAAGAAATATAAACTGGCGGCAGGAAAAACAGCAAAGAGTATTTTGATTTCCTGTGGTGCAAGGCTTGCACCGTTTGACATTGCAGAGCTTCGTGAGATCATGAGCTATGATGAGATGGAACTGGATATGGTAGGTGACCAGAGGACAGCACTGTTTATTATCATTTCTGATACGGATGATACCTTTAACTTTGTTGTGGCGATGATGTACAGCCAGTTATTCAACCTGTTATGTGACAGAGCGGACGATGTACATCATGGAAGATTGCCATATCATGTCAGAATCCTCTGTGACGAGTTCGCAAATATCGGTCAGATTCCAAAGTTTGACAAGCTGATCGCCACCATTCGTAGCAGGGAAATCTCTGCATCCATTATCCTCCAGTCGCAGTCCCAGTTAAAGACAATCTACAAAGATGCAGCTGAAACAATCTTAGGCAACTGCGACACGATGTTATTCCTTGGCGGTAAGGAAAGTTCGACCTTAAAGGAGATTTCCGAGACGCTGGGAAAAGAAACGATTGATTTATATAACACTTCGGACACCCGTGGACAGAGCCGTTCTTACGGGATGAACTATCAAAAAACAGGAAAGGATATGCCATACTTGTTGATGAAGAGTTCAGTTGCCTTGAATTTTACATGAACAGGGACACGATCAGCTGGATTCTGAAAAAGGTAGGATGTCTGTCAGAAATAACAGCATATCTTTTTTGAGCCACTCACTGGATTACCCAGCGGGTGGTTCTTTTATTAACGCTTCTGTCTGCCATTCCGGTTGGGAGGAATTGGGCTGCCCTTTCCCCGCATACTTTTAGTTCGTTTTGCTTTTTTGGATTTTCTGAGGATTCCCAAAAAGGCAGTAAATTCCGCAGAAGTCAGTTTCTCATAAGGAATTTCCATCTGGTCGCAGAAAACCTGAATAAAGGCTTCCTCTCCGCTGGTTCCCGTCTGCACAAGCTTTTCAAACTTTTGCCGGACTTCGGCTACGGTTTCCTGCCGTTCATCAGCGGTGGTAGCGTCGTTTGTGTGTGCTGTTTGGATGTCTTTTACGATCTTGTCAATGTCTTTATGGACGATGTGATTGAAATAATCCTCTCCGTCTATCTGTGCGACTTCAAGGGTTCGCATATAAAGGTCATCGTCTCCCGGCGCATAGCTTTCCATGACGCTCTGCCGGGCAGCTTCCAGTTCCAGATTCATCTGGCTGACACGCATACCGGCGATACGGTCAGCGATAACGGTAATGTCCGTCATGAGCCGGGGAAAACCTTCATGGGTGGCAAGCTCGCAGAGCAGACGGTTGTTGATCCTGCCGCTTCTTAATAGCTCAATCATTTCATCGCTCAAATGGAGCGACTGGAGATCAGAATTAGGGATGGTCTTATTTTCCGACAGCCCCATCAGATAGTCGGTGGACACGCCGTAAAACTCTGCCAGCGTTGCAATCGCAAATGGGCTGATGTCCTTGTAGTCATCGCCCTCATATTTCCCCAGCGCCGACTTGGACAGGCCGGTTTGTTCTGCCAGCTGTTCCAGTGTCAGGTGCTTATCCACCACCCGCAGGTCTTTGAGCCGTTCCGGGATTGACAGTTTTGTGTACATCAAAGCACCCCCTCTCGTCAACATTTTTCAATATTTTTTTCATTATAGCACGTTTCCGAGAGCGTGGAAATATGCGGTTTTTGTGCGCTATTCCAACGTCTTGGACATACGGGAGCAGCCCCCTTTTTTCGGTAAACTGGTTCTTGTCAGGAGACACAGAACCTTGAAAATCGAATGACCGGCTGCAAGGGGTATGACCTCCGGGGAAGTGACGCGATAAAAGGGTTCCCGCAAAATCATGGATTTTGTGACGACGGGAGCGCACCAAAGAGGACAATACGCCGGGAGAAAATCCGGGCAGGAGCGGCTTGCAGACAGACCGGCAGATAGAAAAGTAAACCATGCGGGGCATACCGCACCGCAGCAAATGAATGGAGGTAGATCATTATGAAACTGAATATGAAGGAAAAGAAAATTCTTTACGCTTACGCCTGCCCCAGCCATCACAACACAGTGACAAGGCTGAAATGGCTGACAGCGCTGACCGTTGACCCGGAGGCTAAAGGGCAGATGCTTCATCTGACCAGGAAAATTGAGTCAGAGACAGACGAAAGCTGGTACGACAGCTTCTATCACTGCCTACGCATGGAGATGGATGAGTATTACCGGATCAAGCACCGCCTGCGTGTGCTGAAAGCAAACACCGATTATGAGGAGGAACTGTATGAGGAAGCTGTCTAAATATGAAAAAGAAACCATCATCAACTGGAACGAGGGCGAGAACATTGCCAGTATTTACACCTTCAACGCCAGCTTAAAACGCAGGCTGGAAGATTTCAGTAGGAAGTATCCGCTATTGTGTAGGTTGGAGCGCAGCACACCGGAAGGCAGCGCGACCTATGTGCTGGACAAATCCCGCCTTTCTATCCGGCTGGTGCCGCCGTACAGTGAAGAACGGCTGGCGGCTGCAAGGGAGTACGCAAAGGAACATGGCTTTCAAGTCATACAGACAGAAGAAAAAATTGCTTGAAATGAGGGCGATTTACCAAAAAATACCGGGTCTGCACCCAGTATTTTGAACGGTAATCCCCGCAGGCGTATTCCGTATCCACTTCCTGCGATTGGTGCAGATGTATGGATACGGAGCCGGAAAAGCTGGCGGACACCGTATCAGCGGTGGATGCCGGTTTTTCCGGTGCAGGAGTACAGAGGGATGCAATCCCTTTGTGGCTGGGTGCAGGGGCGGCAGCGCACTGCTGGGGTCAAGGGGCAACGCCCATTGGCAGGTTAAGGGCGGCAGCCATTATCGGGTCAAGGACGAAGTGCCTTGGCGGGTTGAGGGCGGCAGTCCCATCGGGTCAAGGGTGAAACGCCTTGCCCAGGGAAAGTTGATGCCTGCGTCAACTTGTACTGGGTATTACCTGACGCAAAATTCCGCAGGTTTGGCGGCTTCGCCGCCCTCCCCAGCCCGGAACAGCTTTGCAGGAAGGAGGAAAAATGTTTGAAATTAACAAGGCACAATGGGCGCTCCGGGAAGCATGGCACTTACAATCCCCGTCACAATGACCGCCGGTTCGATGTAGAAAACAGCGAACACATTGACGCTGAGCGTGCCAGACAAAATGTGTACTGGGACTGCTACCGGGGATTTACCACCCACGACTTTCGGGATAACCCGGAGCAGCCGGATTTCAGCTTTGAGGAAATTGAGCGGATGTATTACTACGAGCATTATGCCGACCATGTAAATGCCCAGAACGCCCGGAATGAGAAAACCCGGCATATTGAGCGCAACCGTACTGTGGATGACCTCTTGAAAAATAACAAGACCTGTCCGGAAGAAAGCATCTACCAGATCGGCACGATAGAGGAATCCGTCTCACCGGAAACGCTGGCGCTCATCGTCAGTGAATTTTATGAAGAATTTGAGCGCCGTTTCGGTTCTCATATCCACATTTTAGACTGGGCGCTCCATCTGGATGAGGGAACACCGCATATTCACGAGCGCCATGTGTTCGACTGTGAAAATCGGTATGGAGAATTGTGTCCCCAGCAGGAAAAGGCGCTGGAGGAACTGGGTATCCCTCTCCCAAAACCGGAGCAGCCCAAAGGAAAGCACAATAACCGGAAACAGACTTTCGATGCAGTCTGCCGGACAATCCTGTTTGACATTGCCAAACGGCATGGACTTCATCTGGAACAGGAGCCGTCCTATGGTGGGCGTGACTATCTGGAAAAGCAGGATTATATCCTGATGAAGCAGAAAGAACAGATGGCGGCGCAGGAGCAAAAGCTGGAAGAACTGACGCTCAAAATCGAGGATGTGGAGACGCTGTTGGAGGATGTTTCCGATGTGGCCTATGACAAGGCAGTGGAGGTCGTGACAGACAAGGTACGGGAACAGACCCAGCTTGAGGATTTGGAAGTGATCGAGAAATACCGAAAGAGCGTGGTATCCCCCAATGCAAAAAATTCGCCGGAAGTGGTGAAGATTGCAAATACCCTACTGGGAAGGGCACGGGAAAAATTACAGCAGTCCGCAGAAAAGATTCTCAAAAAGGTGCAGGCTGTGCTGCTGAAGCCGGAGGTCAAGCAGGCTGGCAAAGAGCAGATTAAGAAAAAAGCCAGAGAATCCATCAAAGAGAAGCTGGCGAAAGGCAAATTGGACGCTGACCGGAAGAACCGGGAGCGATGGGAACGTGAGGGGCGGATCGCCCCGACAAAAAAACAGGATATGGAGTTGTAAGGCATCTGATTTTCTGAGGAAACCGGGTGCCTTTTGTTTTGTTTGGAGGTGGGGAAATCGAATGTATTTGAAACAGTAAAGCAGTCTGTCACGACAAGACAGGCTGCGGAATTTTATGGGATTCCAGTAGGACGGAACGGGATGGCCTGTTGTCCTTTTCACGATGACAGACATCCCAGCATGAAGGTGGACAGGCGGTTCCATTGCTTTGCCTGTCAGGGGGACGGAGATGTGATTGATTTCACTTCCCGCCTCTTTGGACTGGGCAGTAAGGAAGCTGCCTTGAAGCTGGCAGAGGATTTCTCTGTCAGTCTTGACAGCAAAGGTCATGGTCCGCCACGAAAGGCAATCATCAAAAGAAAAATCAGCGAGGAAGTGCGATACCGGCAGGCAGAGCAGAAATGTTTTCGGGTGCTGTGCGATTACCTGCGTCTGCTGGAACGCTGGAAAGAAGAATATGCTCCCAAACAGCCGGAGGATGACTGGCATCCCCTGTTTGTGGAGGCTCTGCACAGGCAGCCATATATCGAATATCTGCTGGATATTCTCCTGTCTGACAGCATAGAAGAACGTGCTTCCGTGGTTGCTGAGTATGGAAAAGAGGTGAAGAAAATTGAGCAGCGAATATCAGAATTTACCGCCAGCCACCCGGCAGGCTGTGATGAGCGCAGCCGAGGCCATAGCGCCGGAACAGAGCGCCCAAGATGTGCGGGAGAGCCTTTCTGTCACCGATAAGGGAAAAACCGCCAATACCATCGACAACTGCCGGATCGTGTTCTGCTGTGATCCGCTCCTGCGGGATGCTATCCGGTTAAATCTCCTGACCGACCGGGTGGACATTGTACGGGATTTGGGCTGGCGCAGGAACACCAGCGCCTTAACAGATACCGATGTGAAATATCTTCTCCTCTATTTTGAGCAGAACTACGAGCTGACCAGTGAGAAAAAGATCACAGCTGCACTTTCCATTGTAGCAAACGAAAATTGCTATCACCCGATTCAGGATGTGCTGAACAGCCTTGTCTGGGACGGGACACCCCGCATCCGTTCCTGCCTGCACCACTTTCTTGGCGCTGATGAAAGCGACTATGTGGAAGAAATGCTGAAACACTTCCTGCTGGGCGCTATCCGCCGGGTATTCCGTCCCGGTTCCAAATATGAGGAAATGCTCTGTCTGGTAGGCGGCCAAGGTGCCGGGAAGTCCACTTTCTTCCGCCTGCTGGCAATCCGGGACGAGTGGTTTTCCGATGACCTGAAAAAGCTGGACGATGACCGGGTGTTCCAGAAGCTGCAAGGCCACTGGATCATCGAGATGTCGGAAATGCTTGCCACCAGCAGCGCAAAGAGCATTGAAGAAATTCGCTCCTTTATCAGCCGACAGAAGGAAACCTACCGAACGCCTTATGAATCCCAGCCCAAAGACCGGCTGCGGCAGTGTGTGTTCGGCGGTTCTTCCAACACATTGGACTTCCTGCCGCTGGATCGGGCCGGGAACCGGCGCTTTCTCCCAATCATGATTTACTCGGAGAATGCGGAGGTTCATATTTTGGAGGACGAGGATGCTTCCAGAGCCTATCTTTTGCAGGTGTGGGCAGAAGCCATGACCATTTACCGCAGCGGACAGTATTCCATGAAATTCAGCAAGAGCATCCAGCGTCAGCTGGTGGAGGTGCAGAAGGACTTCATGCCGGAGGATACGGAGGCCGGGCAGATACAGGGCTTTCTGGAACACTACACTGGGAACATGGTCTGTTCCAAGCAGCTGTTCAAGGAGGCGCTGGGGCATACCTTTGACCAGCCGAAGCGGTGGCAGCTGCACAATATCAACGAGATCATGAACACAGTCGTGACCGGCTGGAAGCCTTTCTCCAATCCCAGGATGTTCGCCGGGTACGGCAGGCAAAAGGGTTGGGAATGTGACAATTTCGACAACAAACTGTCCGACAACGAAGGCGGATTTGTGGAACTGAGCGAGGAAGAATGCCGCCAGCTGGAACTTCCGAAGGAGTGGATTGCCTGAGAATGATGGTCTGTTGCCGGGATGGTTGCCAGTTGGTTGCCGGGTTCGTTGCTGGCAAATCTATGGTTTTGATATAGAAAAAGCCCATAAATAAAGGATTTTTCACAAGTATTTTCTGTCCGGCAACGAAAGCAACGAGATTTTACAAGAAAACTTATCAAGCAAAGATTGACAGTCAGATATTCATTTACAGGTTTTTATAGGCTGGTTGCCGGACTTCGTTGCCGGCACACGGTTATCTGGACTGTCACACTATGGAGGTAGCCTATGGAGAAAAACAAGAAGCAGAATAAAAAAGTCCGGTTCGTGGTGGTTCGGGAGTTTTCCGGGGACAAAACCATGCGGGAAGCCTTTGAGCAGCTGATCGAGCGCCAGACCTGCGAACACTTCGAGGAATGGTTAGAACATCGGGAAATGGCACAAAAAGCGGCGTAAAGCGGTTGAATCAGGAACGGGGACATGGTATTATAATGGTATCGTGTCCCTGTTCATAGAAGGAGAACACTATGAGCAGGAAAAAACAAGTCAATCAAAAAATCACAGCGCTTTACTGCCGTATCTCTCTGGACGATGGCAGCGATAATGAGAGCATGAGCATTAGCAACCAGAAACTTATGCTCCGGGACTTTGCCGAAAAAAACGGGATGTTCCAGTATGAGTATTATGTGGATGACGGTTATACAGGCCGCAACTTCAACCGTCCTTCCTTTCAGCGTATGATTGCTGATATTGAGGCGGGAAAGATTGGCTGTGTCATCACAAAAGACCTGTCCAGACTGGGCAGAAATTATATCGAGGCCGGCAGCTATATCGAAATCTTTTTCCCCAAACACAATGTACGATATATCGCCATTACAGACGGAGTTGACAGCCTGACCCGCCAGGAAATGGACATCACGCCCTTTAAGAATATCCTGAATGATATGTACAGCCGGGATATTTCCAAAAAGGTGCTGGCGGGGCGTATGACCCGTTCCCGGCAGGGAAAGTTTTGTGGTGGGCAGCCGCCTCTCGGATTGATGCGTGACCCGGATGACCGGGGGCATTTGATCCTTGACCCGGAGACGGCGCCGGTGATCCGAAAAATCTATGACATGGCGCTGGACGGCTGGGGCTGTATGCGGATCGCAAAGCAGCTCATGGATGACAAGGTTCCTATCACGAGGGTAAAGAGCAATACGGAATGTGACGTCAACTATTATGCGTGGGGCGGTGCAAGGATCAGTCATATCCTGCGAAACCCATTCTATAAGGGCGCACATCTGGTCTGCCGGACACATCAGAAAGGGATTCGTTCCAACACCTATGACATTATCCCCCGTGAGGACTGGGAAATCATTGAGGATTGCCATGAAGCAATCGTTTCCCCGGAAGAATGGGAGCAGGTGCAGTCAATCATTGACCGCAGACCTACCATTATGAAAGGCAACTCCTGTCCCTTCTATAACCTGTTCCACGGTATCATTTACTGTGCTACCTGCGGAAAGTCCATGCAGGTGCGGTATGAAAAGGTGGGCAGAACCGGAAAAAACCGTTTTACCGGCGAGATGCGGGAGCCGATTGACAAGGCGTATTATATCTGCCAGACCTACAACCGGCTGGGCAAGAACGCCTGCACCAGCCATAAGATCGAGGCAAGGGATTTGTATGACCTTGTTCTGAAGGACATTCAGGAACTGGCGGCACAGGCTCTCAAAGATGCCGACGCATTTTATCAGCGACTGAGCAGCCGGATGGAGCGCCGGTATCTGATAGACGCTTCCCAGACGCAGAAAGAACGCCAGCGGCTGGAAGCCAGAAATCAGGAGATTGACGGGATGTTCCTGAGCCTTTACACCGATAAGGCTAAAGGGATACTGACCGAGCAGCGTTTTATGAAGCTGACGGCGGCGCTGGAACAGGAGCAGGAAGCCAACCAGAAGCGCCTGCAAGACCTGATGTTGATGATGCGACACTCTGACGAACAGGAAAGCGAAGTCCGCACCTTTATCCGGGAAATCCGGCGCTACGCCGCCATTGAAGAACTGGACGAGGCGGTGCTGAACCGGCTCATCAGCAAGATTCTGGTGGGTGAAGTCAAGAAGATTGACGGACAGAAAGTGCAGGAAGTCAGGATCATTTATAACTTTGTCGGAGAAATCCCGGAGATTACAGAATAATCAGTGATCCCCATCTCTCAATTAATGAGGGATGGGGATTTTTTCTTTGCCGTCGTCCGGCAGATGTTACATTAAATTTTCCAAAGTGGATTGCAATTATAATTCATTGATTGTTTCAGTAATTGCCATGTTTCGAATCCGCTTCGCTGGGGCATGAACCGCAAGAGCTGCGGCAGCAAATACGAATAGAATGATAAGGCAGAGCGTCATTCCTGGCAGATGCCATGTCATGCCAAAATAGCGTGTAATGAGTCGAGCGTACAGCATACGGCTCAGCAGCAGACCGGCAATACAGCCGACAATCAGCCCGGAAACAGCATAGGTAAAGGCTTCCGCAGCAACCATCCGAGTAAGCTGACTGCCATCCATTCCAATTGCACGCATGACGCCATACTGCTTTGTACGGGCAGAAACGCTCATCGAAATGCTGTTGACAATATTAAAAAGAGAAATCAGTCCAATAATCGCCAGAAAACCATATACGACAATTCTGGAAGCCAGATAGGTAGCAGCTTCCTGCGAATTACGCTCTCGCACATCCGATACAATGATCTCGTCTGTTGCAAGGTGGGCAATTTGCATTACAGTCTGCTCTGTTGCTGAATCGTTCAGCAAAACGCCGATCATATTATAGTTCTGCGCTCCGACCAGACGGTCAAATAGCGCCTGTGGGCAGATGACTGTAACATCATCCGGGAACATTCCCTCCGAAAAAGCCCCCACAATGGTAAGGTCTCTTCCGCTTATATAAACGGTATCTCCAACCTTCAACGGGTTGTTTTTATTATAGATCGTCATGACTTCGTTGCTGCTGGCTGCCTGATCGGCCATCCTGCCTGCTACAACGAGATCCCTGCTTTTTTCCATCATAAAATCATCGTAGGAACCCAGCACCACATGCTCTACCTCTTTCTGCGGACTGCTGGCAGGAGTGTTGGTAAGACCGGTTGCGCCCCAGACATACCCAACACCCGGAATCGCACGCAGCTGTTCTGCCATACTGCGGGACAATACCTGTTCGTTTCCGTACCCGTTCAAGAGAATATCCGGCTGCCACGGAGCTTGACCGGGCAAAAGCAAGCCGGCAAATTTAAGCAGTACAGAAAAGCAGAGCACCAAAACAATACTGAGTGCAAAAGAAGATGTCATTAAAAACAGGTTCTTTTTACCGGCAATGGCGTGATGGGCTCCCAACGACAACTCGATTTTTCCAAAGCTATAGTTTGAAGCATGACGCGAAGCGGAAAGATTCTCTCCCGTGCCGGAGACCGCCGCCACAGGTGAGACCCGTGCCGCCCGTCGCGCCGGTGACTCTGCCGCCAGCAGGACGGTCACGATACCGACCACGATGCCACTGACTAAACCTACAGGACTGATTTGAAAAACCGGTGTTGTGGAAAACTCGCCACCGATGCCATAATGCAGCGCCGCGCAAATGCTCCAGCTGGCAAGTGTGCCAAGCAGAACGCCTACGGGCACAGCCGTTTTGCACCAGTTAAGCGCTTCTAAACGGACAAATCGGATAATTTGAGATTTGCTCATGCCGATACAGCGCATCATTCCGAAGAACTGGATTCGTTGTGCCAGATTGCTGTTCATGCTGCCGGAGATCATCAGTACACCTGCCAGAAGAACCAGCACAAACAGAACTGCGGCAAGGCTGTAAACATTTTTTGCGGCGCTGCTATCGCTATGTCCGGCGATAGCCATCACACCGGTGTTTTCTGAGACAGCATTTTCCGGCAGGTTATGCTGTGCCGTCAGTTCCGGGATTGCTTTAGCTGCCTTAGACGCGCTGGTAAACTGGACATAATATGACGTTTGAAGATTATGGACGTTGTTCTGCTCCATCAGCGCTGCAAATGCTGTGCGCGGCAGGTAGGCATCCATCAAAGAATATTGCCCGGAATAGTAGCTTTCCTCCACACCGCCCAAACCGGACACTGTAAAATCCCAGTCTCCGGACGGCGTACGTAGTGTAACAGTGTCCCCAACTGCAACTTGAAGGACACGCGCTGCATTGCTGCTGAGCATGATTTCGCCCATTCCCTGCGGAAAGCGTCCTTCGGCGGCACCAGTTGAATTCATTGTCAGATAGGATTCATCAATACCATAAAGTACAACCCTTTTTCCGTCCATGCGGTAGGGCAGTTCTCCGTCCGGGTTAAATATCGTAACTGCACCAATCGAAACCACATCATCCCGCTCCGCAATTTTCAGGGCTGTTTCTTGAGAAATGCCGTCCAACTCTATGTGCCAACTTCCGTTTTTGCCGGTCATTCGGTCGCTTTGGGTTCGAATCATCATATCCGCCACGCTAAAAATTGCTGTCACCAGAAATATCGAAATAATGACACACAGAATGGTCATCCGATTCTGCCGTTTCCGCACCTTTGCAGAGATCGGCACAAGGCTTAAATAGCTTTTCATTCCCGGCACCTCCCAAAATCGGTGAGGTTACCGTCCGATACCTGCAATACCCGGTCAGCCGTTTGCGCGATACTACGGTTGTGGGTAATCATAATAATCGTCTGCTCATACTTTTTGGATGCTTCTTTCAGCAGGGCAATGACCTCGCTGCTGTTCTGGGTGTCCAGATTGCCGGTCGGCTCGTCAGCCAGGATCAGGGCTGGCCGGGTAATGAGCGCACGGCCAATCGCCACACGCTGCTGCTGTCCGCCGGAGAGCTGGCTGGGCAGATGGTTCCGGCGCTCTTTCAGGTTCAGTACCGCAAGAAGTTCTTCCAGATATTTCTTATCCGGCTTCTGGTAGTCCAGCAGCACCGGGAAGATGATGTTCTGCTCCACCGTTAACTCCGGCACAAGGTTAAACGCCTGAAAGATAAAGCCAATGTTCCTGCGGCGGAATACCGTCAGCTTGCGCTCGTCCATGGCAAAAATGTCCTTACCGTCGATCAGCACCTTGCCGGTCGTGGGCGTGTCCAGCGCGCCGATCATGTTCAGCAGCGTACTTTTGCCGGAACCGGATTCCCCCACGACGGCCACATATTCCCCCTTGGGAACGGAAAAACTGACATCCTTCAAAGCCTTGACTGCGGTTTCTCCGCTGCCATAGGTCTTACAAATGTTTTTGACCTCTAATAAATTCATCGTGCATATACCTCTTTCTTCATGTTTTGCGAAATAGGCGGGCTGCTTTTGTTTTTCCTGCCTATGAGGAAAGGATAGCACCGAAATATTACTGTAACCCTACACTCAGCCTACAATTTTGTAGGAATTAAAAAATTCATGGTGAAGGTCGTGCCTTTTCCAAGTTCACTGTCCACCTCAATCGTGCCGCTATGGGCTTCCACGATGGTCTTTGCCAGCGGCAGGCCCAGCCCGATGCCCTGCTTGTCCTGGGAAAAGCGGCTGCGGTAGAACCGCTTGAAAATATGGTGCAGGTCCTCCGGATGGATGCCGCAGCCGTTGTCCTTTACGGCGATCTGAACGGCATTGGGCAGAGCTTTCCATGTAATATGAACCGCGTCGCCGCTCTCCGTATGGTCGAGGGCGTTTTTCACGATGTTGTCAATGGCCTCGGTCAGCCAGTCGCGGTCGCAGAAAAGAAGGACCTCCTCCGGGCCGGACAGGACAAGTTCTTTATGCTCCTGTTTGGCCCGGTATGCGAAATGCAGCTCAACATCCCGCAGCATATCCGCCACATTCTCGGCCCCCTTTTCCAGCGTGACGGAACCGGCGTCCAGCCTTGTGATCTTCAGCAGGCTCTGCACCAGCGTTTCCATGCGGTCAAGCTCCTGCTCAGACAGGTCAGCAAATTCTTTCACGGAGGACGCTTCTATATCTTCCTCATGAAGCAGGCCATTATAAATATTCAGTGCCGCCAGCGGTGTTTTCAGCTGGTGGGAAATATCGGAGATCGTATTTTTCAAAAATTCCTTTTCCCGAAGCTCGTTATCTGCGTGGGCGTTCAAAACCGCCGCCAGGGAATTGACGGAATGGAACAGCCGATATAGCTCCCCCTCACTGTCGCATTCAATACGTGCGTTGCTATCCCCGTCAAGATACACATTGATCTGGGATACCGCCTGTTCCATGATCTTATTCTGCTTTTTGAAATAGGAGCAGCAAACCACCCATATAGCCGCCGCTGCCAACAAAAAAATAAACAGCAGGCACAAAGAAAGCCTTTGATAGCGCAGCCATAAAAAGCCCTGTGCCAGCAGGAGGGATGCTGCCCAGATAACCGATACCGCAAGAAACAGATTTCTGATATCCTTATTTGCAAGTATTTTCATAGGCTGCCTCACCCTACTACATTCCATTTATAGCCCATGCGACGGACGGTCAGGAGCATCTGCGGGTCACTGGGGTTATCCTCAATCTTCATGCGAAGCCGCCGCATATACACGGTGAGGGTGCTGCTGTCGATATAATTTCCGTCGCAGTCCCACAGTTTATCTAATATCTGCTCCTTGGTAAGCACCGTATTGGGGTTTCGCATAAACAGGCACAGCAGCTTGTATTCAGCAGCGGTCAAATCCAACAGCTCCCCATTTTTGAAAGCCTGACCCTGCAGCAAAAGAACCTTGATTCCGTTCGATTGCAGTTCTGTGTCCGTTGCGCTGAAATCCTTTGCACGGCGAAGCAGGGCATTGACCCGTGAAACCAGGACTCCAAGCTTGAAGGGCTTGGTGATATAGTCGTCGCCGCCCATATCCAGCCCCATAATGATACTCGTTTCTTCGTCCGAAGCGGTCAGAAAGATGATCGGCACCTTGGAAACCTGCCGCACCCGTTTGCAAAATTCAAAGCCGGTGCCGTCCGGCAGGGATACATCCAGTACCAACAAATCATACCTGCCATCCGCCCACAGCGCATCCGCTTCTTTCAACGTTCTGGCAATATTCAATTCAAATCCCTGCTTCTTGAACGCAAAGGAAAGCCCGTTGATCAGGCTCAAATCATCTTCCAAAAGTAATATCTTACTCATGCTTCTGTTCCTTTCCCTGTTTCGTCCGGCCATCAATCGGCTTTTCCGCAGTTTTGGGAATCAGCCAAACACCGGCCATCTTTACAGCGCTGGGGATACGACCACCAGCGCAATAATAATTTACCCTACGAGGTGACACGCTCCATTTCTCAGCGGCCTCTTTCAATGTCATATAATCCATTTCGCACCTCCATCGAGTATATTATAGTTCTGCGTTTCGAACAATGCAAGGCAGAAAACATGAATAAGAAAAGGACAAGCACTATGAAAGACTGCTTTCTTTGATAGTGCTTGTCCTTTTTTGAATTTACCACTTGACATTGTGGCAAAGAATTGATGAGCCGGGACGAACTTGCGGTCATGGATGGCAGCAAATGTATCTTGCAGCTTCGAGGTGTAAGACCATTTTTCAGTGACAAGTTCGATATTACCAAACACAAACGGTATAAGGAGCTGTCAGACTACGATAAGAAAAATGAGTTTGATGTGGAAGCGTATATGCGGCATCGGATGGAAGTGAAACTGACGAGGACACAGGAATTTGACCTGTATGAGTTTTCGGAAGAGAGTCTGGCAGGAGAATTAAATACAGAAAACAAGGAAGCAGAGCATGTGAAAGATTCGGACACATAGCTCTTTTTTCTTTGCTCTTTTGGGAGGTGATGGATTTGAGAGATCATGAAAGGCCACCCGTAAGGGCAGAGCCGGAAAAGACTTCTTAAAGATAGAAACCAGAGAAATACAGAGATTTGAAAGGAGACAACGAATATGGCGTTTTTTAATCAGGCAGTCAATATTTTGCAGACACTTGTGGTGGCGATTGGAGCCGGACTTGCAGTATGGGGTGTTATTAACCTGTTAGAAGGATATGGAAACGACAACCCAGGTGCAAAGTCCCAGGGAATCAAGCAGTTCATGGCTAATTAAAGGGAACAAAAAGAAAGGAAAAACCAATCCAGACGGTATCAGCGGCAGGCTACAAGAATAAATTGTGATTTCACAAGATTGGTGTTATAATAAGAGAAAAGCTCCTGCCGGGGCAGCCGCCCCGGTGGTATGGGTAGAAAGGCAGGAAAACAATATGCACATCAGCTATAAACCACTCTGGCACACACTGTTAGAGCGTGATATGCGAAAAGAAGATTTAAGGCTTGCCGCTGGTATGACAACGAATATGATTGCCAACATGAGTAAAGAGGGAAAGCACATCAGCATGGACACATTAGCCCGTATCTGCGAAACGCTGAATTGTGAGATTACCGATGTGATTGAGTTAGTACCAGACGAGCCTGCTTCCACAGGAGGTAAGGAACATGAGAGAATTGAAACCAAGAATAACGGAAAACGGAATTGATTATATCCTTGTCGGAGATTACTACATCCCGGACTTGAAACTGCCGGAGGAACACCGCCCTATCGGAAAGTACGGACGGATGCACCGGGAATATTTAAGGGAAGTCCACCCAGCCAGATTGAATACATTGATACTGACCGGAGAATTGTGGACATATCTTGCAGACCTGAACGAACAGGCACAGGAACGGTTAGACACTATCATGGAGCAGATGAAAGCCACCGAGGGCGTGACAGAGGAATTGAAGCGAACTCAACAAATGGAATGGGTGCAGCGTTGTAATAACATTCACAACCGGGCAGAAGAAATTGTTTTGCATGATATAATTTATTCATACGGGAGTAATTAAATCGGAGGTATATAAGATGATTGAAATTGTATTTGGTGAAAGTGCCTGTGGAAGTTTGAAAATTGCCCAAACTTACGGTAAGGGAAAGTATAGAGGAAGTGCAGTTTCGGTCTTTATGAGGCACGAAGATGGGAGTGTTCCATCTTCAGATGAAATGAAAGAAGCACAAATTCAAGCACAGGAACAAGAACATATTGCTTGGGAGAATGCTATTCCATTGGGAGGCAAGAGCAGTGATGTTTATTGTTTTGATATGGCTCTTAGTGTGGGAGATATTTCTGATAATGGAATTGGCGAACAGCGGAAAAATGTTCTCAAGAAAATGCTGTCTGTCTGGTTTGTAGAGGATTTAGACTATCAGGTTGAAGAAAAAATACAGAAAATTAAAACTACATTGTCTTCGGTTATTGAACGATATGTAGCTGGGGAAGAAGTTCGTATTTGGTATAGCTATAATCCGGATGAACTTTGCGGTATGTACTGGCTTATGAAACAACTTCGACCATTAAACTGTCAGACAACAATTTATTTGGTTAAGTTACCTGCCTGGGAATATGGAAAAGAAAATACTATGACATCCAAAATAGCATGGGGTGAGGTTTCTCCTGGCGAATGGGGAAAATATATAACTCTACAAGAAAAAGCTAAGCCTGTATTTCTTTCAGCTTGTGCTATGAAATGGAATCAACTTCAAAATGAAAATGCACCTTTGCGTGCAATGCTAAATGGTAAATTGCAAAGTGTTTCAGAAGATATATATGATAGTTTCATTCTTCGTGAAATTGCAGAACAGCCAGAGCAATTCAAAATGGCTATTGTTATAGGTAATGTTTTAGGAAAATATCAACTTGGAATTAGTGATGTATGGATTTCTAATCGCATTGATAAAATGCTTGAAGATGGTGTGTTGGAAATTATACAGGACGCACCAAAGGGAGAAACAAATTATCGCCGGATATTAAGAAAACGAATGAAATAATAACCACAGCAAGAACCGCTGCTACATGGAAGGCACCCCAACCATGCAACAGCGGTTTTTTTTACCGTTTTTTCCTCTGGCTGATAGGCGTTCCCATTTTCTTTGATTTTTTGAGAATCCGAATCAGCCAGCGAAATTCTTCGTCTGACAGATTTTTATAGTTGATACCGAGCTGCTTGCAGTAAAGGACAACCAGCTTTTCATCCCGGCTGCCCTTGAAATTTTCGACTGCTTCGAGATTTTCTTTCAATTCATCGGCAACGGTGGTCTGGGGCGCACTCTCACTGTCCTTTTTGTGGGCTTCCCGAATATCCCGGATAATCAGGTTGAGGTCATCCAGAACCATGTGACTGAAATACTCATCATCACTGATATGGGCGGCTTGCAGCACTTTCAAATGCTGGTCATCTTCGCCTGGGCGATACCGCTCAATGATTTCATGCCGGACGGTATCGACAAGTGCATTGAGGTTTTGAATCTGCATGGTAGCAATCCCGTCCACATAAATCTCAATGTCTGCAAGAAACTTGATAAAATCTTTATGTGTAGCAAGCTCACAGAGCAGACGGTTGTTAATCCGACCGCTTTTCAGCAGTGCCACCATCTCATCATTCAAATGCAACTCCGTCAATGGTGTGTTGATCTGCTCCCTGTTCTCTATCCGGCACAGTAGATAATCAACAGAGACCCCATAGAAGTCTGCCAGCGTGATAAGGTTGCCATGATTGATTTCCTTAAAATCCTCTTTTTCATAACTTCCAAGAGCTGATTTGGAAATGCCTGTCAGCTTTGATAGTTCTTCCAGATTTAAGCCTTTGTCCTTGCGGAGTTCCCAAAGGCGTTCCTGTATGCTTGTTGCTCCTTTCATGGGCGCACGCTCCTTTCCAATGGTTTCATTGCTGCCGCTTATCTGGATTATATCACACTTTCCGCAATCGTGGAAATTTCTGATTTTTACCCCTAATTCCTACTTTGTGGACATACGGCACAGGGCACAAAAATGTTCTATGATACAGGTAGTTCATCGATGGATTATTCCAATCGAATGACCAGCCTGTGTGGGATATGCTTCCCCGGCGATGTAGCGCCATGACTTTTGGCAGGGATGTGGAGGAACCCTGACCGAAACGAGCGTACCAAAGGGAGCGATACGCCGCTGTGAGATTCAGGGGAGGAACGACACCGGGGAGAACTGGCGAACTGACACCGAAATGATACCGAAACACGACAATCTGATAGGGGGATAGTCTACCCTATCGCTGATACTTCGGGAGATTTTAATCGGCTCTATGACCGTAATTTTGCCGAAAATCGCCCCGAAACCATACACTAAAACGGGAGGAAATACAATATGCCGAGAATGAGCAAAAAGAGGAAGCATGAGCTTTCCTTTTACCTCAATGACCGGGGGCGTGTCACTTACAACGAATTATGCCGGAAATGCCAGCATGGGTGCAAGCAGAGCTTCCGGGCGGTTGTGATTGACTGCCCCCGTTATTTATCCAAACGATCAAAGAAAAAGGAGGAACACACCGAATGAATTTTGAATTTATGACGATAGACACACCATTGCCGCCCTGTATGCCATTTCCCAGAGCGTTGACAGGATTTCCAGTCAGCAGCACCGCAAAGGTCATGTACTGCCGGATGCTGGACGCTATGCTATCCAAAGAGCAGGAGGACGAGAACGGAATCCTGTTTGTCTGCTTCCCTGTCACAGCCATTGCCGCAGTCCTGTCCCGCAGTCCCATGACGGTCAAGCGTTCTCTGAATGAACTGGAAAACGCCGGACTTATCATGCGGGTGCGTCAGGGCGTGGGAGAACCGAATAGGATTTATGTGCTGATACCGGGAAAGGAGGACGCTGCCCTTGCCTGATACCTCGAAGCTGGAAAAGCTCAACCGGGAGCTGGAGAAAAGCGAAAAGAAACTGCGGAAAGCCATCAATGATGAAAAGGCATTGCAGCACCAGTTAAAGCAGCTTACCCGAAAGGAACGGACGCACCGGCTCTGCACTCGTGGCGGTATGCTGGAAAGTTTTCTGCAAGAGCCGGAACGCCTAACAGATGATGATGTCATGCTGTTGTTGAAACTCATTTTTCACAGGCAGGACACGCAGGAACTATTGAAAAAAATGCTGGAACGGGAGAAGCCGGAAACCCCTTAGTTTACTAAGGGCGCAATTATACACCACCCAGAGGTTGGTGCATTGCGTTCTCCGAAGGCTCCTCGCCGGAGGGCTGTGATTTTCCGCAGTCATGGTCTTCGCCAAATCAAACAGGGGACGCTACGCTTCCCCTGCGCTGGCTGCCGCCAGCTACCCTTTTGTGGACTTGCCATCTGGGGACACCTTGCGTTGCAAGCTGTTCCCAGCCGACAAGTATATAAAATTTCAAAAAGAAATGGAAAGTACACTTGACATATACAGGCTATTTGATATAATGAAAGCACGGAAAGCAAACTTTCCATTGGAAAGGAGGATGACATGAAAAATCGGCTGGAAGAATTACGAAAGCAACGGGGATTAAAACAAGAAGATTTAGCTAATGCATTGGAAGTATCACGACAGACCATCGGCTCTTTGGAAAACGGACGCTACAACCCATCTATTCAGTTGGCGTTTAAGATTGCCAGATATTTTGACATGAGTATCGAAGAAATTTTTATTTACGAGGAGGATTGATTATGAAAAAAAGGTTGTTGATTTTAATGATAGTTACAGGAATGATTATTCTACTGGGAGGATTGCTAACGTACGGTTTGGGAATACATGAAATAATACCTGTTCCACGCCCCGACTTAATAGTAGTAGGTACATCTCTCATTGGAATTTTACTGATTGCATCTGGTGCGTGCGATTTGTTCGTTAAGAAAACCAAGGAAATGGAAATAGAGGAAAATGATGAGAGAAATATTTCGCTTAGTAATGCTGCTATGGCAAGTGGCTTCAAGGTAATGAATGTTACGATTTCCGTTTCTATTTTTGTTTTGATTTTCACTGGATATATGACAGTAGTCCCATGTTTCACTATTATTGGGGCGTATGCTATTGGACAAGTTGTATTTATTGTTCGACTTTGGTACTTGCACAAAACTATGTAAATGTATTACTAAATACCCGCCGCCCACACAGCGGCACACCGAGCAGGAAATCTGAAAAAGTTCTCCTGCTTTTTTTCTGCCCAAAATGAGGTGGTAAAACGCCACCCCGTCCACCAATTACCGAAAGGAGGGACACGAAATGCCCTGTCCACACAACGAAATCACGATTGTTCAGCGCAGCCAGCGGCAGTCTGCGGTTGCCGCCGCTGCTTACCAGAGTGGCGAAAAGCTGTTCTGTGAATACGACCAGCAAGTGAAGCACTACCCGGAAAAGCGTGGTATCGTCCACAATGAGATTCTGCTCCCAGCAAATGCCCCGCCGGAGTATGCAGACCGTAATACCTTATGGAACGCCGCCGAAGCTGTGGAAAAACAATGGAACTCCCAGCTTGCAAGGAGGTGGGTGCTTACCATCCCAAGAGAGATACCACCCGACCAGTATGCTGTCCTTGTCCGGGAGTTTTGTGAGCAGCAGTTTGTTTCCAAAGGCATGATTGCTGATTTTGCAATCCATGACCCCCATCCGCCGGGACACAATCCCCACGCCCATGTCATGCTCACTATGAGGGCAATGGACGAACATGGAAAATGGCTTCCCAAGAGCCGCAAGGTTTATGACCTTGACGAAAACGGGGAACGGATAAAACTTCCGTCCGGCAGATGGAAAAGCCACAAGGAGGATACGGTGGATTGGAACGACCAGAAGTATTGCGAAATCTGGCGGCATGAATGGGAGGTCATCCAGAACCGCTATCTGGAAGCCAATGACCGCCCAGAGCGTGTGGACTTGCGTTCTTATGCCAGACAGGGGCTTGATATTATCCCTACTGTCCATGAGGGAGCTGCTGTCCGGCAGATGGAAAAGCGGGGTATCCAGACGAACATCGGCAACCTGAACCGGGACATCAGAGCCGCCAACCGCCTGATGAAGTCCATCCGGCAGCTCATCCAAAACCTCAAAGGCTGGATTACCGAGCTGGGAGAAAAACGGAAAGAACTGCTTGCACAAAAGGCGGCGGAGGAAGCGACACTTCTTCCCAATCTGCTGATGAAGTATATGGAGATACGAAAGGAAGAACGGAAGGACTGGACAAGGGCTGGACAGAACCGGGGGACTTCACAGGACTTAAAGGCAGTCAGCGAAGCCCTGTCCTATCTCCGTCAAAAGGGGCTTTCTACTGTGGAGGACTTAGAAGTATTTCTGGAATCTTCCGGGAAATCAGCCGCAGATTACCGCAGTCAGATGAAGCCAAAGGAAGCCCGCAGCAAAGTGATTGACGGGATTCTTGCCAGCCGGACAGACTGCAAGGAATGTAAGCCTGTCTATGAGAAGTACCAGAAGATATTTTTCAAGAAAACAAAGGAGAAATTCAAACAGGAACACCCGGAGGTCGCCCGGTATGCGAAAGCCGCCGCCTACCTTGCCAAGCACCCGGACGATAAGGACAGCACCCAAAAGGAACTGCAACAGGAGCAGGAAAAACTTCTCAGCGAAATCGCAGAGCTGAAAGTACCGCTGACAGAGGTGCAGGAGGATTTGAAGAAGCTGCGGGATATCCGCTACTGGGTACAGAAAGCCACCCCCGGCACAGAGGAAAGCAAAGAGCCGCCCAAGAAGCAGCCCATCAAGGAAGTCTTGCAGGATAAGGCAGACGAGAAAAAAGCACAAAGAACTGCCCAGGAACAGACGAAACACAGACAACAGGATATGGAACTTTAACAGGCACTTGCCATTTTCAATCAGAGAATGTCAGGTGCTTTTCTTTTTTCAAGGAGGGATAGATTTGAATGTATTTGAAGCTGTGAAGCAGTCCGTCACAACAAGACAGGCTGCGGAGCATTATGGAATCCATGTAGGTCGGAACGGGATGGCTTGCTGCCCGTTCCATAATGATAAAACCCCAAGCATGAAGCTGGATCGGCGTTACCACTGCTTCGGCTGCGGTGCGGATGGGGATGTGATTGATTTTGCCGCCGCCCTGTATGGGCTGGCAAAGAAAGAAGCCGCCGTACAACTGGCAAATGACTTTGGGCTTTCCTATGAGGACTGGAAACCGCCGGGAAAGGCAAAAAAGCCCAAGCCCCGGCAGAAATCCCCGGAGGAACAGTTTCAGGAAGCAAAGAACCGCTGCTTCCGTATCCTTGCCGATTATCTCCACCTGCTTCGGGCATGGAGAACGGAATATGCCCCGCACTCCCCAGAGGAAGCCTTTCATCCCCGGTTTGTGGAAGCCTTACAAAAGCAAGCCCATGTGGAATATCTGCTGGATGTGCTGCTGTTCGGGGAGACAGAGGAAAAAGCGGCTTTGATTGCGGACTACGGAAAGGATGTGATACAGCTTGAACAGCGAATGGCAGAGCTTGCAGCCGCAGACGCAGCAAGAACTAAAAAACACCATGAACGCCATGCAGCCGCCCCAGAGCATTGAGGAAATCAAGGCGGGGCTGGAAACCACCGAGAAAGGCGGTGTCCGCCAGAGCATACGGAACTGCCTGACCGTATTCCAGCGTGACCCTCTGCTTTCCGGGGCTATCGCATACAACATCCTGACCGACCGCAAGGACATCATAAAGCCCATCGGTTTTCACAGAGAAAGCACAGCCCTGAACGATACGGATATGAAGTATCTGCTTCTCTATCTGGAAGAAACCTATGGGCTTACCAATGAGAAAAAGATTGATAATGCCATCGGGATTGTGGCGAATGAAAACAAGTACCATCCCATCCGGGACTACCTAAGTGCCCTTGTGTGGGACGGGACAGAACGAATCCGTTTCTGTCTGCGGCACTTTCTGGGGGCTGACGCAGACGATTACACCTATGAAGCGTTGAAGCTGTTCCTGCTGGGTGCAATCTCACGAGCCTTTCAGCCGGGGTGCAAGTTTGAAATCATGCTCTGTCTGGTAGGCGGTCAGGGGGCTGGAAAGTCCACCTTCTTCCGTCTGCTGGCAGTCCGGGACGAGTGGTTCTCCGATGATTTGCGGAAGCTGGACGATGACAATGTGTACCGTAAGCTGCAAGGTCACTGGATTATCGAAATGTCGGAAATGATGGCAACCGCAAACGCCAAGAGCATTGAGGAAATCAAGTCATTTTTAAGCCGGCAGAAAGAGGTTTACAAGATACCCTATGAAACCCACCCGGCAGACCGCCCCCGTCAGTGCGTGTTTGGCGGCACTTCCAATGCCCTTGACTTCCTGCCCCTTGACCGTTCCGGCAACCGCCGCTTTATCCCCGTCATGGTGTACCCGGAGCAAGCCGAGGTTCACATTTTAGAGGACGAAGCTGCTTCCAGAGCCTATATCGAGCAGATGTGGGCGGAAGCGATGGAGATTTACCGAAGCGGCAGGTTCAAGCTGGCTTTCAGCCCCGCCATGCAGCGGTATCTCAAAGAACACCAGAGGGATTTTATGCCGGAGGACACCAAAGCCGGGATGATACAGGCGTATCTTGATAAGTACACCGGGAGCATGGTCTGCTCCAAGCAGCTCTACAAGGAAGCCTTGAACCATGTCTTTGACGAGCCGAAGCAATGGGAAATCCGGGAAATCAACGAGATTATGAACCAGTGCATTTCCGGCTGGCGGTACTTCCCAAACCCAAGAATGTTTTCCGAATATGGCAGACAAAAGGGCTGGGAGCGTGAAAACCCGGCAACGGACTCCGGCAACCCGTCTGAAAAAACGATGGACGGTTTTGTGGAGGTCACAGAACAGATGGAGCTTCCGTTCTGAAAATGGCAGCCCGTTGCACCCCCTGTTGCTATCCCGTTGCCGAGCCGGTTGCCGGGGAAAATCCCGAAACTATCGGCTTTTCTCCCCTATGACAACCAAAACAACAGAAAAATAAAAGAAAAGTATAAATAGTAACCATCGCCAGATTGAGATTGTTTGCAAGGTCTTTTGAAGCCCATTGCCGAACTTCGTTGCCGACACCCTCTGTCTGGCTATTTTCATGTATGGAGGATAACTGCCTATGGCAAAAAACAAAACAGAGATTCATGTTACAACGGTATTTGACGGGGAACTGGACGCAACCGATGTGTTCGTCAGCCTGATTTCCCAGAAATACGGTAAGACAAATACGAAAGAATATCTTGCTAAAAGGAAAGATATGAGCTATAATGAAGATGAGGTTCAAAAGAGCCAGATACCGTCTGGATTGTGTGGGTAAATGGCTATGATGAACGAAATGGAATACAGAACAATCGGTTCGGCACTTGCCGGAGGGTATCGTGCAGCGGTCTATTGCAGGCTGTCAAAGGACGATGACCTGCAAGGCGAAAGTGCCAGTATCGCAAACCAGCGTGATATGCTGGAAAAATACTGCGAAAAGCAGGGATGGGAGGTTGTGGCAGTCTATCAGGACGATGGTTTCACAGGTCTTAATATGGAGCGTCCTGATTTACAGAGAATGTTGAGAGCCATTGAGCGCAGGCAGATCAACCTTGTCATCACGAAAGACCTCAGCCGTCTGGGGCGTAACTATCTGCAAACCGGGCATTTGATTGAGGACTTTTTCCCAAGAAACGGTGTCCGCTATATCGCCATGAATGACGGTATCGACACCCTGCGGGATAACAACGATATTGCCCCGTTCAAGAATATCCTGAACGAGATGTACAGCAAGGATATTTCCAAGAAAGTCCATTCCTCTTATCTTCTGAAAGCGCAGAAAGGACAGTTTACCGGGTGTCTTGCCCCGTTTGGGTATCGGAAAGACCCGGAGGACAAAAACCATCTGCTCATTGACGAGGAAACCGCCCCGATTGTGCGGCTGATTTTCGGATATGCCCTAAACGGTCATGGTCCGAACTATATCCGCAGACGGCTGGAGGAAGAAAAAATCCCCTGCCCCACATGGTGGAACCGGGAACGGGGGCTTCGCAATACCCGCACCAAATGGGAAAAGAAAGACCCGGAAAACGGGCGGTATATGTGGGACTTCTCAGTTATCAAAGACCTTTTGATGAATCTCGTCTACACCGGGGCGATTGCTTCCCAGAAAAAGGACTACCGTTTCAAAATCGGCACGATTGGGGAAAAGAAGCCGGAGGACTGGATTGTAGTGGAGGAACAGCATGAACCGCTGATTGACCGCATGAGCTTTGACATTGTGCAGAACAAGCTGAAATCCCGCCAGCGTCCGGGGCAGACCAATGAAATCAGCCTGTTTGCCGGACTGATAAAATGCGGCGAGTGTGGGAAGTCGCTGACGATACGCTACACAAACGCAAAACATCCCCAGCAGATTTATTCCTGCAAGACCTACAATGCCTTTGGAAAGAACCACTGCACCCAGCACCGGATTGACTATGACACCCTTTACAGCCATGTGCTGCGGAAAATCCGGGAATGTGCCAGAGCTGCCCTGATGGACGGGAAAGCGGTTGCCGACCGCCTGACTAATACCTGTGAAGCCGAGCAGCGGGAACAGCGGGAAGCAATGGAACGCTCCCTTACAAGGGACGAGGAACGGATTGAGGTTCTGGATAAAATGGTCATGCGGCTTTATGAGGATATGATTGCAGGGCGTATCAGTGAGCAGAATTTCAACACCATGCTGGAAAAGACACAGACCGAGCAGACGGAGCTTAAAGCAAAAGTGTCCGAGGGCAGGAAGCGGCTGTCCGATGAAGCCCAGCTTGCCAATGACGCAAAACAATGGGTGGAAGCCATTCAGGAATATGCCAACATCACAGAGCTGGACGCAGCCACCCTTAACCGCTTAATCAAAGAAATCGTCGTGCATGAGCGCATTGACGAAGATAAAACAAGACACATTTCTATCGAAATTCATTTTAATCTCAAACCCATCCCGGAGGTGGAACAGGTCACTGCCTGACCTGTCCCGCCGGGACGATTCTCTTAAAAACACCATATAGATTTTTTGTACGCCGCCGCCCGCCATCGAGCAGAGTTTTACACCTAATTGGGGATAAAACAGCTGATGGCAGGAGGCGGTGTCGTTCTGATCGGCACCCAGCTGGTACCGTTACTGTCCGGATTGTTCAGCTGAGAGAAGCAGGAGGGAGATGACTCATGGATCGGATATTTGAAGCGATTGAAGAATGGATGAGGAATCTTCTGACAGGCATGGTAAGTTCCAACCTGACAACAATGTATACCGATGTCAATGAAAAGACCGGTCAGATTGCTGCTCAGGTTGGGCAGACACCGCAGGGCTGGAATGGCAGCATTTACAGCATGATACAGAATCTTTCCGAGTCGGTCATTGTACCGATTGCCGGTATGATTATCACATTTGTACTTTGTTATGAGCTGATCTCCATGTTGACGGAAAAGAACAACATGCACGACATCGACACCTGGATGTTCTTTAAATACTTTTTCAAGATGTGGGTGGCAGTCTGGATCGTCAGCCATACCTTTACGATCACGATGGCGGTATTTGATGTCGGGCAGTCCGTAGTCAGCCGGGCAGCTGGGGTTATCAGTTCTGATACAACGATCAATATAGATACGATGATCTCCACGATGGAGACGGCGATGGAATCTATGGAGATCGGTGAACTTGTCATACTGGCACTGGAAACGATGCTTGTAAGCCTGTGTATGAAGATTATCTCAGTCTTTATTACAGTGATTTTGTATGGACGTATGATTGAGATTTATCTCTATTCGTCCGTTGGAGCGATCCCGTTCGCAACCATGTCCAACCGGGAATGGGGGCAGATCGGGAACAACTATCTTCGTGGATTGTTTGCACTGGCATTCCAGGGATTTTTTATGATGGTCTGTGTGGGAATCTATGCGGTCCTGGTCGCAAACATCCAGATGTCAGATAACATACATTCTGCATTGTTCGGCGTGATGGCATACACGGTGATCCTGTGTTTCAGTCTGATGAAAACAGGAAACTTCGCCCGCAGTATCTTTAACGCCCATTAAGAAAGGAGGAACTGGCAATGGCATTTGTATCTGTGCCTAAAGACTTAACCAAGGTCAAGAATAAGATCATTTTCAACCTGACGAAACGGCAGCTGATCTGCTTTGGGATTGCGGCGGCGGTAGGGCTTCCGTTTTATTTCTTAAGCAGGGGAATCATTGGTTCCAGTAACGCAGCGACCGGGATGTGCCTTCTGATGCTTCCGGCATTTTTGTTTGCCATGTATGAGAAGGATGGACTCCCGTTAGAAAAGGTCTTAAAAAATATGATCACCGTAAAATTTATCCGTCCTCCGGTACGCAAGTACCAGATGGAAAATATGTACGAGAAAAAGTATACCGTGGTCAAAAAGAAGAAAGGGGGAACGAAGGGTGTTAAAAAGAAAAAACGATAGACAGCCGCCACAGAGCTTAGACGAATTATATCCGGATGATTACTGGCTGGATGAGGAGGATGGAGAAGAAGAACTTCCAGACCCCGCAATGAAAAGAAAACCAGTAAGCGGCAGATTGCATGATGAGCCTATGGTGACAGGGTATGAAGCACTGGAACGGCGAAGAGGTGTCCGCAGACCGAACCGGAAACTGACACGCAGGGAAAAGAAAGCCCTCAAAAGGGCACAGAAATATGAAGAAAAACTGCATAAGGAACATGAAAAAGCGGATAAGAAAAATGCAAAAAGGGAAGCAAAGCTGGCAGCCAGAGCAGAAAAGCAGGCAGTGCGTGACGCAAAGAAAAACGCAAAAAAGAAAAAGAGCAGATCTGTCGCAGCACCGTCGGGGCAGCGTCCGGCAGGAAAAGTGGTTTCCGGAACGAAAGGCAGTGGGACAGGAAAGAAAACACCGGATAGTGCCAGAGATAAGAGGATCACTGCACAGCAGTCGATTCCATACCATGAGATGGGAAGGGACGGTATCTGCCGGGTGCAGGACAAGTTTTATTCCAAGACGATCCGTTTTTATGACATCAACTATCAGCTGGCACAGAATGAAGATAAGAACGCCATCTTTGAAAACTGGTGTGATTTCCTGAATTACTTTGACAGCACAATTCATTTTCAGCTGTCTTTTATCAACCAGCACAGCAACATGGCAGAGTATGAGAAGGTCATCCATATCAATCCGCAGGAGGATGAATTTGATGACCTACGTATGGAGTTTGCCCAGATGCTCAATAACCAGCTGGCAAAAGGAAATAACGGGCTGATGCGTACCAAATATATCACATTTGGGATTGAAGCGGAGAATATCCGGGAAGCACGGCCAAAACTGGAACGTATCGAGTCGGATATTCTGAATAACTTTAAGATCCTTGGGGTATCTGCCTATCCGCTGAACGGAGAGGAACGGTTACAGATCATGTATGAAACCTTTAACCAGGACAGCAAAGTTCCGTTCCATTTCTCTTATGACGATGTACTTCGGACAGGGCTTAGTACCAAGGATTATGTCGCACCGACCAGTTTTGTATTTAAGAATGGAAAAGATTTTGAGATGGGCGGCACGATGGGAGCTGTTTCCTATTTACAGATCCTTGCACCGGAACTTACCGACAAGATGCTGGCAGAGTTTCTGGAGATGGACAGCAACCTGATGGTGAATTTCCATATCCAGTCCATCGACCAGATGAAGGCGATCAAACTGGTAAAAAGCAAGGTGACGGATATTAACCGTATGAAGATCGAGGAACAGAAAAAAGCAGTCCGGGCAGGCTATGACATGGACATTAGTGCGACTCGTTCCTGAACAAAGCCTTCGTGGTTGAAGGACAAAATCAGGCACTAACAAAAGAACGAAAATTTCAGATGTTAGGAGAACTAACAATCCAAGAGGTGGAATGATGGGGT
>NZ_JAKVPP010000013.1:0-120603 GCF_022487435.1 Mediterraneibacter sp. NSJ-151 | reverse complement strand
TCAAGTTAGTAAGACCCCTTGAAGACGACGAGGTAGATAGGGCAGAGGTGGAAGTGTGGTAACACATGGAGCTGACTGTTACTAATAGGTCGAGGGCATAACCAGAACAGGTGATAGGAACAAGATGGATGAAAAAACTTTGTATGCAGTTTTGAAGGTATACTTCAATAAAGGTAATCCTCGATAGCTCAGCGGTAGAGCATTCGGCTGTTAACCGAAGGGTCGTTGGTTCGAACCCAACTCGGGGAGCTTAAAAAGAATCCATAGCTGTATTTTAACTATGGCTTTTTTTATGAAAGATGATTATCATAAGAAAAGTGAATTTTTTTAAAGAAATCACTTGCAAAAACAAAAAGATTATGGTAATATTTATTTCGGTCGCTGATAGAAGTGATATCAAAGAATTTGGCTCCATGGTCAAGCGGTTAAGACATCGCCCTTTCACGGCGGTAACACGGGTTCGATTCCCGTTGGAGTCATTTGCACAAAGTGCAATTGAATAAAAGGTATATTTGTTCAAAGTATAGGCAATATGCCGATGTGGCTCAATTGGCAGAGCAGCTGATTTGTAATCAGCAGGTTATCGGTTCGAGTCCGATCATCGGCTTTGTTCCTGAAAGGGACATATAATGGACCTTTAGCTCAGCTGGTTAGAGCAATCGGCTCATAACCGATCGGTCCTGGGTTCGAGTCCCCGAAGGTCCATTTAATTTAATAAGGCCCAGTGGCTCAGTTGGTTAGAGCGCCGCCCTGTCACGGCGGAGGTCGAGAGTTCGAGTCTCTTCTGGGTCGTTATGTGGGATCTTAGCTCAGCTGGGAGAGCATCTGCCTTACAAGCAGAGGGTCACAGGTTCGAGCCCTGTAGGTCCCATATATATAGTGCGCGCGTGTGGCGGAATAGGCAGACGCAAGGGACTTAAAATCCAATGGATGGATTGTTAAGTTGTGGCAGATTTTCCTTGAAAAATCAAGGATCTTAAAATTTCATATTTAGCAAATGTGCTTGCATCCCTCCAAAACATCCCTCCAAAATTTGAGGTGTTTGTAGCTGTTTACAGCGGGTTGGGTGTACACATATTTGCCGGTGTGGCGGAATTGGCAGACGCAAAGGACTTAAAATCCTTCGGAGAGTAATTTCCGTGCCGGTTCGAGTCCGGCCACCGGCATTTGGTAAAGAGACTAAGACAGATTGTTTTAGTCTTTTTTCTTTTTAGTTCACACCTATGCCCGGAAAAACACTTGCGGGCAGGGACTGGATCATTGCATTTGCTGTGTTTACCTTCTGGTCGTAATCAAAGTGTGTATAAATGTTTGCAGTCGTTGAGATCGTACTGTGTCCTAACCAATGCTGAATAGCCTTGAGGTCAACGCCATATGAATACAATAAGGATGCACAGCTATGGCGGAGATCATGAAAGCGGATCCGTCGCAGACCATTCTTTTTCAGTAGTAACTGGAAGTGATCCGTCACATAGCCTGGCTTTATAAGTTCTCCGGTTTCTGTCTTATTGATGTAATCCAGATATTCCTTACAATAGGAATCGCCGCAGACGTACTGCTGATAGTGCTGCTTCTGATAAACATATTTAAGGACTGCCTCAAATGGCGGGACTAATGGTAGCTTGCGTGTGCTTGATTTTGATTTTGTCTTGTCTTTGATGACACGCTGACAATGCCCGTCAATATAGATATCTGTTACCACATGGTTTACAGTGATGGTCTTGTTCACCATATCAATTCTGGACCACTTCACTCCAAGTGCTTCGCTGCGACGCATACCATAAAATGCGGCAAGAAATATGCAGATTTCAAGCGGATCCCCATGAGCAGCTTTAAAAAGCTGTACCATTTCTTCGTTTGTATAGTATTGAGCCTCATAAGTGTTCTCTTCTGGTCTTTGTACCCGGTCTGCTGGATTATCCTTTAGCAATTTTAATTGTACAGCATAGTCAAGACACTTATGGATGTTAGCATGGCGTCTGATGACCGTATTTGGCTTTACATGCCGTTCTTCCAGTTCATAGGTATAATAGTCCTGAATAAACTCTGGATTGTCTGAAAGCTCATTTAACGTGTATCCTCTTTCACGAAAATAGGGTTCTATCCTTTTCTCTACATTACTGCGGTATCCTGCATATGTTGTAATTTGCACCTTGTACTTGATGACTGCAAGCCATTTCAAAATGAAGTCTGCAAACAGAATCTCACCTTTCCCTGTCTCCGGATTGATCGAAACCAAAGGATTTTTTTCAACCCAACCACTACTAACTGCATGGCTGAAAGCCATCAGTAAAATGTGATGACTGGTAGAGATTAAATGTTGCGAACCAGCAATCTGTGGATTGTCGGCTTTTCTGAGTGAGGAAAAATACTGTTCCAGTTCTTGAACGGACAACTCACTGATGCTGCTGATATGCTCTTTAAAATAGGGCACAATCCATCGGTTGATATGGTGCTTGTACTGAGAAAATTCGGCTGCCTCCAGAGGAGCATATTGTATCCACTCCACTAGAAACACATGAACGTGTGTATCCTTATTCCAGATTGGAGGGATAAACTCTTTTCTCGTCTGTGCCAGAAGTGCTTCCGCCTTCTTTTTATTTCCTTTTACCGGAAGCCCGGTGCTGATTGATTTACTGCACCGCTTGTTGTTCGTGTCTTTGTAACATAATATCATTTGGTAAATGCCATTCTGCTCTCGAAGATGACCTGCTACCATAATTCAAACCTCCTTTACAGGGTAACAGTCAACTTCACGTATTGGCATGGATATTATACCATGCTGGCACAAAATTGGCAGTACCTGTGACAGAAATTACTTGTTGCTATTGTTCTGGTCAAGAATTTCCAGATAGGTTAGAATATAATATTTCGGAATTTTGTAGATCCGCCCTATCATAAAATGCTTTATTTTATTTTCTTTAAGCAGTTTATAGGCGGTTTTAGTGCTAATTCCTAACATTTCACTCATTTGTTCTACAGTTACAACATCCGGATAGTTTTTGAATACGGATGCGTATGTCTCGCTTTTTTTCGTATAGATACCTCCCTGATAAATAGATGATTGAGATAAGTCTCCCTGGAAGCCAGTTCCTGCGCCTTCCCAAGCCGCGTCTTCGGCGTTGCTATGCAATCTTAAAGCCTGCAGGCACGCATCATGCTGCACTATCTGCAGGCACCCGTATCCCTCTTCCGGGAGGGTGTGAAATTTTCAAGGTACTCTATTTTGCCATTTGTAAGGGAAATAGCGGAGAAAATGCAGAATGTGTAAAAAAATAGAAAAAAAGCTGTCCGTGTGGACAGCCTCTGAAAATTATTTGTGTCTGGCAGCGAGCCGATGTAGTATACTGATTACAGCGATCATATCCTCATCGTCGAGCTGCTTTAATAAGTCAGCCGCTTTTTCGTATAGAGGAAGATTGTGAAGAGCTGTATCGAAGAACTGGCAGGGAGTTACTTCCAGATATTCGCAGATTTCCAGGAAGTTCTCCATGGTAGGCAGGGAGCGCCCGGAAGAAATGGACTGGATGTAACTTTTGTTTTTGCCGAGATCCAGGCTCATCTGATATTCGGATACATTCTTTTTTATCCGCAGTTCGGTAATCCTGTCACCGATAAATTTTTTCTCCATGTCATCCACCTCTCTTCCTACATCTTCCTTCGATTTTAAACTATTTACTTCCGGCAAATTACGGAATAAAATAGAGTTATTCACTATATAAATGCTCATATTACGGAATATAACCGGAATTTACTGCTATATACCTGATTGCAAAAAAATGTGATAGAACTGCTGTTTTAGGGTATGATGTTAATGAGGTGTTTTTAATGAAAATCATAGGTACGCAGGAAGAATTGAAATGGGTCCGCAGGGCGCTGGCAAACAACTGTGAGGGATGTATCTTTGAAGAACGATGTAATCAAAATGCCAGTGAGGAGCAGAAGAAGCATGGAAAAACTCTGACAAGCTGTGAGGAATTTATGGCAAGACAGATCACGTTTATCAGCGAGGAGGAAACAAAAACCACAAAATAGGATATTTATACCGTTATTGCATACCATATATAGTATAAAACAAATTGACAGCACCTATATCCTGTGCTACTATACTGATATAGTTCTTTTTTATGCGTTCCCCGGCGGGGGATCATGTTTTGGGATTTTGAGAAATCCCGTACATGAAGAGGAAAAGCAGGAGCTTTTCCCGGCATAAGTTGTTTATGTTTGTAGTGAAGTGTCACCGTATGCCTGAAATGGCTGTGTGGCACTTTTTTTGTTTTATCGGTGAAGAACCAGATTGGAAAAGGATGAATGGAGAAAACAAGAGGTTTCTCTGCTCATCCTTTTTTGTTGCCGTTTATCCGGAAGAAAATGTTTCTGCCGGATTTTTGTGTATGTATGTGGCCTGCCACAATCAGCTTCGGCTGTTTATGGATAATTATTTTAAAGAAAGGTGGAAGAAACAATGAATGAAACAATGGTTTACGCAGATGGTTTTGAAAAGACATTTGCCACGGCAGAGGAGATGCTTGATTTTCTTTCAAGAAGAGGGAAAGCCTCAGAGTGGATCCGCAAGCCCATCCGGGCCCTCCGGCTGGTGCCGCTTGAAAAAGAGGCGGACAACCTGGATAACGGAGACGCAGAGATGGAGGAAATCCTGAAGGATACGGAAAAGCACACCCGGCTTGTACTGAAGGTACGAGGCGAGGCATATCCGGTCCGGAACTGTGCGATCCAGACAATCTTAGGACGTGCCGGTATCGGCGGGGACGGCCTGCGAAAGCTGGATCTGGCAACTTATGCAAAGGTTGTGAATTGCTGCCTGAAAGCAGCGAAAGGGGAATGCCTCATCAAGATTGCGGATGGAAAAGTCTCTGCAGTCCACGGAGGAGACGCCCATGATTACAGCGTACTGGACATGAAAGCAATCTTTGAGATGACCAGTGAATATCTGCACACGAATTTCAGTGGAAGCGCTTATCTGGAAGGCTCCGGAACCTATGACCATTCCGTCATGAGTGCCATGTGGACGCTTTCCGGGAACCAGGAGCTTCTGGACACCTACAGGGATGCGCTGGACCGGTACGGAGTAAGCGGAAAGAATCTTACACCGGCGCTGCGCCTGACCACTTCTGATGTCGCAGCCAGCGGTGTCAATCTGTATCCTATGCTGCTGACAGACGGGAACAACCATACGCTCAGCCTGGGAAGTCCGATCACTCTGGCGCACAGGAACCACAGCACAATCCTGGATTACCGCAACAATTTGAAAGAAGTGTATGCAAGATATCAGGATGCCACAGAGCGTTTGGCAGCGCTTCTGGAAATCGAGATCCATAACCCGGTGAACTGCTTAAGGTTACTGATGAAAAAGCTGAAAATCAAGGCGGCGATCCGTAATGAAGTGGTGGAGATGTACGTGGCACAGAACGGGGAACAGACCTGTACGGCCCATGACCTTTACTATGCCATGAACGAGGCACCCTTCTATGCCGCCTGCCAGGGAGTTACCGGCAGCCAGCTTTTGCGGATGGAGGAAAACCTGACCAGGGCCCTTGCCATGGACTGGAAGGAATTTGATGTATATGGCGCCGTTAAGTGTTAAGGAGGAGCTTATGAAACAGACGTTACAAATGGATTATGAACCGGAACAGGTCGTGGATATCAGTACCCTCTCCAGAGAGCAATGGCTCGCATTCCGCCGTTTGGGTATCGGAGGCAGTGATGTGGCCGCTATCATGGGAATCTCGCCTTTTGTTACCAGCCGTGATCTTTACTATGACAAGATCGGCGTTACCCCGGTGATTGAGGAACCTGAAGCCAACTGGGTTGCCAAGGAATTTGGACACAGACTGGAGGATCTGGTAGCGGAGATTTTCTCTAAGAAAACCGGCCTGGAGGTGTTTCCCGTGCGGATTATGTTCCGGCATCCGCTTTACCCGTTTATGCTTGCCGATATTGATTTCTTTGTGCGTATGCCGGATGGCAGCTTTGCCATACTGGAGTGCAAAACCTGTAATTATAACGCCAAAGAGAAGTGGGATGACGGGAAAATCCCGGAGCACTATGTCTATCAGGTGCGGCACTATATGTCGGTGGTGAACATCAGTCATGCATTTATTGCGTGTCTGTGGGGAAATAACGAGAACGACTTTGTATACCGTTCTCTGGAGCGTGATCTCATGGAAGAGCAGGATATCATCGAGCAGGAAGGATATTTCTGGCGTGAATTTGTAGAGAAGAAGGTGGAACCGCCGTTGGTGGGAAAACCGGATCTGGTGCTTGCCAGCATCCGCCGTTACAGCGGCTATGCTGATAAGTCGATCCCGGAAATCCCGATCACAACGCTGGATTCCAGAAGCCTGGAAAAGTATCTTGCTTTATCAGATGAAAAATCTCGTTTGGAGAAGCGCAAGAAGGAAATTGACGCAGAACAGCGTGCGATCAGTGTTCCCTTTGTGGAGCTGATGGGACAGGGATGCAAGGCCTTTCTGGAAGACGGAACCAACCGTTACAAGATTACCTTTAACCCGACACGCAGGACGATGATCGGGAAAGAAAATCTTGAAAAGCTGAAAATGCAGCATCCGGATATTTTCAAAGAGTATGCTACAGAAACAGAAAACCGGATCTTCCGGTTAAAGAAGGAGGCGGCGTGATGTTAAAAGGAAAAAGAGCGTATATCTGCTCTCCGTTGTCTGCAAAAACCCGGGAAGAACGAATGTTTAACATGGGGCTTGCGAAGGCATATCTGGATACGATCAGAGAGGTATTCCACTGCCGCACGTATGCCTCCCATGCCTATCTGCCGCTGATGCTGGATGACACCATACCAGAGGAACGGAAGCTGGCGCTTTCCATTGGAAAACAGCTTTTAGACTTTTGTGATGTGCTGATTATCTGTGGCGGCAGGATTTCTTCCGGCATGGAAGGAGAAATCCGTTATGCCCATGATACCGGGAAGGAGGTGTACTGGCTCGAAGGAGGCCGGGATCCGTTTCAGTTACGGAAGATAAAAAATTGGAAGGAGATCGAATATGCGGTGCAGATACCGGAAAACCATATTTCTGAATGAGGAGAATGGATACACCATTGCGGTGTTTACGACGAAGGATGCTTCTGTACCGCTTGCTGCCAGAGACAAATACTTACAGGGCCAGAAAGTGATCGGGTTTACCGCCATAGGCTTTGACCTGCCCCAGTCTGACCAGATCGAGATTGAGATGGAAGGACAGTGGGAAAAGTCCAGCCACGGCCTGCAGTATCAGGTGGAAAATTTCATGGAGATCGTGCCGCGCACGAAGGAGGGGATCTTAGGATACCTCTCCTGCGGTTCTGTAAAGGGTGTGGGGCCAAAAGTTGCAGAGGCCATTTACAAAGAATTTGGCCTTAATACGCTGGAAATCATGGAAGAACATCCCCAGGAGCTTCTGAAGGTAAAAGGAATTTCCCAGAAAAAGCTGAAGGGGATTGTGGAGTCCTACGGAAAAAACAAGGTGTTCCGGGAACTCATGACATTCCTGGCACCCTATAAGGTAACGCCTAAAAAGGTGAACCTGATCCTCCAGCGGTTTCGCAATGAGTCCGTGGAGATTGTCCGTCACAGGCCTTATCAGCTCTGCGCTGTGAAAGGGTTTGGCTTTTTAACAGTGGATGCCATTGGACGGCAGAACTGCCAGGCACTCAATGATCCCATGCGGATTTCAGGCTGTCTCTCCCATCTCATGGAATCAGCCATGAAGGAGGAGGGACATCTGTTCCTGGAGCGTCCGGAGCTGATCCAGCGGGCATATACCATGCTGAACCAGGATCTTCCGAATCAGGCAGTGACAGAAACAGATATCCAGCGGGTACTCTACCGGCTGGTGATGCAGGAAAGCATTGTGGTAGACGGCGAGCGGGTGTATGTGAAGAAACAGTATGAAGAAGAAAACCAGACTGCTTCCATGATCGCCCGGCGTCTGTTGGACCAGGGCGAGGCGTATGACATCGAAAAGGAATTGGCGCAGGCCCAGACTGCCCTGGCGATCACCCTGTCAGAGAAGCAGAAACAGGCAGTGCGTATGGTGTTCCAAAACCAGATCAGTATTATTACCGGTGGGCCTGGGACCGGGAAGACCACCGTGTTAAAGGTTATCCTTTATATCCATGCCAAGGTCTGCAGGACACAGGTGCAGCTCATGGCTCCTACGGGGCGTGCGGCACGCCGGATGGCAGAAAGCACCGGGCATGAAGACGCCTCAACGATGCACATGGCTCTGGGGCTTCTGGGTGACTTTGCCAATTATGAAGACGCAGTAGAATATCTGGAGGCCGGTTTCTTAAATCTGGATGAAGTATCCATGGTAGATATGCATTTGGGATATGAATTTTTTCGCAGGGTAAAGCCTGCCTCCCGTATCCTGCTGGTAGGCGACGTAGATCAGCTCCCTTCTGTGGGAGCCGGTGATGTGTTCCGGCAATTGATCGGCTGCGGGCTGATCCCTGTGACGGTGCTGGATCTGGTATTCCGCCAGGGAAAGACCAGCAACATCCACTTAAATGCCCGTAAAATGTTGGCAAACCGGACGGATTTTGGGTTTGGCGATGATTTCCAGTTTATCTCCTGCAATTCGGCAGATGAGACAGCAGCCATGGTACGCCAGCTTTACCAGGAAGAGGCCGCAAGGAACGGCCTGGACCATGTGCAGATTTTGACACCCTATCGGGTAAAGACGGTAAACGGCGCTAACGAGCTGAACCGGAGCCTGGAGGACCTGATCAATCCGCCAAGTCCTGGGAAAAAGGAACTGTCCGCAGGAGGGCAGACCTACCGGGAAGGGGATAAGGTGCTTCAGAACAAGAATACGTTGATGGCCAGCAATGGGGACCTGGGAAGGATTACGGATTTTTATACGGATGAGGAAGGAACCGTAAAAACGGTGATCGAATTTCCGGATGGACGTGTCGTGACCTACGAGACGGAAGATCTGGAGATGATCGAACACGCCAATGCCATTACCATACACAAGTCCCAGGGATCCGAGTGCGATGTTGTCATCATCCCCTGGGTGAGAGCCTTTTATATGATGCTGAAGCGGAATATCCTGTACACAGGCATTACCCGTGCAAAGAAAAAGGTGTATCTGGTGGGGCAATGGAACGCGGTCTGCCAGGCAGTCCATACGGACGATGCCGGCAGGCGCAATACAGCTCTTGGGGAGCGGATCACCCGTTACTATTATCAGTATCTTCAGGAGCGTGAGCCGGAACAGCTTCGGCTTGCAGTATAAAAAATAATTTCCACTTATGAAGAAAGGCAGGCTATTCCTTATGTAGAGGGATATCCTGCCCTGTTTGCGAAAGGAGCAGATTTATGAACGAATTACTGTATCAGAAAAATCAGGCAGTGGCAGCTTTGAACCGGGTAGAGGGATTTGAGCCTCTGGAATTTGCCCGCACGATCAAACAGGAGGATCAGGAAGACCAGCTTTACCTTGATGTGAAGTACCGGAAACTCTGGTTCCGTCTGGCCTATCCTCTGGGGCGGATCGCCAGTACCATTGTTCGGTTTAACGAAAATATGGCGCTGGCAGAGGCAAGGATCTATCTGAACCATGAAGATGCACCGGAGAACTATATTGCCAATGCTTTTTCTATGAAATTCCGCTCAGAGGATCCGAAGTTTGGGGACAAGTTCCTAGAGATGGCAGAGACTGCCGCCGTGGGAAGGGCACTCTCCGATGCGGGCTTTGGTGTCCAGTTTGCGGATGTGGGAGAAAGCAACGATCCGGCGCAGGTGGATGCGGGAATCCCTGCACCGCCGCAATATCCGGAAGCTGCCGTAGGTACTCCCTCTTATGGAGGACAGCCGGTTTATGCCGGACAGCCGGACTACAGTGGTCAGAACGGCTATACCGGGAACACTCCCGCTGGAAATATGCCGTATCCAGACAGACCGGCAGAAACCAATCCTAGTCAGAGCATGATGAACCAATTCTATCGTCAGGCCCAGGTGCAGGGAAATATGATGGGAGCGTCTGTACAACAGATGAAACCAACAGTGGCTGCGCCGGATATTCCGCTGGACAAAAATCTTCCTGTGGAGGAGCTGGTGAATCGAATGACCTATGAGCAGGCGAAAGCCGTGGTTATCGGTGGAAAAGGAAAATTTGGCGGAAAAACTATGGGGCAAGTGGCTGTGGAAAGCCCTTCCAGCCTGGATTATTTCGCTACCAGTTACCGGGGGCATAACAACCTGATCCCGGCGGCAGCCAGGGTGCTGTTGAATCAGGCCCTGCCGCTTGCAGGATAAAGAAATACACAATACCCGCAGTCTGTCAAAGGGCTGCGGGAGAAAGGAGGACGGGCATGGATGTATGACGGACCGGATTTTGATTATGACATTTTAGATGTGGTCAATCTTCTGAGGCTCCATAAGCGACGGGGAAATTACTATGATTGTCCCTTCTGCGGCGATACCAAAGGGCGGTTTAACATTAACCCGGCAAAGAATGTATTCCGGTGCAACCGCTGTGATAAATCTGGCGGGATGCTAAGTCTCTATGGCGAGCTGCATAATTTGACGCTTTCTGAAGCAAACCGTGAGATCCGGGAAGCCCTTAACCGGGGAGAATACCGGCAGGTGCGTCAGACAAGGGTACAGGAAGAAAAGGAAGAACCTGTGCAGTCGAACCTTGCGTCACTGGATGAACGACACCGTACCTATACGGAATTGCTGGATCAGCTTCCTCTTTACAGTATACATAGGGAAAACTTGCTCTCCCGGGGGCTTACAATCGAACAGATAAAAGAACGGCGTTACCGGAGTGTTCCGATGTATGGGCTGCGTAAGATTGCAGAGGCACTTCAGGAGAGAGGCTGTGTGCTGGAAGGTGTGCCGGGATTTTATCGGGATACGGAGGAGCGTTGGACGCTAAATTTCAAGACGAAGAACTCCGGCTTCCTGGTTCCTGTGGAATCCATGGATGGAAAGATACAGGCGTGTCAGATCCGTCTGGATCATCCCAGGGATAACAACAAATATCTCTGGTTTTCCAGTGCGGGCTATCCAAGCGGTGTTTCTTCCGGAAGCCCGGTTCATGTGATCGGAGATCTGGATGCGGAAAACGTCTATCTGACGGAGGGCGGACTGAAAGGCTCGATTGCCCATTACCTGTCCGGGCATACATTTATCTGCCTGGCGGGTGTGAATATGTACCGGAGCCTGCGTCCGGTTCTGGAGGAATTTCAGCAGAGAAAAATGAAATTTCTCTTTGAGGCGTTTGACATGGACAAGAAGCTGAAAACAGACTGTGATAGGCATTATCATAAATGTGCTGTCTGCAATGAAAGGGGGACGCCGGCAAACTGTCCATACAAGGTGGAAAAGCGCCGGATCATCCAGAACGCCTGTGGAAAAGTCTATGGGATCTGTCAGGAGTTGTCCCTGCCGGTTAGCCGTATGATCTGGGACCAGGATGCAGATGGTAACTGGAATGGAAAAATCAAAGGTATAGATGATTATTATTACGCAAAGCGGGCTGCGACGTCAGCCCCTTTGCAGAAACAGAAGGGAGTGGAAGCATGAGAAAAGGAGAAAAGCTGCTGTTTCTGGCAGGGATCCTGCTTGCCATCGGCGCCCTTGCTTTTTCTGCGTGGAAACTGAGAGGAATCTATGGAGAATACCAGGAGGGCGAAGATACCTACGAAGAGCTTGCCTCATTTGTGGAGGATCCGGAGGATAAGCCGGAACCAGACAAAAGCGATGTGGAACCGGACGGATATTTGCAGATTGATTTTGAGGGACTGCAGGCTGTGAACTCGGACGTGATCGCCTGGATTGATATTCCCGGCCTTTCCATCAGTTATCCGGTGGTACAGGGAACCGATAATGCTTATTATCTGCATCATCTGTTTACCGGGGAGTACAACAGCAGCGGCAGTATCTTTGCGGACTGGCATAACCAGCCGGATTTCACGGATCCAAACACCATTGTATACGGTCACAATATGAAAAACGGCAGTATGTTTGGAACCCTCTCCCATTATCAGGATCGGGCTCTGTGGGAGGCTTCTTCTTATTTTTACCTGTATGTGCCGGGGAAGGTACTGAAATATCAGATTTTCTCCTGTTATGCCGGGTATGTGGGGAGCGAGGCTTACACCTATGCGTTTCCGGAAGAGACAGACTTTCAGGCTTTTCTGAAGCAGATCCGCTCCTATGCGGGATATGATACCGGTGTGGAAGTCGTGGAAACAGACCGGGTGGTGACACTTTCCACCTGTGTCAGCTCTAGACGTGACTATCGGTACATTGTCCACGGGAAATTGACAGAGGAAATAGCAAATTGAAGAAGAAAAGTATAGGAACAGAAAACAGCGCCGGTATGGAAAAGGAAGACACCATGCCGGTCTTTTTTATGGAGGAAAGTATCATGTTGGAAGCTGAATATGAGAAAGCACGGGAGGAAATTGGATGGAAAGGAAACAGTGTGCTTGAAGAAGAGCGGATACAAACACTCCAGTTAATCTTTCAGCGAGCCTGGCGTTATCAGGAGCGAGGGATGCTGGATGAGATTATATTAGGCTTTGTCCGGAAAAAGACAGGAATGATTCAGAAAGCTAAAACAAAAGGAGAGCTGCAGGAAATCAGCAAACCGCCAAGGCCGGTTTATAACGGCAATGGCTTTACACCTGGAAAGTATGACACAGAGGAAGAAGAATTGCTGGTCTGGAGCCTTACTTGTTTGAAAGCACCGCTCAACAACCAGGCATATGAACGGTACAAAGAGCTGTTCTGCCGCCTGTTGCCGGAAAAGGCGAAGATATTATTCCCGGAAATGAATGAGAATAATCAGGCAAAAGTTGCCTGAAGAATGGAGGATGGATATGACGATCAGAGAAGCAGGAAAAGGAATTGTGACAACCGGGGGAGGTACTTACAGGATCGGATTTATCAACATGGATGGTCAGGAAGATGAGACCGAACTCGATGCTTACAACATGACGGAATTGGAAGAATTATACAGGGATTTTTGTAAAGAGAATGGATTTAGACAGAATACCGTCATTTATGTGGAGCGGTAAATGAAGCGCAGGTGCCGGGAAACCGGCGCCTGCCTTGATAGAGAAAAATTAGGATTTGTCGTCATCAAAGCAGTAAATTCATTACCGACATAATCGTTCCGGCTTCACATTCTGCGTAATCAAGAGTATTGTCTGGATATAAATATACTTTTGAAAATTCTTTTGCCTTTTCTTTTACTTCGTCGCTAATAATTACCGAATTACAGTTCTTGCAATGTAATACAGGTGCATTTATGACTTTTATACTTTTTCCGTTAATAGTCATAGAAAATTCGCCGGTTTCTGAGTGCAATGTGTTATGACATTTCATACATTTCATTGTAAATCCTCCTTGAAAAATTCCAATTCGACAACTTCGGATTTGTCTGGTTATCCATTGAACCTGATAACCAGACAATGTGATTAAACGTCTGCTAAAAACATTTTTGTAATATTGCTCAAGCCAAAAATATCTGCTACATTTTCTATCCCTAATTTAATTTCGTCTCTACTGAATTCACTTGCTTCTAAAAAATCGTCTGTTTTGTCATTCAAATAGGAATAAAATAGTAGTGCGACTTCTAAACTATTCATGTCCGTATCACTGATTAGATCATATAATTTATTTTCTGCTTCATTGATTTTTCCGGTGTCAACCATATCTAACAGATTTTCCAACGTTTCTTTTTCTTCTTTGTTTTCCAACAACTCTACTGTTGGAGACGCCGTATCAATATTAAACAATAGTTTTAAAATAGTTCGTATTATTTCTGTAATGAGCCTCATTACATAATCTTGCTCAAACACAATTCTTCTCCTTTCTGCTTTTTATTTGCAGAAAAGATTTAATCGTCCAAACGAACTTTTAAGGTAACTATGGTATCTTCTCGTGGAAGATTTTCTAAATTAGCATAGAGGCTAATACATACAACTGCTATTAGAGATTCAAACCAAATATTAAAGGTATTTGCACCTTTTATAGTTCGCTTTTTTTCATGTTCAATAGAACTGATATTAACTATTTCTTGTTCTTTATCTTCGATTACTGTATATGTAGTTACCTCGCCGAATAATCCATGAACATTTATTATTCCACAAGGAAGTATTGCAACGGATACGGACACGGTAAAAAGTACAAATAATAACCGAGTTACCCAATACTTTCTCTTATCCATTATATCTCCCTCACAAATTCCAATTTGTCGCTTTCACCATACCCATATTATAACAGTTCCATATATCCGCTACAATGAAAATCTATTCAGCAATACTATTTCTTCTGCTGTCCCTGCGGAGCGTAGTTCTTGTCGCTGGCTCTGATACGGTGTCCTTTATCCCAAACCATGCACATAAATCAATCACTCCTTTCTGGGTATGAAAAAACAGTCAATCCTAAGACTAACTGCTTTGTGTGTATGGATATGAAGTTTTCAAACTGGGCGTTTATTATTTCTTCTTTTTCGGTTTTGAATTTGGTAACTCATCATACATAGCATTAAATAATCCTGCTAAAAATTCCTTATTATCAACTTCATCTACCAACAACATTTCTTTTGCTCCCTCATAGGGTAATTCATACGGAGCTGTCGGCATATAACTAATTGCCGATTTCACTGGTTTAACAAGCAATCTATCATCATAGATACCACCTACAATCTTGCCACGATAATAGATAATAAATTCTCCCATCATAGCTCGATAAGTAATTTCTTCTAACTCAGATAACTGCCCTAAAATAAACTCTAAATATTCCTTGCTTGATGCCATATTTCCACCTCAAATTCCAATTTGTTGCTGTATTCATTCTACCAAAGACACTTCTCAAATGCTATCCTAAATAAAAAATCTCAATAATTTTCTTTCCAGAGTTGCTATCTACATATCTCCTACGTATGAAATAAGTAGAAAACAATATAAGGAGAGTGACGCATTATGATAAAAAAATTGACTATCCCCGTGGATCACGGGAACCGGAACATGAAGACCCCCCATTTTCTTTTCACCACGGGGCTCTCTTCCACAGACCGTAAGCCTGCGGGACGGGAGGATTTCCTTCAGACTGACGGGAAGTATTATGTTTTGAGCGGAAAGCGGATCCCGTATCAGAGGGACAAGACTCAGGATGAACGCTTTTCCATCCTGACGAGATTTGCTATTGCGAAGGAACTGGAGCGTACCGGTCAGGTAACGGATGAAGACGTGGTGCAGGTGTCACTGCCGATTGGTGTGCCACCCAAGCATTACGCAGAACTGGCGGAGCGGTATCGGGAGTATTTCCTGGGAGATGGAAAGGTGCAGGATCTGGTGTATAACGGAAGAACCTACCATACCTGCATCCGGGACGTAGCTGTATATCCCCAGGCGTATGCCGCTATGATGACCGAGGGAGAAAAAATCCGGCAGATTCCCAAGGCAGTAGGGATTGACATTGGCGGATTTACATCGGATTTTCTGCTGATGCGTAGTGGAAGCCCATGTCTAGACTATTGCGATTCCATGGAAAAGGGTGTCATCACCATGTATAACGATATCATTTCCAGTGTCAACGGGGATCACGATATGCTGCTGGAGGAAACTGACATTGACAGTATCCTGGAAGGCAAGACGGAATATTATCCGGAAATGGTGGTACATACCGTGGAAGAAATGGCCCGGAATTTTGTGACTGACCTGCTCAGCAGTGTCCGAGAACGTGGCATTGACACCAAATCCACCTATACCATATTCATCGGAGGCGGAGCTATCTTACTTCGGCGGTTTCTGGAAAGCTCCAGCCGTCTGATCAAGTATCAGTTTATTGATGATATTTTTGCAAATGCGAAAGGGTACGGCATCCTGTACCGCAGTTCTATAGCAGGGAAGTGATGATCGTGGGAAAGAAAAATCCATATGTATTTACGATAGGATTTGATAAGAAAAATCCGGAGCATTTGGAAGTCGTGGAGATCCTGAACGGTACGGAGAAAAAGGCGGCTCTGATTGCGGAAGCGATCCTGCAGTATACAGGGAAGAAGTCTGGAGGAGATATGGGTGTTTCCCAGGAAAGCATCCAGGCGATGGTGCGTCTTTTGGTACGGCAGGAAATGGAGCGAATTGCTGTCCAGGCTCCTGCTACAGACGCTGGAACTTCAACCAGCCAGCAGATACAGCTGGAGGTAGAAAAGCAGCCAGCAGAGGTCGTGATTGAGGATTTAAACGAGGAAGGGCCTCCGATTGATGAAAGAACGATGCAGGATATTGCGGATGCCATGGCAGCATTTAGAAATATGTGATACAGATCTTTGGGGAGAACTTGCAGTAGTTCTCCCTCTTTTTTACCGTTTTTTCAGAATTTCCATAGAAAATCCATAGAACTTCTATAAAGATTTCCGAGAAGTGTATTTTACAATGGCAGAAGAGGTGGTTATGTGGGGTTCTCTGTCCGGGTATGTAGTCCTTTCAAGAGGCCTCGCAGCGTCTGCAGCACAATAACCTGCTCTTCTTCTGAGCAGGACTCAAGTTCCACCAGGATCTGCTGCATCGTCGTACTGCCGCTATTGTTCTTACGGTCTTTGATCACCGCATCAATAGAAATGTTCAGATAGGACGCCAGGGAGCAGAGACTGTCAAAACGAGGGTTCGCCTTATAATTTTCAATATCTGAAATTGTACGAAGGGATACGTGGGAACGTTCTGCGAGCGTATTCTGCGATAAATCCAACTCCATTCGGGCTTCTTTTACAGCATCCCCCAATCGTTGTCTATACATCCAATCACCTCATTTCCTGCATATATTTTACCGCAGACAAGCAGTATATGAAATGCGTTATCATGCGTGTACATAAGCGATATAACGCATATAAAGAGGGAAATCTACGGAAGATAAGGTGTGAACAGCCGGATGGATTGGAGGCTATCTGAAACAATTTCAAAAAAATCCTGCTTCTTTTTGCAGATGAAGAAACTTTTATATGCGCAATATATGTGTTGGCTTCGACTACATATACTGCGTATTCTAATGAAAAGTTAAATCCTCCGTATAGGATCGGGCTGCCATTGGCAGCTTTCGGTCTTATTTTTTTATCGTGGACGCGGAAACAAAGACTGCCAGGGTGCCGCTCGCCGCCAGCCTTCTGAATTTCTTCGAAACTACAGATGAAATTCAGGAGGAATCAATATATGAATGAAAAACATACCTATACAGGAGATCGGACCAAGAACCATTTTACAGCATATTTACTGGAGTTTATCAAAGGGCGCAGGAGCAGTTACCTGGACAAAAAGATACGTACAGAGAAGAACTCCTTCTTGATGGAGGAAATTGCGGAGATTGAAGAACGGATCACTTTTGAGGAGATAAGGGAGATCCAGGAGCGGGAAGAGATTTTGCTCAAAGAGTCTGCAGGTGAGTTCCCGGAGTGGGATAAACTCTCGAATGAGAAACTTGTAAAATCGCTGCTGATGCTCAGTGATACAGAACGGGAGCTGATCTATCTCCATGTATTTGAGGAGTATACATTTAAGAAGATTGGCCAGATGACCGGAAGGACAACACAAAGATGCAAGGATATCTATTTCTATGCAATCCGTAAAATACGCAAAAGATTGGGGGATAACTAAGATGAGCTTTGATGAATTATTATTCCGGGCAAAAGCTGGGGACATGGATGCGAAGGCAGAGATTTTTGCAATGTACAGGCCGCTGTTGATTAAGTATTCATTGGTGAACAGAAGATTTGATGAAGATCTGTACCAGGAGCTGGCAGTGGAACTGATGAAGTGCATCCGGTATTTCCGGGATGTGGAGTAATTAAGAAGGGACCGGGCGGCGCAGGCTGCCCGGTCTTCAATTCATAAGATATTTACTACAGTTTCTATTATGAGAACGGCATGGTCGAGCCATGGTAACCATCCACATGAAGCGGGAGGACTGTAGCTCCGGATTCTATTTTTTTGATTTGAACGTCATGGGATAATCCCAGGACAGCGCAGCCACACGAAACCTTTTCAATGACTGACTGGCCCGATGCCCGGTCAACGATTGCATGACCGTTCATTGTCCCAACCCGTGTATTTCCATTCAAGCTCAGAATACGGGAGTTGCTCTGCATGGTATGGATCTGGCTATCCCTATATGCATGACGAATAAGTGAAATATCTTTCATCTTATGAACAACTGCATTCTCGCACAAATTAGTAATCATAGCATGGTCATCCAGGCATTGGATCTGAGCGTTTCCCTGAACATTCTTAATGAAAGAGTTCCCTGTGATGATCTCTGCCTGAGCATGATCCTCCATAGTATCGATGACAGAATCAAAACAGTAGATTTCTGCATCTCCGCATACGGTTTCCACGTCACAGTGATACAGGATATGCTTACCACTGCTGATCAACTTGATCGTCTCATTTGCCCGTAAGTATTTCTTCTGCCAATCTTTCAGTGCGGCGATTAACCGCTGCTGGATAGGTTTATTCTTCCTTAAAGGTCTGTCAAGCCAGGAATCAGCAGAAAACATTGAGAAGTTGAGTCTCTGGTGCTTCAGACTGATCCACCATTTCCAACAATATGGGTGCAAGCTGAAAATAATGGGATAGGTGTCGTTCTTGATATATCCGGTATCAGCTTTGGCTGCCAGAATATCCTGTACACCCTTCTCTCCTCTTGTTGTTGCGTAACCTTCATTTTCAAATAATACAATACTAAATTCTAAATCCATTCTTTTCTCCTTTCTTGTGGGTGTTCCTCCGGAAAGTTCATCCAATCCTCCTTTCCTGCTTTCAGGCATAAAAAAAGAGAATGATGCCGGGTGCTCATTCTCAAACTTCGTACAGAAATTTCTGCAAAATAAAAAGAGCCAGAAGATACTGCCCTGGTGGCAGAATATCTCACTGACTGATTACAAACCTAAACAGCATATCCTTTTCCGGATAAACACAATTAATGATTACAAAATAAGTATATTACTATATGTAGTGTATGTCAAACGAAAATACAACAAAATATGGTTTCGTTTCTGATTTTCAAAAAAAGTTGCTATTTACGCACCTCATACGTATGAAATAAGTAACAGAGCCATATGAAGCGTTAAGGGAAGATATCGTATTGAATAAACAGAAGATCATCCACTCTATGAAAATGCAGCCCTATTGTTCTTATGAAAAGAAAAATACAGGAGGAAATTTCTATGGTAAAGAAAAAAGGCGTTTTATGTTATGACCGGGAGTCTGGGAGGTATGACATCTATTTTGGAAATGGCAGCTACTACGGCGGTCTGCATTGCGGAGACTGTTTTGATGTAGAGATGGATGGAGATTGGGTGCCGGTCCGGATTGAAATGGATGATGACTGGTATCTTGTGGGAGTTCCCAAAATCAGACTGGATGGCCTGACAGTCCGGGCTGATCGGTACGAGTGATCTTGTCAGGAGGGCGAACATGAAAAAGGAATGGGTGAAACCTGAAATCAGGTTTATTACAGATCCGGATATTATCCTGGGATGCCTCTATGAAGTGTATGGACAGGAACAGAAGTCTGTATTGGCTGGGAAGAATATCCGGCATACAATGATCTTCCCTTTCCTCCGGATGCTGGCAAATAACACACAGGGAGATGTCAGGGATCTGGAAACTCTGCATCAGCGGCTCTGGAAGATTTATGAAAAAGAACCGGAAAAACAGGTGTTTGTACAGCAGGGCCAGAAAATCCTGGAGGCTGTCAGGAAAGGAGAAGACGGAGGATGATTTCCTATGAAAAAGCAAAAATGGGGAAGCGACTGATGAAGAAATTCATTGTGGAAGGGGAACTGGAAAAAGCGGCGTTTATCGGGCTGATGTACCAGATGCCGATCCGGACAGGGGATGCGGTAACGCTGCGGAAAAGTGACCTTGACGGGAGGACTGTTTTGAAGGCATCCAGTAAATACGGAAAACTCTATATGAACCGGCATGGCAATCCTTATCGAATCACCAAACAGTTGCAGAGGCTTCTGAACTCTATTAACGGGGACTCTGATATGATCTTCACACGGAGACGGGAGTATTATATGCGTTTCTTCCACAGATATCGGGAGAGCTTTCATCTACATGACTTCCGGAGGGAACGTTTGATGAACGAAGAACTGCTTGAGAGCCAGAGACGGAAGAAACAGTTTAAACCAGGCCAGCGCTTTACCGTTGAGGCAAAAGACGGGAAGCGGATTTTCAAAAGGGTGAGCAGCACCTAAGCTGCCCCCTGTAATCATCCAGATCGGACAGCGGAAAAAATCTGCTGTCCTTTTTGCGTTTTTATGTCATGAAACGTATGGATTATATATAGGAAGCGTGTCAGAACCGTGCCATTTTCTGAACGCAACATAATAGCAATTATGTTGTGTTGGAGGCATGAAAGACAGAAGAAATCCTATCTGGACGCAACATAATTACGCAAATCTCACGGAGAAGTGAGCGCAACATAATCGCAGAGAGGAAGGAAAACCGTGGCATTACTGGATGATTATAAAAAGTTCCTGAGAGGACAGGGCAAGTCAGAGAATACCATTAAGACCTATAGCGGTCATGTAAATGAATATTACCGGTGGTATATGGATACCTTCGGGGAGGCGCCGACGCTGCTTTACCATACCAACATTTTGGATTTTCGGTCATACCTGCAGAACATTAAGAAACTGAAGTTTAAAAGCATTGATACGAAACTGTCCTCTCTGACCAGCTTTAATGAGTTCCTGGTGCAGATTGGAGTTCAGAAAGATCTGGTCATCACGGCAGAGGACCGGCTGAAATTCCAGCAGGAAATTGCAAGCCCGGCGGAAATAGAAAAGAAAGATGTGGAGGCGTTTCTCCAGAAGGTACTTGTGGATACTGGAAAGAGAAACTATGCGATTGCGGTGATCCTTGCATATGCCGGCCTGCGTGTCAGCGAGTGTATCAGTATTGGCCTGACAGATATTGATTTTCAGGCAAGGGAACTGCTGGTGACTGGAAAAGGCAATAAGCAGCGGATCGTGTTCATCAATGACAAGATCATCCATGCAGTCCGGGAGTATCTGAAGGTAAGAAACTCTCAGTCTGAGTACCTGTTTGTCAGCAGGAATGGCGGAAAGCTCCACCGCAGCAGTGTGAGCCGTTTTTTCAATCAGTGTTCGGACCGGATTACACCGCACTCGCTCCGGCATTACTTCTGCTCTCATGCCCTGGAGATGGGATATACAATTGCGGAAGTCGCAAATCAGGCCGGACATGCCAGCGAGCGGACCACGCTGATCTATACCAATACGAGCCGGGAACAGATGAAGGAGAAATCGAACCTGTTGTAAGTAACTATAAGAATATAATTGTCCTTGTATAAACAGACAATAAGTTGATTATAATAAAAGTATGAGGTATAATAATGACAAAACTAACGAAGGACGTGGATTGTATGGAGATGATAAGACGAAATTTGTATCTGGATAAGATACGTCCATTCATTGACCAGGATCTGATCAAAGTATTGATTGGCCTTAGAAGAAGCGGAAAGACCATCCTGCTTTCGCAGATCCGGGATGTTCTTTTGGAGCGTGGAGTGCCAAGGGAAAATATCATAGAGATCAATTTTGAGTCCCGGCGGTTTAAAAAGCTAGAGGATGCTGATCACTTCTATCGGTATGTCACGGAACGGGCAGAGCAGGTGGACGGCAAAGTATATCTTTTTTTTGACGAGATCCAGCATGTAAAAGAGTGGCACTCAGTTATCCCTTCCTTCCGGATTGATTTTGACTGTGATATCTATGTGACCGGTTCTAACAGCAAATTGCTGTCCGGTGAACTGGCAACAAATATGGCAGGAAGATATGTTTCTTTTCATGTGTATCCTTTTGTGTTGTCTGAGATACAGGAATTTTATGAGATCAATGGGCTTCCTTATACCAGAGAACAGCTTTTTACGGATTATCTAAAATATGGCGGCCTTCCGATGCGCCTGGTGCTGCCGGATGAACATTCCGTCCGCACATATCTGGAGGATGTTTATGATTCTGTCGTGATGAAAGATATTCTCTCCAGATATGCCATCCGCAATGAGAGTCTTTTGCGAAAGCTGCTGGAATTTCTGTTGGACAATATTGGGAACCCGTTCTCGGCAAGATCCATCTGCCGGGCGCTGACCACAGGCGGGCAGTCAACAACGGTGGACACGGTACTTAATTATATTGATAAGCTGCAGGCAGGTATGATTCTTTCAAAAGCGGAAAGATATGATATTAAGGGGAAAAACATCCTGGCTTCAACAGAAAAGTATTATGCGGGTGATATTGGGCTTCGCAATGTGAGCAAAGCAAGCGAACAGATTGATACAAGCAAATTGTTTGAGAACGTGGTGTATCTGGAAATGTTAAGCCGGGGATATGACGTGAAAGTAGGCAAGCTGGATACTCAGGAAATTGACTTCGTATGTTACAAAGGGCAGAAGAAACTCTATATCCAGGTGGCCTATGTATTGTCAGAGGACTGCATTGCAAGAGAATTTGGCAATCTGGAGAAGATCGATGACAATTATCCGAAATATGTGATCAGCAGCGACATCGTAGATATGAGCAGGAATGGAATTGTCCATTATAATATTATCGACTTTCTGCTGGATGAAAAGGACATATAAGTCAGCGAAAAGGAGCCGTCCAAAGTGGGCGGCTCCAATTAATATCCCGTTTGTTTATACATATAATTAATCTTTGACTATTTTGTTTCATTATTTCAGAGGTATAGTCAAATAAAATGTGGCCCCGCCACCAGCCGTATCTTCAAATCCTATTTTGCCTCCAAGTATTCTTGAGAGTTCTTTCGCAATACTTAATCCCAGGCCAAAATGAGATTTATCTGTTCGTGATTTATCTGCACAGTAAAAACGGTTAAATATAAAAGGTTTGTCTTCTTCAGCCACTCCGCACCCATGATCAACAACATAAAAGGTCAATTCTTTAGAAGTCTGTTTTGTTCGTATCTCAATGGTGCTGTTTTCTGGTGAATAGTAGACTGCATTATCAAGATAGATACTTAAGATCTGGAACAGTCGTTCCCGGTCTGTATAGAGTACAGGGTAGCTTTCTTCACTAATATCAAGTTTTAAGAAGATGGATTTACGGATACATACTGGCTCAAACGCTTCATACAGTGTAATCAATAGTGTATCAATATTTACATCATTCTTCTGGATGGTCCATTTATCAGCATCAGAAGACGCAAGGAGAAGCATATCTCTTACGAGCTTAGACATTCTGCTACATTCTGAGTCAATCGTTTTCAAGCAGGTTTGTGCCTGGGGGTCTTGTATTTCTGTATTATGGACTGCTTCAACATTTGCCATGATAACAGCCAGCGGTGATTTTAATTCGTGTGAAGCAGCGGCAACAAAATTTTTCTGGCTCTGCAGGATCTGCTCAGTTGGCTCAAAGGCTTTTCGCAGGAGAAACCTGCTGATAAAGAGGATGCTGATCAGGGAAACGATCCAAATAGATAAATACTTTGGCGCTTCCCGTAACAGCAGGTCTACAATAGATGTCCGCTCATAGAATAAAGCTAATGTATAAACTGTTCCCCCTTTCGTGCTGACTGTAGCCGGGATAGCATAATAGTGGTCATGATCTGCTCCATCCATTTCTATAAATCCGCCCTGTTCCGTTACCGTCTGAAATTTCTGACTGTCCGCTGCGCTTTCCGTGGAAATGCTGTTACTTATTTTTTGGAAGAGATTGGCAAAGTCAGTACCGGTATCAGGAATACTTTGATATAGCACCTTTCCTTCAGAATCTTCTAAAATGCTGTAAACATTTGTCCCACTTTCATAGTTTGAGAGAACCGCTTGCGGGTTAGAAGTATCATCCTCCAACTGATAGATGATCAGGGAAGTCATACGTTGAATATAGGATATATCAGCAAGCTGTTGTGACTGATACATATTCCAGAGGGAAAAACACAGGATCAAAGTAATGATGACCATTAGGATTCCTGCTAAAAACAGATGTAGTCGGTTGGATAATTGTTTAAGCATGAGTGTTCTCCAATCTGTAGCCTGTAGCATATACTGTTTTAATGATACAGGAGCTTTTAAGCTCTTTCAGCCTTTTTCTTAGAAAGGAAATATAATTATCAATATTTCCTGGAGTAATATCCGAGTCAGTTCCCCAGACCTTTAAAACAAGCTGTTCTTTTGTAAAAAGGGTTTCCGGCTGTTTCATAAATGTATACAGAAGCTCCGCCTCTTTTCCTGTCAGGTCTAATTTTTGCTCATGGCAGGTCAATTCCCTTATTTCTCTGTCAAACTGCAGATCCCCGTAAGTTAATATTACATCGTCATGGATCTCTTTGGAGCGCCTGGTTAATGCCCTTATCCGGGCAAGTAACTCCCGGATATGAAACGGCTTAACCAGATAATCGTCCGCTCCGCCGTCCAGACCATCGATCCGGTCATCGAGGGCAGACATACCGGTAATAATAATAACCGGAATCTGTATGTCCTTTCTTCGCATCGCCTTGATTATTGTCAGTCCATCTATAATGGGGAGCATCCGGTCAACAAGGGCAAGGTCATAGCCATAATCTTTATTGAGTGCGTAAAGCATGGCTGTTTCCCCGTCATTACAGCAGTCTACGGTATGCCCGCTTTTGGATAATTCTTTCTGTATCAGATCGCATAGATCCAGGTCATCCTCCAGAAGCAATATTTTCATAATCCATTCATCCTTTTTTAGTTCATATCATCAGTATAACAAGTATAGCAAAGAAATCCTCTAAAAGTTCTCTAAAAACTGAGGTCGATTTCTTTATTTCTTAGATGAGTTTTACAGAAGTTTTTTTGTATGATAGGCCCATAAAACAGAAAGGAGCTATGTCAAATGAAACATATGAAATTAGTAATGGTAACTGGAGTCTTGATTTTTGCACTCTCACTGGCAGGCTGTGGAAATTCCAAAGGGGAACAGACAGCAGACAATGGGACTTCTGTGAACAGTCAGAGCGAAAATCAAGCTGGAGACACAGGCGCATCTGATGATGGCAACGAAAATTCGACAAATCTGGACGATTTGTTAGAGACAGCTAGTTTAAGAGGCAGCGTAGCCGATTTTCAGGACGGAAGTTTTCAGGTCGTTCCCGATCAGGATGATGGGCAGATAGCAAAATCAGCGGCAGAGGGAATGGAAAGCGGCATGGAAAGCACTACGGTTTCTTATGGAGAAGATTGTACCTTCCAGATTGCCAACATCAACAGTTCCACCGGCGCAGTGGAATTAGAAGCGGCTACGGCTTCCGATGTAAAAAAATCTACGTCTGTTTATGTTTATGGAGAAACACAGGATGATGGGGAAATCCATGCTACAAAAGTGCTGATTACCCGGTTTAATTAACAGGAGGGATAGATCGATGCCTTTTTATAAGAGAGGCTTCCTTTATCTGATGCGGAAACGCGGAAAGTCGGTGCTGCTGCTGTTGATTTTCCTTTTTGTCAACAGCATGATCCTCAGTACAAACATGATTTTACACGCCACAGAAAGCACAGAGGCTGCCATGCAGGAAAAAGCAGGAGCAAAAGTGGTATGTGAAATTTCAGACATCGCCTATCCGATTACAGATAAAGAAGCCGAAACGATTAAAAATTTAGTGGAGGTAACGTCCATCAATCGAATGGGGCAGCAATCCGCATATTTAACGGATCTTGCGCCAGTTACGGCAAGCACTTCCACAGAACCGGACAACTTGAAAGTCAGCCTGCTATCCTTTGATGATATGGATACAGACAGTCCCTTTGCAGATCAGTCTTATCGGTTGACAGACGGTGAACTGATCAAGCCGGAAACTAAATATGGCGCCGTCATTAATGCAGGATTTGCAGAATACAATGGTTTGCAGATCGGCGATACACTTTCTTTTGAAACAGAAAACGGAAAAGCTGTTACCGTGGAAGTGATTGGGGAATATCTTACTGGCAATGAAAGCCAGCAGGAAAACAATACACTTGCCGTCTATCGGATGGAAAATCAGATTTATATAGATAATACAGCATATTTAGAATTATTTGACGGCAGCGGATTTTATAAAGTATCGGCATATACCGGCCAGCCGGAGCTTTTAGATCCATTGGCAGAGAGCATACAGGGCATTTTGCAGGATAAAGCGGACATTACCACGTCGGATGTCCTGTATCAGCAGATGAAAGCCCCATTAACACAAATAACAAGGGTAGTATCTCTAATGCGTTTGCTTACCTTTTTCGCCGGCACGGTGATTGTCTCCCTACTGCTTTGTATGTGGATGCGGAGCAGACAAAAGGAAATGGCTGTATTTATCAGCTTGGGCGAACAGAAAGCCACTATCTTTTTGCAGGCTCTTTTGGAAGCGGCAGCCGTGTTTCTCATTGCCCTGCTTTGCTCCTGCGGTCTAGGTTCGCTGGCTGCAGGAAGCCTTACAGAACTGTTGCTGTCTTCTGTGGAAACAGGCGTTTCTCTGCAGGTTTCCTTACAATTTACCGATATCGCATTGCTATTGGGGATTGGCAGCGGAGTGGTTGTGATTGCTGTATTGCTGTCTTTGCTGCCAGTAATCCGTGCAAATCCGAAAGATATTCTGTCACGAATGGAGGGATAATACGATGAACTTATTTCAACGGGCAATTCGTTCCTGTTTTAGAAAGCCGGTTAAAAGTCTGCTGCTTCTGCTTGTAGTTTGTATCATCAGTCTGCTTTTCCTGTCTGGTATGGCAAGCCGTTCTGCAAACATTGCTACGAAAGACAGTACACGGCAGGCCATCGGCGCAGGATTTTTACTGGAATATAATCCAGAAAACAGAAGCCAACGATTGGAAGAAGCCTGTAACAAGATATTAGAACTTAATCCGGACGGCCAGGGAAGTTATGGTGGAGTACATCAGGAAAAAATTACTGTTAATGGTTCTGAAAATTGGAATGTAACAACGGATAATTCTTTTGAGTCGTTAAAATCAGACGATATTGAAAAGATTGCTGCTGTGGAGGGAATTGCCGACTATAATATAACGACGGTTCCCACAGCAGTGAAACAGGCAAACTTTGAACGGATTGAAGATGCCAGCGTGGATCAGACCAATGATTTTCAAGGTGTGGCCCTGATCGGTAACCGGGTTATGTCAATGGACGCCAATGTCCTCAGTGGCAATGTCACCATCCTGGAGGGACGGATGACAACAAAGGATGATACAAATGTTTGTGTCATTTCCGAAGATTTGGCAGAAAAAAACCAGCTAAAGGTCGGTGACCATCTACAATTTCACTCAGTAAAAGCGGAGGAACCCGTGCAGGAGGCAACGATTGTAGGAATCTATCAGGTAAAAGAACAGATGAAACCTTATATGTCCGGTGATACGTACCGTTCCGAAAACGTTATTTTCACGGATTTACATTTTCCTGAGAAGGTGGAGCAGGATGATCCGCTGTATGAAAAGGCTTATTTTAAAGTGACAAATGTGGATGATTACGATGCGGTAAAGGAGGCCATCAAGAAAACGGATATTAACTGGCAATGGTATGATTTGATCGACAACAACGGAAATCTTGACACAATGGCTTCCAACTTCAATGATTTGGAAAAAATCAGTAACACGCTGCTTCTGGTCGTGACCGGAGCAAGCTTTGTGATCCTGTTTTTGATTTTTATTTTCTGGATCAGGAACAGAACAAATGAGATTGGCATACTTTTGTCCATTGGAATTGCAAAGGGAAAGATATTTTTGCAGATTTTAACCGAAGCTGTTCTGATCGGAGTTTTGGCGCTTGCACTTTCGTTCCTGATTGCTCCGGCAGTTTCCAATGCCGCTGCTGATTATCTGGTGGGTCAGCAGGCACAACAGGCCGAATTGCAGGATGAAATGGATACGGGCAAAGTTGCCACCGATTATCAGGCGCCGGAACTTACCGTCACGGATGTAGAAACAGAGATTACCTCTACTATGCTGCTTGCAGATAGTCTTAGCGTAGGTGTCTTGATTGTTTTATCTACAGGTGCGGCAAGCGTCCTGATTTTCCGCAAGAACCCGAAAGATATTTTAAGCGAAATGAGTTAGGAGGAATGGAAATGATTTTAGAGGCGAAAAATGTCTTATACTCTTATAAATCGAAGCGGGATAAAATAATTCTGAAAAATGTATCTGCCACTTTTGAGGAAGCTACGTTCTATGCGATTGTCGGTTCCAGTGGTTCAGGAAAAACCACATTCCTTTCCCTTTTGGCGGGCTTGGATAACCCGGTATCAGGAGCCATTCTTTATAATGGAGAGAATATTCGTAAAAAGGGGCTGAATTATCACCGGAGGCACGATATCTCTCTTGTTTTTCAGAACTACAACCTGATCGATTATTTGACAACGGAAGAAAATGTGAAGCTAGGTGGAAAGAAAGATGCAGAGAAGCTATTACAGGAAGTCAGTATTCCAAGGGAAGACTGGAAGCGGAATGTGCTGCAGCTTTCCGGTGGTCAGCAGCAGCGTGTGGCGATTGCCCGTGCTTTGGCAAGTGAAGCCAAGGTGCTCTTAGCGGATGAACCCACTGGAAATTTGGACGAGGATACGGCAGGGGAAATTATTGAATTGCTAAAGAAAACTGCACACGAATTGGGAAAAAGTGTAATTGTGGTGACTCATAGTAAACTACTTGCAGAAGAGGCAGATAAAATTTATGAAATAAAGAATGGCAAATTGTGTACAGAGTAAGGGCTGCAATCTATATGAACCCGTTAGAAAAAGTTATTTGATTGGAGATGGGAATATAGGATATATTTTACTCGCAGAATTTGATGATACAGAAAAGGCTATTTTAAATGAAATTATGGCTGTATTAAAAAGATATTCTGCTAAGTATAAATGTGAGGAAGAGAACATAAGAAAGATCGTTTTTCGTGGGCTTGTTATTTATCCAGATCAGCGGAGGATATTAGCAGCGGAGAATGAAGTATTTCTATCACATTATGAGTTTGATATCTTACTGCTTCTTGTAAATCATCCAGGCTGGGTATTTACCAAAGAACAGATCTATGAAGCAGTCTGGGATGACATCCCTGTAAGTGTGGATGCCAAGGTTGAGTGTATGATTTACAGCATCCGGAAGAAGTTTCGGGAGTATACTGACAGGCAATACATTCGGACTGTCTGGGGTGTAGGCTACAAATTCGATCCGGAAACATAGAAAGGAGCCGTCCGTGAGGGCGGCTCCAAGTCATTTGTTATTTGCTTTTCTTCTTCGGACACCATGCCGGAGAGGTCTTTAGCGGAACCTCATCGGACCAGGCCTTTCCATAATCCAGGAATCCTGGATCTTTCGACATTCTATGTTCCTGAAAATAATCAAAAATATAATGCTGATCCGGATGCTTACAGCGAAAAGATGCCCGGCTGTTACCGTAGGGACGAAAGGAATTGCAAAATTCACATTCACTGCATTTTATCTTTTCTTTCATATTCGATTACCTCATTATTCTATTCGGATTGCCTGAGTACATAAGAGCTTGCGCCACGCTGATCTGAAATGTCTCTTCAAACCAGTGCCAGATTTCTTCCCGGTGTGTTCCAGCTGAAAATCCGTGCCAGGCTTGCTCAATACATTCTGTTTCCGGGTTCATAGGGATGTCTCCAAATTCTGTCCAGAGACGCCGGATGCTGTCCGGCAGGTACAGGATGGTAAGGGTAAAGCAAGACTCAGAAAACAGAGGCATAAGGATACGGCTGTAGACCGTCTCCCAGTTACCGCCTGCAAGCCCGCATCCCAGATAACCGGGAATGGCAATCTGCGATAATTCCCGCTGTGCTGCCAGGAACATCATGGCAGTCAGGCTCTGTCTCAGTGCTGCATAATCGGTATCTAATCCTCTGCCTGTGGGAATATTCTCGGCAAACAGATGCGCTACATACTGAGTGGTGCCGGTATCCATCCGCAGCATCAAAGAGCAGGATCCTAAAAGTTCCTCTTTATTCTTCCTGCAAAGCTGCTGATATGCTCGATACTGTTCTGCCGTCAAAATACGATGCCGGATCTGCCTGGCTACGCCTGCCCCCATAACACCCTGGCAGTTGACCTGGTGGGCGATAATGGCAACATCAGAACGAAGCAGATCCCCTTTCCTTTCTTTGATCATAGATTTTCCTCCATTTGTTTTTAAAGATATTCATAGGTTACATTTTGGCTCTGGCACCATTCTTCCACCAGATTCAGGTTTAGCGGGCTGTGTGTTGGGTGCTTGGAGATCCAAACCGAAGGGTTAGGGCTGTGATACCATAAATCTTCCGGAGCCGGCCCTTGCGTATCCTCGAACAGAAGGACAGCAGGACGCTCCAGAAATTCTTTCTGCCGTGCGGATAACCCTTCCTTCTCCCGGTAACGGAGCCGGTAGCCGAGCTGGCACTGACTGTATTTGCAGCGTTGGAGCTGGACCTGGATACAGGGATGAATAGAAATTCCCCCGTTATCCATATAGGCCAGATAACCGGGCTTGGACCGATTGACCTGCTCAAAAGGGATATTGTCATGGTTCTGAACTGGCAGCATGGCGTTTTCCTTCTGAAATGCTATTTGAGAAAAACCAAATGTATCACAGAAATAGAAACGGCTTTCTCCCGGTGAGTGCTGTATTTCCAGAATGTCAGAGACTGACATGGAATGTCCGGTGAAACCGATCTTTTCCAGATAGCGGGCATCCGCTTCATCTTTGCGGTTGAATGTCCGGTAGATTTCTTCCAGTGTGGCGACTTCCGTTTCTCCGCAGAATACGGATTCATAAATTTCTGCAGGCGGTGATGGATACCCGGCTTTTTGAAAATAGGAAAGGGGCATAAACATCAGCCTGTCCTGATCCAATTCCGGGATGATCTGATAGATCGTTATTTTCATAAGACATCGTCCTCCTTTGCCAAAGAAGGACCTCCCTGGTTGGAAGATCCTTCGTAATCATTATGGTTATTCGTTACACAATTCTTTTTCATAGTTCAGGAGCTGCTCCCAGGTCAGCCATTCCGGTTTCCCGTCAGCAGGAAGCTCCTTCCACAATTCTTTCATACGGTCAATATGATGCTGCGGATCACTTTCGGATAAGATGGTAACGCTCCGGTTCCCGTAGCCGAGAAAATATTCGCAGTCACGCTGCATCCGGCTTAACATCATATACTGGAACTCATACGGGGATCTTCGGAACGGTTCTGACTCAAAGGTATATTCCTGCTGGATGTGGGATACTGGCTCCCCATCCAGGTCATTCCTCGTAGTAGAATACAAGTCCGGGGTTTCGGATTTCCCCAGGTTAAGGTCTTTCCAGAACTGTCCGTACTGATCCTCATAAGTTGGACAAGAAAAATCATCTATGCCGATGAATTTCAGCGTCAAGACCGTCTGTTTCTTTTCTTCCATAGTTCATTCACCTCGTTATGCAATCTCATTTTCCATTCCCATGCTCCATTTCAGCTTTTCACGCACGTCCATCAGGATAAGCCCTAACTGGTTTTCCCCATGGCCGTTGACCTTGCTCCAGAAGTAATCGCCCCAGGTATTGCCTTCCTCAAGAACACTGTTTCCTGTGGCAATCAGGGCATCCCGCAGCTCAGGGTTCTGCATGAATTTACACATACAGATTTCATACATCAGGGAAATCTTTACCTTATCCCAGTCCGGGCGCAGCGTGAGGTTCTTTCCACGCTTTTTGGCTTCTGCCGGATTGTGCAGGCGGAAAATAGAGAATTGCTGCTGCTCTTTCGCGCAGCAGGTCTTCTGGGCCTGGAAAGCGGCTTCATTATTGGCGTAGGTCTGCCCCATGTAGGTAACAGGAGCCGGATAAAAATTACTGAGAAATGCGTATTTTCCTGTAAAAGAGGAGATGACATTCCTGTGAGTTTGTTTATGGATAGTTTCTTTTGGTTGATCATTGGATTTCATGCACATTCCTTTCCGCACAAAAAAAGGAACCGCCTATCCTATAGGTAGTTCCCTTCTTAAACAAAGTGCTTAAATCTTCAGTTTGTCTGTAATTCTTTTTGTTCCTGTTCTTCGTAGAACCGGTCTGCGATATAGCCCGCTGACTCCGCCCAAAGCGTATTCTCGGTATTCTGCAGAGCCTGATACGTCTTAGAATGGTAAAAGGCTCCGGCGGCATCCTGGAAAGAAAGATGGCTCCGTTCCTTGATGATGTCGATCACATCCCGGATCTGGATACACAGGTTCATCGTGATATCTTTGTTATTAAAAAAATATTTTCCTTCCATAGTTTACGAAACCTCCCTTCGGGATTCCAGTGTCAGGTGTTCCAGGGCAAGGGGCGTATGGAAAGACACCTGGTTGTTGACTTTATTATAGCGAAGCCTTTCCACTGCTTCCTCGGCTTTTAAAATACCTGACAGGTATAACTGCACAGTCTCCATTGTATTGTCGTCTGCAACAGGCCCTACGACCACATCATAAGCGTGCTGGATGCCGCCTTTCGTGCGGTTTTCTTCGATAAACTCCAGCCACTCCCGATCCAGAGCAGCAAAGTGCTTGATCTTCAGGTCCTCTGTCTGGTGGAACAGGTAACGGTAAACATATCTGCCGCCTTTGTGGGAGCGCAGATAAAGACGTTTGGCCCATTCCTCCGCCTGGCTTTCCAAGACGGTACAGTAAAATCCCCGGCCAAAGTCACGGCGATTATGGGATTTTCCCAGGTCAATCTCATCAAATGCGATGTTGGAACCGTGGTAAAGTACCAGTTCCAGAGCATTTTCTTTGATGATTTCCTCCACATATTGAAAAGTCTCTTCCATATCTAACTGATGAAGCGTTTCGTGCTGTATCAGAATTTTTTCAAAAACCTGATGCTTACAGAAGAGATCAAAGACGTCCCCTTCAGACAGATGATGCTTTTGTGCGTAATACTCGACTGCTTGTACAGATAAGATTTCCACATCGGATTGAATACTCATACTCATCATTGCCTCCATTTGCCTCTATTATACCCAAAGGAAACGGGATGTTCAACGTAAAAAAACAAGCGTATCTGCCCTTTCCATACTGCCAGACAGGTAATTTTTGGAGAAGCTGCTTGTCAGGCAGCTTCCCCAAGTGGATCATGTACAATCTTATGCAATCATTGCTAAAAACTCTGCTTCTGACAGGATCGTGACGCCAAGAGCCTGGGCTTTGGCCAGCTTACTGCCAGCTTTTTCCCCGCAGATCAGGTAGTCGGTCTTTTTGGATACCGAGCTGCCCGGCTTTGCGCCAAGCGCCAGGATCTGGTCGTTGATCTCTGAGCGGGTAAAGTTTTCCAGCTTTCCGGTTGCTACGATAGTCTTTCCTGCAAATTCAGTATTTTTTGCCATAGTGGTTTCTTCCTTTCTTTCTTCAAATATAAATTCTTTCTGTAACGTGTCCCAGAGCATCAGATTTTCTTCATCCGCAAACCAGTCGTGAATGTTCTGGTCCAGTGTGGCGCCAAAATCCTCTAACTGTGTGAAATCATAGTCATCGGTGGCAGCCGCCCGGAAGGCATCCAGACTGCCGGAGAATACGGTATCCAATACCCGGCTTTTTGTACGGCCTACCATGGGAATATCCATGCTGATCAGATAGCGGACAAAGGTGGTGCTGCGGCTGGCCTGGATTGCGTTCCAGAGCCGGTCAAAGGATTTTTCCCCGAACCCTTCCAGCCGGATGATTTCTTCCCGGTGCTGATCCAGATGGTAGATGTCATGGAAGGTCTGAAGGTATCCCAGATTCAGGAATTTCTCCAGGGTAGCCTCACTTAACCCTTCAATATTCATGGCTTTCCGGCATACGAAATGGACGAATTTTTTCAACTGCTGGCTTTCACAGGAGGGATTGCTGCAGTGTACGGTTTCAATGATCCGTCCTTTTTCTCCTTTTTTTCGATGGAGTTCTGTCGAAGCGCCGCAGCACGGGCAGATAGCAGGGGCTGCATCCCGGTAATGTCCACGGTCCAGGTTCTCCTCTACATGGGGAATGATCATGTTCCGTTTGGATACCAGGATACGGCATCCCGGCACCAGCTCCAGTTCCCGGATAAAGGTGAGGTTATGAAGCGTGGCTCTGGATACCGAGCATCCGTCTATTTCCACGGTGTCAAAGACTGCCACAGGTGCCAGTTCCCCGAAACGGGAGGGCGTCCATTCAATACTCTGGAGAACGGTTTCATAGGTTTCGTCCTCAAATTTGAAAGCAAGTCCGTCCTTGTAGTGGTGTCCGGTTCTTCCGCAACTTGCGGAATACGCCAGGTCATCGAAGATCAGTACCATTCCGTCAATGGGAAGATCCAGTGTTTCTGCCTTCTCCTTCAGGTCCTGGATACGAAGCTCCAGATATTCCGGCGAAATCTGATCCGGATTGAGGGGAATATACGGGCAGGAACCAAAGCCCAGTTTTGATAACTGGTACAGACGTTCCTCCCGGCTGTTGCTGTTTTCTCCCTCGTCCAGTCCTTCCAGTACGTTGAAGGGAAGGAAGGTGACACAGCGGCCTTTACAGTTCTCCGGATCCAGGCTCCGTACAGATCCGGCAGCCAGGTTCCGGGCGTTTTTATAAGGTTCCCCGTTCTTGTCCCGGAGTGTGGTATTCAGCCGTTCAAAATCCTTTCTGTGTATGAAGGCTTCCCCGGTGACAACCAGCCGCTCTTTATAAGAGATAGCGAGTGGTACATTCTCAAAGGCGGGAATGTTATGGGTGATATCTTCCCCGATCTCCCCGTCTCCCCGTGTGGATGCCTCTGCCAGTCTGCCGTTTTCATAGGTGAGTTTTACCGTAAGGCCATCCAGCTTCAGCATAAGCAAAGCTGCGTGATCGCCACAAAAACGGCATAAATCTTCCACCTGCTTTGTCTTATCCAGGGACAGAAGCGGATGGGGATGTGGTACTTTCTCTAGTTCGCTGACGGGTGGGTAGCCTACGGTCTGGGTTGGGGAATTGGAGTAGATGATCCCTGTTTCCTTTTCCAGACTTTCCAGCTGCTCGTACAGCCGGTCATACTCCGCATCGGAGATCTCCGGTGCGTTCAGGTTATAGTAGGCGTGCCGGTGCCGGTTGAGCGTCTGAACCAGTTCCTTGATCTTGTCTGCTGTATTCATTGTTCTGTTTCTCCTTTCTGTTACCATGTCCATCCGGAGCATTGAAAAACAACCCTCCTTTCCCATGTTCAGGCATAAAAAAAGAGAATGACGCAAAATGTTCATTCTCTGACAGCGTGCAGTTCTCTGCAAAATAAAAAAAGCCAGAAGGTACTGCCTGATGGCAGAGTATCCCTCTGACTGATTACAAACCTAAACAGCGTGTGATAAATCCTTTCCGGATAGACACAAAATATATGGTACAAATTTAGTATAACACTAGATATAGTGGTGGTCAAATAAAAAATAGCTTTACACACCTATATATAGCATAACAAATAAGCAGCATCCCTTTGTACGTCAGGTTTTGACAGAAAAATCCTCTTGACGAAAGAACGTATGTTCGCCATAATAAGAGAAAAAGGAGGCGAACATGGGTTTGGAAAGAAGAAACGTTATTTTTCATATTGATGTAAATTCCGCATTTCTGAGCTGGGAAGCTGTTTACCGCCTCCACCATTTAGGCGGGAAGGAGGATCTGCGGGAAAAAGTGTCTGCTGTTGGCGGTGATATGGCAATGCGGCACGGAATTATATTGGCGAAATCCATTCCGGCCAAAAAGTTCCATATAAAAACGGGAGAAACTATTCTGGAGGCGAAACAGAAATGTCCGGAGTTGATCCTGGTTCCGCCTAACTATGGGCTATATGAAAAGTGCTCCAAGGCATTTATGGATATCCTGCGCCAGTATTCTCCAACCGTAGAGCAATACTCGATAGACGAAGCCTTTGTGGATATGACAGGTACGGAAGGACTCTGGGGCGATGCGGTGACGGCAGCATATAAGATGAAAGATCAAATCCGGGATATGCTGGGATTTACCGTCAATATCGGGATCTCGGAGAACAAGCTGTTGGCCAAGATGGCATCGGATTTCCAGAAGCCAGACCGGGTGCATACGCTTTGGCGGGAAGAAATACCGGATAAGATGTGGCCGCTTCCGGCGAGTGATTTATTTTTTGTGGGTAGGGCGACTGCCAAAAAACTGTTTAACCTGGGGATCCATACCATAGGGGAACTGGCCCATGCAGATCCACATCTGTTGAAAGTCCATCTGAAGAAGCATGGGGAAGTTATCTGGGCCTTTGCCAACGGGATGGATGTGTCCGTGGTGCAGTCTGAAGCCCCGGCCAATAAAGGATACGGGAACTCCACCACCATTGCCTTTGATGTAACGGATGCGTCCACTGCGAAGCTGGTGTTGTTGGCGTTGGCGGAGACCGTGGGAACCAGACTGCGGGCGGCAAAAGTTCGGGCGGAAGTGATTGCTGTGGGAATCAAATCTCATGACCTGCGTTATGCCAGCCACCAGATGACGCTGCGGAACACTACGAACATTACCATTGAGATCCATCGCTGTGCCTGCCAGCTTTTTGATGAGCTATGGGATGGGACAGCCATCCGGCATCTGGGGATCCACACCAGCCGGGTAAAGGACGGAATCAATATACGTCAGTTAGATATGTTTGACACGACAGATTATGAAAAGCTGGAGAAAATGGATGCTGCGGTGGACCGGATCCGTGGACGGTATGGGATTGACTCGGTGAAGCGGGCGGCATTTGTGGGTAGCCCGATTGATCATATGTCAGGCGGTATTTCCAGAGAAAAAAGGACTGTTGATTATAAGAAGATTGGGGTAAAATAGGAGGTGGAGATCTATGAGCATGGGGATTGGAACGAACGCCCAGAACCCGGATGAGGGCGAGCTGAAAAGAAAAATGAAGGAAATCGCCTGTTCTGTCTGGTATACGAGCAAAGGCAGAACAATTCCTATGATGTTCAAATATCAAGATGAGGAAGGCGTAATTCGTAAAGTTACGCATATTCATGTGCGGAAACAGGCGGAAAAATTTTATTGCGGCATTCCTATTCAGGAGTTCTGCTGTAGTACAGTGGTGAAAGAACGGGAATATCTATTTCGGTTATATTATTATCCGGAGTCGCATTGTTGGAAGGTAAGTTGGGGAGAGGAATAGTGAATAAGCATATTTTAAAATTTCCAGAGGAGGGATTAAAGCAACTGCAGTTTTTTATGGAAGGACTAAGCTTTCCTGTGGCAGTTGCTGCATATACAGAACAGGATATTGTGAAGATCTCTTATCTGGTCCGGCTGCTTCAGAGAGGTGATATTCATAGCACCTATGCACTGTGCATCTGGTGTATCCGTCAGGGGATCATTTATCAGATATTGTTTCGTTTTTCTTTTAAAGCGATGATTAGGAATCCTGTTCGTACCTATGATTATTTCCGGCTCCAGAGATTGCTGAAGAAATGCAGGGAACAAACACTGGGAAAGCCGAGATAAGGAGAAGAAAATGTGTGGACGTTATTATGTGGATGATGAGACGGCAAGGGAGATTGAGAAGCTGGTACGGGATCTGGACAGGAAATTGCAGATAGAACGCACTGGTGATGTTTTTCCATCGCAAAAAGCTACAATAATAAAAGGGCAGGAGCACCATCTTGCTACAGAACAGATGAGATGGGGCTTCCCAGGGTTCGAGAACGGAAAGCTGCTGATCAATGCAAGGGCAGAGAGTGCCCTGGAGCGCAGAACCTTCCAGGACAGTGTGCAGCATAGGCGCTGCATCATTCCGTCCAGAGGTTTTTACGAATGGAATAAGAGCAAGGAGAAGTTCACATTTGAACGAACAGATGCTCCAGCGCTATTTATGGCAGGATGCTATAACCGATACGAGGATGAAGAAAGGTTCGTGATCCTTACAACGGAGGCAAACTCTTCTGTGACGCCGATCCACAACCGGATGCCGCTGATCCTGGAGCCGGAGGAGTTGGAGGACTGGGTACTGGATGACGGGGCGACAGAATATTTGCTGCATAAGACGCCGGTACTGTTAAAGGCTCGTGCTGAGTATGAACAGATGCGGTTGTTTTAATGAGGTTTGTTTGGTATGAATACTTGTAGAAGTGGCTATGTTTTTACGAAAAATGTTCTGACCGGAAGATGTTTTGCCAGAACAGATAAGTATAATATACTCTATGCAGCGTCTGTACAGAGAAGTCGGCTGCTTAGAGTATTTTTGTAAGGAGGAATGAATGATGTACACACAGGAACAAAACAGAGAAGTTGAAAAGGTTATGAAAGCGTTTGCTGATTACATTCGGGATACCCAGCATTTTGATCTGTTATGGTCAGATAAGGTTGGATATGTATTCCTTGACGGGATTTCTGAGGAGCACGATGACTTCTGCATGGCGCCGATTATTCTCCGGGATGGTGAAACGCTTTGTGAGGAAATAATCTATCACATCGCTTGTGATGTAATGGAAGAAAAGGGAAAATCCCATGACCTGCGTTTATGCGGTCCGGTAGAACGGGAAGAAATCCAAAAGCGGCTGCTACCATATCTGCGACAGCTTCCGGAATATGAACATCTGGTGGAGGGACTGTTTGAAAAGTAGCAGTCTGAAAAATACAAAAGGAGCTGTCCATTGGGGCGGCTTCATTCTATTTTATAAAACGGATGCTACTGATCTTAGAGCATGAGCAGCTGCGGTTGTTTTAATGAGGTTGCTGTGGTGTTAATGGAAAGAATTTGGTATAATTGAGATATCAACAAATTGGAATTTGTGGAGTTGGCTGTCATCGGGATAATTTAGCCTGATTTTTCAAAACTGAATATCAGCTGTCCACCGGTGACACCGCCCGGCAGGAAATCTTTGAAAGGTTTCCTGCTTTTCTTATGCCATTTTTTAGAAAGGAGGGACAACAATGGAGTAAACAAAGTAATGTAGCAACCCCCTGTCGTTATTCATCAAGTATTTACAAAACTCTGCTATGCTTATCTTGATGAATGAGGTATAATCAATCTGGCAATAAATTAGAAGTCAAGTTGGAGGAACAAATTTATGATACGTCCTTTATCAGAAAAAGATTATAATATAGCGATTAGTATAGTAAATACGAATTGGAAAAGGACATATTCAAATTATGTAAATCCACTTTTGCTAAATGAAATTGGCTGTAAAGAACGTGCAGAAGAACTAAGGCATGACTTTCAATCAAAACGGTTGTCGGAATATGTTTGGGAAGAACAAGGCCAGATATTAGCTCTATTATCAATAGGTGATACAGCAGATATAGATAAAAAAGGAGCTTTTGAGATTTGGCGTATTTATGTAAGGCCAGAAGCACAAGGACATAATATCGGTAGCAAATGTATTTTATTTGCTGAACAAGAAGCTAAAAGACAAGGTTATCAAGAAATTGTTATATGGGCATTTCAGGAAAATACGACCGCCATCTCATTTTATCAAAAGAATGGTTATGTGATCGATAAAAACGAATATTTGGGTGAGCCGTATTTAACATTTGGAATACGCTTAATAAAAACTCTGATGTAACTCTTTTGTTATCAAGAAATGGACGCAACAGAAAATCGAATTTCTCACTACTTCATTCAACAAATCCTAAATTGTCTTGGAAAAGGGGATTTATTTCTCTTGTCAAAGATGTCTATAAACACTCTAAGCAGTATAAATTGCAGCTGCTTAGAGTATTTTTGTGCGAACAGAAAGAGCAGTAAGAGACGCATTAAAAGAATATTTTAGCAGTAAAGATAAAGAAGACTAATCTGTTTTTGAAGAATAGTAGCCTGCAAACGTAAAAAGAGCCGTCCATAAGGGCGGCTCGATGTCATTTCATCCAGTTAGGCTTATCAGTTTGGTCTGACAGAAATCTCAAACAGAGGGAGCCGGCTGTTCTTCGGGAACCTTCAGCTCCAGTTCTGCAATCTGCCATTCCATCCAGTCGCCATGTACAACCGCAGCAGCGGACCAGCCTTCCAAAAAACTGTATTCCCGAACTGAATCATCCTGTTCCACTCCATCTAGGGAGCTTTCATAGGCAGTTTTCATTGCTGTGTACACTTCCTCATAGTCGGTGCTGACTATGGGATCGATCAGTCCGTCCGTAAAGCCGTGTAATACATAAATCTTCATCTGTACAGATCCTTTCTTATAGATTTTGGGTAGGGATTGATAAACGAGTGGATGAACACACCCTGCTCATCTAAAGTTTCAACCAGTATTTCCAGCGTCTCAGCTTCATATCCAAGATCCCGGAAATGCTGAAGGAGTACATTTTCAGAAGAAAAGGTATCTCCATATTCTAATTTTTCCCAGAGAACCAAACCGCTGGGCGTAACAACAGATGTATCGCCGGTCACGCAGTATCGGTCAGAAAATGCAATCCCGTCATCATCGGTATTAAAAAAGATCCCGCAGCCTGGTTCTATACTTTCCATGACAAATTGGATCCCGTAGGCTGCCGCAAGTGCTGTATAGGCATCATGAAGCGGTCTCCATGCGGTATCTAAGGAAAGCTGGACCGCATGATCCGTCCGTTCCATGGCGACAACAGTTCGTCTCAGGTTGATCCCCTCCGTAGAAAGTCCCGCATGGAGAAACAACCGTTCTATCTGTCCCAGATCATCTTTATAACCGGGAGTAATGGAGGCCTGCAGATCTTTCCAGAGAGCCTCAATTCCCTCTGTATTGTCATCTGAAAAAAAGTACACATCGTCACAGCAGATATTTGCCATCAGTCATCCTCCTTTCAGGCGGTCTCCTTTTCACGTCTGGGCCAGGTAATATGGCACTCACATTCGGTCAGCTCCGGATCGTGCGCTAAGGCTTCGTACACGGCCTCCCGCTCTTCAGCGGAATCATATTCTTTATCCAGTTTGATGACTTCTGCCTGAATCGAGGGAGCGTTTGTATAAGAAGCGGTAACAATGCCGTCCTCCATGACCAGCACCACACGGGGCGCCGGTTCTGTATGCGGGCGCAGTTCACCGTTTAGAATCTGTTTCTCGATTGCATCGATCACGTTCTCCATCGTAACATGGTAGGAAACATTGATGTCTGCCTGTTTCTCATACAGTTCATAGGCTTTGCACAGGATATCTGTCTCATGTTCCAGCGTCTGATAGGGAAGGTTACAAAGCCCGGTTCCTTCCGTGCGCCGTTCTTCGCAGCACTCAATAAAATCCTGGAAAAAGCAATGCTTTTTGTAGATTTCATGGGCTTGCCGTAGCTGTGGCAAGGTCAGGGCGAAGACAAGCTCCTGCGGTATTTCATTTCTGTCTATTATCATAGCGTTTGTTCTCCTTTCTGAAGGAGGGCTGCGCCTGGTAGCACAGCATCCTCCTGTTTCCTGTAAATCAGTAATGTTCCCCGCAGATCCAGCGGCTGGTCTATCCATCCCCCGTCCTGGTAGATCTGTCTGGTCAGGGTATTATAGATGACCGGCGTTTTTTCGATATCCGCAAGGTCAGCCACCAGACAGGTTTCCCGGTCAATATAGGGCCAGAGTGCCGCTTCGATCTCTTCCCGCAGCTTCAGTGCCATCCGGTGGATCTTCGACACGTCATAGTCTCTGGTCAGGCTTTTTCCAATCTCCTTTGGAATCCGGGAGCGGTCAATGGCAGCCTGTACCACAGCTGTCTGTTCATCCAGAGAAAAATTCGGATTGATCAGAAGGTGGTGGCAGGCGACCAGAAGGACAAATTCCTGGACGCTTTCCCGGATCTGCGCCTTCAGCTCCTCATAAGGAATACGGTATACGCTCTTTAAAGTTTCCAGAGGAACCCGTTCCCGGTTGAGCTTCAGGGTGGAGAGCAGCTTTTGCAGGCTGCTCCCCCGTTCATAAATATCAGTCAAGCGCACATCACCTCAATCTCTGCCGGACGGCGAGCATAGGTCAAATAGTAAACGGTGTTTTCAGTTTCAAATACGACACCGTCCTGCGATACCTCCAGGATCTGCTGGACCAGGGAAGTAGACAGGGACCGGGAGCCTGTTAGGATCCAGGCCCGCTCGTGCAGACGCAGGGGCAGGCTGAGAGTGGCGGTCAGATGGATCTGTGTCTTTTTTACTGGCATAGCCGTGATTTTTTCATTCGTCATAAAAGAGTCACACCTCCATTCCATCCAGACTCCGTACTTTTCTGCGGAGGCGGTAGAACCGGCTGTGTACCCCGTGGGATGTAATATTACAGATCTCGGCAATTTCGTGGTAGGTGTAGCCGTCCGCCTGCAGATGGACCACCTGGCGCTCTTTCGGCGTCAGATAAGCCAGAAGCGCCAGCAGGCGGTTCCGGTCATCCATTGCCTCTGCCAGACGTTCCTGCCGGGTAGGAAGGAAAGCGTCCAGTTCAGTGGTATCTTCCTGGTACTCCTCCAGATAAGCCCGGCGCATGGGACGGTTCTGTTTCTTCCATTCTGTTGCCAGTGCATCCCGCATGGCGATGCGGGCAATGGTGGAGAAGCGGTACTGCTGAAGTTCCGGTTTCTCCAGATAATCCTGTACGGCCTCCAGATAGCCAAAGACTGCGGTATCGTAGTAATCTTCGATATTCAGGCGGCGTCCGTTCAGATACTGATAGATAAAATCGTGATGTTTCTCTGCGAAAATTCTCTGTTCTTCTGTTAATGGGTGCAATGCTTTCATAATCATTCGTCCTTTCTATTCATTCGGTTTGCATTTACGGGTAATCATGTTTGCTATCAGGCGTGTGCAGTTACACTCGGCGCCCGATAAGCACCGTCCTGGCTCCGGGATCAGCAATAGCGCTGCTTTTTTAGAAGCCAGAGCTAAAGTGACCGGAAACAGTGCGGCAACCTTCCGGGAGCAGTTGGGAACTGGCGGGCAGAGGCCTGATTGAGAAAACATTTCTCTGCCCTCCTCGATAAGAGAGCGCAGTTCCTCTGTGATCTGTGCGCCTTCTGGCAGATAGCAGCCTTTGGATGCCAGGATGCAGTCAGTGCTGCTGATGGCAAGCCCGCAGCGGATGTTCTTATAGAGAGGCTCCAGGAAATCCCGGAGTTCTTTGGAACCGGTATTCCGGGGCGTACACTTCCGGATGCGGATCGTTGTCCCGTCCGTGGCAATCTCCAGGGTGCTGCCGCTGCGGATGCCTGTTTCTTTGCGGATATCCGCAGGGATGATGATGCGCCCCTGGGTATCCATGTTTCGTATCACGGCAATACTCATAAAAACCGTCCTTTCTCTTACGCCGGAACAGAAAAAGAAGCGGTGCTTCCGCTTCCTTTCCTGCATGGCTGTATCGAATTTTTCTATGCTGCGTATGGGTAAGGCTGCCGCTGCATCTGCTGGCGCTGTGCCTGCTGATTTGCGAGCATCTCTTTCCCGTTTGTGATCAGCGGCGGAGCAATGCAGTGTTCCCACTCGGTCACATACGCATCCACCCGCTTTAACAACAGGTAGAGATCCATGTCCGTAAGCTGAATGAAGGCAGTTTTGTCCATCTGGAAGCTGCCGGACTGCATATAGGAGCCACCGTTTCGATTCTGTACTTTGATCCCCCTTCCGTTGACAATCTGGATTCGCCACGGGTTCTTCATTTCCCTGCCGTCGGATGCCCGAGCGTGCCTGGAAATGGAAAACTGCTGTGCGGTGGAGTACCCGTACTGGTCGGGTTCCCCAAAGATCTTGCTGATACTCCATTCAAATTCCTGAAAGCCTGCGGTAAGACGGGTGAGGAAAAACTGCACCTGCTCCGGGCTTAAATGGAACCGGGTGATGATATTGCGTTCCCCGGTGCCGTTGGAATAATCCTGGATGGATACGCCGATGAGAGAGTGAACCTTATGGTTGTTCTCTGAGAACTCTCCCTTGGCGTGTATCTGTGCATAGCTGCCAGGCAAAGCGGCCCGCAGCCGGTCATGAAAAGAAATCAGTTTTTTGTCATTCTGGACCTTACAGATCTGGTCCGATGCCAGATTCTGATAAGACTGGCTCATAAGTTATCCCTTCTTTCTATGATTTATTTGAGGTACTGTTTAACGAGGAGCGTCAGGTTTTTCGGCAGGTCATCCAGACGGGTAATGTCCAGGAACCCTTCCTGATAGATGCGCTGGATGGCATCCTTGTCCTCTCCAATGGCTGCCGCAAACAGCACAATATTCTGTCTGGCGTATTCCTTCTTGATTCCCCGCAGGTCCGCCTCTGCCTCCGTGCCGCGATAACCGGTATCGGCTGGCTGACCGTCGGAGATCAGGATCAGAAGTTTCCGGTTCTCCGGTCTTTTCGCCAGATGCTCTGCAACAAAGCGGAGCGCTGCGCCGTCCCGGTTGCCGCTGCGGTCTATCATATCCATCAGCCGGTAGCGGTCATTCTCGTCCACAGAGTCAAACTCCGCATAGGAATAGAGGGCTACGCCCCGGTAATCCGTGGAGTGTCCGTAGATAGTCACCGGAATCCCCAGGCTGACACAGAAGTCATAAAGGACAATGGCTGTCTTTCTGGCGTGAGTGATACGGTCACCCCAGCCCATAGATCCGCTTTCGTCAATCAGGAGCCCCACTGCCAGCCGCTGTTCATCGGCTGGGAGCCTGGTTCGGATGAAGAAAGAACCGTCCTGGTGATGGAAGGAGCGCATATCCAGCCGCCGTCCATACAGAAGGTTCTTCTGCTTTCCGCCTTCCGCCTCCTCTTTTAAGAGGGGCAGTATGGAACTCTGCAGGCGCTTGGAAGCCCTGAGAAGAGGAGGTGCAACTTCCTCATACTGCCGGATCAGCCGGTCTGGGATGTCCTGTACCCGATGAATGGTCACATGGATACCGGCATGGGCATTTCCGTAATGGATATCATTTGCTGCTTTCTGTAATTCTTCTGTCAGCTGCTGTTCATAGGCTGCCTGCGCTTTTTCTGTTGCGGCTTCATTTAAGACACGGGCAATATCTGATGCCGCATCCTCATAGCCGGTGCCGGCATACTGGGATGCGTAGGTTACGCCCGGATCATTGCCGTCTAAAATAGCGCTGGTCTTGGCAAGGGCAATCCGCCCGCCTTCCTCCGCCATCACTTTTTCCGCTTCCATCAGGCTTTCCTGACGGCCTTTGGAAGAAAAGAAATCTGCGTCTTGCGGATCGGTGCCTGCGCCTCCTTTGGCGGCAGGGATATTTTTTACCTCTCCACCACCTTTTCCCAGAGGAATGGGCGTGCCGCCTGCAATCTGCTGATCCAGAAGATCCTGAAGCTCCTCTGTTGCTTCCGTTTCATCCTGGTGTTCCAGCTTCTCCCGCATTTCTTCTACCAGCGGTTTGATAAAGTCCCAGAACAGGACAAGCAGGCAGTTTGTCGCAGTCAGCCGTTCTTTGATCGATGGTGCTTCCAGCGCCGTGTCGATATACTCCATACCATCGGCCAGCACATCCAGGTATTCGCTGTCGCTGTGGAAGCGGTTACTGATGGTGCCGGACCGGCAATAGGCCAGAAGCAGGTTGGTGGCAATCGTAAACGGCTGGTAATCCCGGCTGAGCTGTTCGTGAAGATCCGGGATCTGCTCCAGCATCCGCAGGTTATTGAGCTGGATACCCTTTCGGAAGCTGCCGGGAAAGGCAGCGCACATCCTCGCTTCAATATAGATGTCTTCCAGGATGTTCTGAAGAGAAGCCGCACAGGTCTGCAAGGTCAGAGATACGGCCTTGTCTTTTTCCTGCAGGGCGTCCAGGATTTCCGTCTGGTTTTTCTGATAGGCCGGCAGTTCCACGGAAGGGTCTTCCGGGTAAAAAGAGCCGTTCCCCAGGTTTGTCAGGTAAAGGTTCCGGGTGGTGAAATCCGTAAACAGAAGATGTGCCGTCTCATGTCCGGTCATCCCTACCAGGCTCAGCGCCCGCAGGAAGCGGGACGGAAAGCTCTGGGTAACATGGTTTGCCGCATTCAGGTAGATCTTATAAGAGTCTGTGTAAGCCAGTGCCGCACCATCAGATTCGTCCCAGGAAATCAGTGCCTGCAGACCGTAGCAGTAACGCCCGGTAGCAGCACGTGCCTGGGAGGTCAGATACTGATGGAAGGCAGAGGACGTAAAAAATTCCTGATCGGTAATGGAAGTTTCCTCTTCCCGGATCATCTGCTTTAATTTTTTCTGGTTACTGTTCAAAATTCTATTTCCTTTCTGTGAGATTTTTTGTCAGCAGGTCTTCCACGGAGCAGCCGTAATAATCTGCCAGTTTCAGGACAGCATAGGCAAGCGGAGTGGCCCTGCAGTTTTCGTAATTCATAATGGTTTTTGGCGGCAGGTGTAAGATACGCGCCACCGTTTTTTGGGAAAGCCCGCCCTGAGATTTGCGTAAGTAGGACAGGTTTTTTGCAAGAAGTGCATACATTTCTGGTTCTGTAAGAGGCGTTTTACCCACTGAATCGCCTTCTTTCTTTTCAGGCCGGCAGGACCGTGTCCAGACAGCTTTCCTCAACCTCCGCGCGGCTGATCGCATCTGCCGTAGCGGAAGGCAGGATGGTGTAATGGGCAGCCTCCCGGATATCGCCGCAGACCATATAGGACTGCACCCAGGAAATCAGCTCCCGGACACCACAGCATCCATCTGTGATCAGGTTTTCCCGACAATATTCCGAGATGGATTGGACAATCCGTGCCATTGTCTGAACCGTTTTTTTCTCTTTGCAGCCGGTAATGCCAAGCACCCGCTCCACCAGTGTCTCTTCATCCGGCTCTATCAGGTCGATGAGCATACTCATACGGGAGAGTACGGACTGGTTTAAGGGCTTGCAGCCTGCATAGTCATTGTTGGTTGTCACGACGATCACCATATCCGGATGCCGTTGTACCGTCTCTCCGTTGGGGAGAAACACACTGTTGCATCGGTCCATCAGGGAGTTTAATCCCACCAGCACACCGGGATTTGCAATGACCGTCGGCTCCTGTACCTCAACCAAGTATCCGTTCCGTATTGCTTCCACCAGCGGCGTATCCACATAGCGGAAATGCTGCTGGCTGGTTTTGGCGGCATAGTATTCGTGCATTTCATCAAAAATGGTATCGATGAGCTGCTTGTAGACATCATCCTCGGAAACCGTTTCATCATAGGTTCCGGTCAGTTTTTCATAGGCGCTTGCCGGATCCAGCATGATATCCTGGAAAGACGGATACTGCCGCTCCAGGGCAGAGCGTTTCCCGTCTACATCCGGCAGGATCTGTCCAAGCAGATCAAATACCTCTGTATTTGCGGAGCAGGTCAGGCACCGGTAGGGAAGATGAAGCCCGGAAGCGATTGCCTTGGCTCCTTCCGTTTTTCCCGTGCCGGCGGGGCCACGAAGAAGAAAGTTCCGCATGGGCTGTACCGTATCCGTAGTGACTTTTGCGTGTTCACAGATCCGTTTGACTTCCTTCGGAATGATATACCAGTCCGGCAGTACCGGGACGGTCAGTTCCTCTTCCGGAGTCAGTACACGGGCAGGTGATAGGATATACTGTCCCACGAAATCTGCTTTCGCTATGACTTCCGCTTTTTTCTTAAAGGTGTTGCTGGGCCTCAGTACCTGGAAAGCCCCATGGATGATCTCCGTAGGCGTATAGGCTCCCGTTTGAAGAGCCAGCGGCTTCAGTAGCGGGATGACACCATTGGGAGCGATATCCGTGCGGATCCCTCCCGTTGGAAGCGTATCACTGTATCGGATCCGCCGGTAAGCATTGTCACAAAGGACAGCCGCCGTTTCTGCCGTCTCGTCCATGTCCGGATAACCGGCTGCACGGTATTCCTTTAACTGCTGGTATTTCTCATTGAACTCCTCATCAGAAAGAAAGGCAGGCATCAGAGCGAATAACAAAGCAGCTCCTGTATTTTCGGAATCTTTGAATACATATTTTTCCGGTTCGTTTTCCGTATCCGGCGGCATCGTGTATTTCCCGGCGGTAAATTTTCCGTTTGCTGGGTTATAGACTACGACGTGAAGCTCTCCGGTACGGCTGGGATACTCTGCCACTGTATAGGTATTGGTCTGACTCCCGATTGCCCCAAGTTCTTCCGGTGACTTCCCGTTTGCGGACTCCTCCAGTTCCATATAGGTCAGGACGGCCTGCAGCGTAGCCGCATGGAGCGTGCTTCTCTTTTGCGGCTGGGTACAGTATTTGGATGCGATGTTCTTAAACACGGCGTTATCCGTATAGTCTTTGAAAGGTTCCGGGAGCGTGCGCTGGAAGGTCCAGCTCTCCACTAATTTTCCACTTGCCATCGTTGCTTTTCCTCCTTATGCCCAGGTAATCTCGACTGCGTTTTCCGTCTCTGCCGCTTCCAGTTCATCATCGGCAAATACCTGCAGGAGTGCAGGCCAGTAGGCTTTGGGTGGGAAATGCTCCAGCTTGCCTTTTACTTCTGGCTCCTTCCCATTGAGGATATAAACGTCCCCCTGTTCTCCGATGAACAGCTTCTGGTGTCCTTTTGCCTGTAAATTCCCGATCATTTCCACAAGGAATGGTTTCCCGATCAGGGAGTACCAGGACGCAGGATCAACCTTTGGCGTATCCGGGGAAGCGGATTTGTCGCCTCTCCGCTTTAACGCAGAAACAGTCAGCATCTGAAGATGCAGGTTTCCGTACTCATCCATAGACACTTCTGCAAAGTTATAGTCACCGGTGTTTCTGGTAGACAGACGGACCGCATCTCCATCCAGCAGGTGGGAAAGGCGCAGAGGTTCTGCAAATTCCCAGGTGGCTTCCGGAAAAGCAGACTGAAGTGTGTCTGTGATCTGGTAGCTGATCTGCCGGATCAGGATGGTTTCCAGATCTGAGTTCCCGTTTCCTGTATCCGTTGCCCTTCCAGCCGGAAACCTCAATTTCCGGAGTCCGGAAGCAAGCGGAGGGATGATAAGGATTGCCAGGGAAACGATGACTCCTGCAGCAGCGATGCCAGTCATCAGATAGGACTTGCCTCCCATTGGAAGCAGAAATGCCGCTGCAAACAGGCACAATACGGTGATCTGTAACGTCATTTTGATCGTTCTGGTTTTCTTTGCTTTCATGTAAATTCTTCCTTTCTTCCTAAACTTGCTGTGCCGCATCCAGGAGAGCCGATGCTCGGCGCTCTCCTGGATCCTGTGCGGACACAAAAAAAGAACTGCCTGTACGGAGTAGTCTCCGGGTGCAATTCTCTACATGGATCGTTTCTTATGAAATTTTTTGTGCGTCAGCATCAAGCAACAAAAGGAAGCTGCTCTGCCTGCTGTTCTGTAACCTGAGTGAACCCATCTTCCGGATAGCCGCCCTGTGTTCCCGGAGCTGCCCCGCTTCCAGGAGCATAGCCGCCGGAAAGCTGCTGGTTCGGATTGCCCTGTGGGTAATTCGGTGCGCTTCCAGGAGTCGGAGCGTAGCCGTTCTGGGGCTGTCTGTAACCGTTCTGGGGTACGTTGCCACGAGGAGCATTTGTTCTTCCCTGTCCTCCCCGTGCATAGCCATTCTGGTTCTGCGGTGCGGCGCCTGCAGGTGCATAATTGCCGGCAGGAGTACTGGATGCCTGTGGATAGCCGCCCTGTGCGGGTGCCGGGTATCCGCCCTGCTGATTGGGAACAGGAGCGCCTCCGGGCTGTCCATAGCCGTTCTGAGGAACGCCTCCAGGTACACCGGGATTGGTCCCATTTACATCGTCATAAGTCAAGGGCGCAAACTGCCAGTCTTTGACAACCACGCTGGGGCCGGAGTTCGGTTTCCCCTGGTTTTTCCCTTTCTGATGAACGAAGGGATGCAGCTCCAGATCTCCAATGATAATCAGTCCGGTGCCTTTCTTTACACCTGCTTTCATCAGGCGGTCTGCCAGAAATGAATTGAAATAGCAGGAATAGAATACGGTTTCTTTGTTCCCGTCCGCTCCCCGCTGGGGGCAGGAGATGTCCAGAGTCGTGTAGGTTGTGTTGCTGTTCTTTGCCTGCATGATCTGGGGATCCGTCGTTGGCCTCCCTGGTAAAAAGATGATTGCTGACATAGAAATTCTCCTTTCTGCCTCTTTGGGCGATAAAATAAATAATAGTGAAAATAAAAAAAGTGCCATTACAGTGCCGTAAAAAACGGCATTATAATGACACGATTTTCCAACTTAAACAGCATGTGTCCTGGGAGAATGGCCCAGACTCCCATTTTGGGATGACACAAAAACTCAAATACAAGATTATAGTAGCACAAGATATAGTGGGTGTCAAATAAAACCAAACTATTTATAGTGGGCTTCTGAGCGCAGCTGCGACATGGTGTTTGCTCTGGAACGGCGGACAGAGGGCAAAAAGGTAAAACAGGTTCCCGTAATCCGGCGCAAAGACTGAACAGAATACCATCAACAAAGGCGGCCTGCAGATGCAGGCCGTTTTAAAATTCATACGCTGTTTCTTGTATTCTTTGACACGAAGAAATATAATGGTTCATGTCGGAGGTTCAGATATAGACTATATAACGCTCAAAATGGCAAATGAAAGATGGGGCGTTTCCGCTCGTCAAAGAAATTATTACTGCGTTGCGAACCGTATCCCCGGCGCTGTTAAAATGGCAACACTATGGTTTATCCCCAGGAATACTAAATATCCGGTGGACGGCAGATTAAAACAAGTCAAGGAGGCTATGTAGATGGCTGTACTTTTAATAGCAGAAGATGAAAAAGATATGCAAAATATTATTGTCGATTTTATGCAACAAGGCGGACACTCTTGCATTTTAGCTAATGATGGAGTAGAGGCACTTTCCATTTTGGAAAACAATACGGTTGATCTTATTATTTTAGATATTATGATGCCACGATTAGATGGATTTACTGTATGTAAATTTGCGCGGAATATATGCGATGTACCCATTATTTTTCTTACTGCTAAAGGCGAGGAAAATGACAAACTCAAAGGCTATGAATATGGTGCAGATGATTATGTCACCAAACCCTTTAGTCCCAAAATACTGTTAGCCAAAGTCAATGCGTGGTTGCGTCATGCAACTACGGCTAATTCACAGGACATTTTATCTGCGGGAGAAATAATGCTATATCCATCGGCTCATACAGTCATTGTGTCTGGTAATGAAGTTGAGCTTACTCATAAAGAATACGAACTGTTGCATTTGTTCTTGCAGAATAAAAATCAAGTGTTCTCGCGTGAGCAGTTGTTAAACCGTATTTGGGGATTTGACTTTGAAGGAAATACACGAACTGTCGATTCACACATCAAAACGCTCCGTCAAAAGTTAGGAACCGAAGGGCGTCATATTGTGACACTAATTCGTTCTGGTTATAAGTTTGAGGTAAAACCATGAGCAATTCATTTAAGTCAGTTGAGAAAAAATACTTTGTTTTCTCAAGAACTATACGGTTTGTTATTACAGTTTTGTATCCTATTATGTTCCTCATAGCACCGATAGAGTATAAATTCCTGTTGCCTTTTATTTGGCTGCTTTTATTTCTTGGCGGTGAATGGCTGCAAGAGATTTACTTACATCGCATCATTGTGGTTCCACTGGGGAGCATTACTGATACTGCACAGAAACTTGCAAATCTTGATTTTATGACGGTGTGTGATATTCAGTCTCATGATGAATTAGGCAGTTTATCGAATAGCCTAAATACTTTGGCTTCAAATTTACAAAATGCTTTGGACGAATTAAATAAAGCCAACAAACAGTTAAAAAAAGATGTTCAACATGAAAGGATACTGTTAGAGCAACGAAAGGAATTAGTGGATTCTTTATCGCATGAAATGAAAACGCCTCTTGGCTTAATACAGGCTTATACTGAAGGATTAAAAAATGAGATAGATAATGAGAAGCGCAGAAAGTATATGGATGCCATTCTGGCCGCCACTGAAAGAATGAATTATACAATCATTTCCTTATTAGACTTATCTGCATTAGAGGCCGGAACCACCGTTCTAAAGGAAACTCTTTTTGATTTTGTAGAACTGACAGAGGAAGTAGGCGGACGGTTATTGCTTGATGTTCCTTGTGAAAGATACAGCTTTACTTATGAACTACCAGAGCGGGAAATTATTGTTTATGCGGACCGGCGTAGAATAGAACAGGTACTTGAAAATTTAATCAGCAATGCAAAAAAATATGTATGCGAAAACGGAAACATTCATTTAGCTGTAAAGCAGGAAAATCAGACAATCTATTTTTCTGTTTTCAATCAGGGAAATACTATTCCAGAACAGGAGCTCTCCCAAATTTGGTCAAAGTTTTATCGGGGGAAATGGACGGGACAAAGTGGTAATGGTCTTGGCCTCGCCATTGTCTCTCAAATATTGACCATATATCAAGTTCCATTTGGAGCTATCAATCATACTGATGGAGTGGAGTTTTATTTTCAATTTCCGATTGCAAACAAATAAGCCAATCAAAGCCTTGCTTTCCTTTTGGGAGCAGGGCTTTATTATTTTACACGGATTTCACATCAAACGCACTTCAATTCCAAGCCAGTAGGATACACTGTATCCACTAAATAAACAGGAAAGGAAGTGTCTTGATGCCGCAATATATTTTGCAAACAAAAGAATTGTGTAAAGAATTTGCTCATACCGCTGCGGTCAATCGTGTTAGCATGAATATTCAGCAAGGCGATATATACGGCTTCATTGGTGAAAATGGGGCGGGAAAAACAACTTTTATGCGTATGGTTGCAGGACTTGCATCACCCACATCTGGCACAATCAGGTTATTTGGGCAGGAAAATTTGCAGGCCGGAAGGCACCATATTGGTTGCACGATTGAAAATCCCGCTCTGTATAAAAATATGACCGCAAGAGAAAATCTTGAAATTTTCCGTCATGCTTTCGGTGTAAAAAATACCAAAAGTACAGACAAAGTATTGTCTCTCATGGGGTTGGCGGACACCGGAAGAAAGCGTGTCGGAGATTTTTCGTTGGGCATGAAACAACGCTTGGCGATTGCAGTTGCCCTTTTGGGCAATCCTCAGTTCTTGATTTTGGACGAGCCAATTAACGGGTTAGACCCTGTTGGAATACAAGAGCTGCGTAATTTGTTCGTGCAGTTAAACCGAGAGCAAAATATAACGCTTTTGATTTCAAGTCACATTTTAGGCGAATTATCCAAAATAGCTACCAGATATGGGATTATTCACAAAGGTTCTCTTGTTTCAGAATTGTCCACAGATGATTTAATGGCTCAATGCGAGCGACACTTGATCATCCGAACTGACTGTGCTGATAAGGCAATCAATGTTCTACAAGCACAGTTGGGCATTACGAAATATAAAATTTTGACACCATATACAATTTCCTTAAAGGAGTATGTTGGACAATCAGAAGTTGTCAATAAGACTTTAATACAGAATGGCCTTGTTCTTTTCGAGTCAACAATCTATGAGGATAGTTTGGAGGATTACTTTAATTCGATTATAGTGAGGAGGTGAGAAAAATGACTAATCTGCTGCGGTCCCAGATTTACAAATTATTTCACAATATGATATTTTGGGCGGGGGCTGCCTTAACTATTTGCTCGGTACTGTTTTATGCTGTGTTTGAGAGCATGAAAGCCGAAACAGTTGCTAACGGAATGCCTCTATTCCAGTATTATAGTATCCTATTCCAGAATTACAGCACTGGGCTTCCCGTTTTGATTTTCTGTGTGGTATTTGCTTCGGATGATTTTATGAGTGGCGCTGTTCATTACTATATTTCAAAAGGAATTTCGAGAATTCAATACTATTTGTCCAAAATGATAACTTGTGCATTTGCTGCCACTCTATATGTTGTAATTGCGGGTATAAGCGGAACTATAATCAGTCAAATACTTTGGCATAATCTTGATGGATTACTTCAAATAAATACATTACAGTTGTTATTTTTCTTCTTTAGCCAAATCATACTCCATGCCTCTTATGCGAGCTTTCTGGTGTTTACCTGTTTCTTGTTTAGGAGCAGCGTAATTTCCAGTGTAGTAAATATGTTTTTACTGATTTTTGGATTTTACATTGTTCATCGTATTGAAGATGCAATCTGGAACAGTTATGTGATTTCGATGTATTGGCCGGTAGCAATGTTCCAAAGAGTGCAAGTAATGACGGTGGCCGAATGGTTTTCTGTTGTCGCAGCTATTTTTGTAATACACGGAGTGCTGTTGACTTGTATTGGAATTATCATTATGAAAAAACGAGATATAAAATAAGCAATCTGCCGGACGACGGCAAAAGAAAAAAAGCCGTCGTACAATAATCCTACAGATTCCGGCAAAAATGCGGAGAACTGCATATGGGAAATAAATATGGTGGAACGTGGGGGATGAAGCATGGATAAAGAAAAAACCGTAATATTTCTGGCGGCGGGGGGAAGGCGGTACGAAGCAGGTATGATTGAACTGGTACTTCGCACGACAGAAAGTTCCGGTCTGGTGAAGGAACAGATCCTGGCAAGGCTGGATGGAGGTCAGGCATTGCCGGATGCAGATCCGGTTCTTGAGTATTCTGGACTCTGTATTGACTCACTCCGCCACCAGGCGTCATATCAGGGGCAAGAAATTTCTCTGACAGAGAATTACGAATTTCACACCCTGGCGTACCTTGCCAGTCAGCCGGGTAGAGTCTACACGAAAGAGCAGATCTACCAGGCAGTCTGGAAGGAGGAACCTGTGGATGTAAGCAGTGCGGTGTTCTGTATCATCAGGAATATCCGCCAGAAGCTGCGGGAGGTAACAACAAAAGAATATATCCAGACCGTGTGGGGAGTCGGATACAAATTTGTGGATGTCCCAGGGGAATGAGCCCCTGGGATTTTTCTACAAAAAAAAAAAATTGATTAAAAGTTGCTTTTTTCTTGTTTTCAAACGTTATACCTTATAAAAGGGAGTAAACGAGAACAAGATAGATGAAACTAGGAGAATTTTTGTGTTTGAAAAAAAGCTTGTGAAAAAACTTATCTTCGATGAGGGTGAGATAGAGACGTTGATACAAGAAAACTATAAATGTATATATAGATATTGTTTTTATCATGTGAGAAATAGGGAGGTGGCTCAAGATATTACTCAGGATGTGTTTTTTAAGTTCATAAAGGAAATAGATAGATATAAAGAATATGGTAGGCTGAAGAACTATTTATATGTTATTGCAAAAAATTCTATCAGGGATTACATCCGTAAAACCCAAAATGTGAATTTGAAATTAGTGGAAGAAGGATATGATGATGGCGGCATAGATAAAAAGTTAATGCAAATGAGCATTTGGGAAGCATTGGACTCTTTGGATGATTTAGACAAGGAAATAATTATTTTGAGATATTATCAGGAACTCAGAATTAAAGATATTTCTCAGATAATAGATATTCCTGCATCTACTGTTCGATATAAATTGAAAAATGCTGAAAAAACGCTGAAAAATAGATTGGAGTTATGAAATATGATAGATAAACGGTTAATGAAAGAACTGGGAAAAATAGAGGTGCCTTTGTACGACATCCGGAAATATGAAGAAACTATTATGAAGGCTAAGGCAGTAAAATTGCATCCAGAAAAACAACGGATGTGTAATAAAGAATTTTTTATAAACCAGTTACGATTTATTAATAAGAAAACATGGATTCTAAAGTTTATTATTTCTATCATGATCTTATATGTAATCATCACTGAACAAATTGATATTAGCGGTTGGACATGGACCTTGATCGCAGTATCTGGTCCTGCGCTATGTTTAATTAATGCGAATGAGATATGTAACATATTTCAGCCAGGAATGGTAGAAATACAAATGACAGCCAAAAACTCATTTGGCAAAGTGCTTATGGTTCGTTTGATAACATTCGGATTATTTGATTTAATTTTTTTCGTATGTATGGCGTTAGGAATGTCTATATTTAAGAGAACTATAATTTGGCAGGTAATATTGTATGGAATAGTGCCTTATATCATTATGTGTTTTGGATGCTTGATGATTTTAAATAGGTGCAGGGAGGAGATTATTTCGCTGTATTCTTTAACCTGGGGAGTATGTTTAAATTGTATAATTATAATTTCCAAAATATCAGATATAAGAATATACCAGGCATCTTACTTTAATATGTGGCTAGGCATAGGGCTAATAGCTTTTGGGGGCACGATAATAGAGTTACACAGACTTTTTAAAAAGACAGGAGGAAATCTGGATGAAATTAGCTATGGAACATCTGTCTAAACAATTTAAAAATAAAATTGCGGTAAAACAGATTGATACGGTATTAACAGAAGGAGTATATGGGTTTTTAGGTGCCAATGGCGCAGGAAAAACAACGCTTTTACAAATGATCTGCGGAATCATTGAACCTACATCGGGAGAAGTTAAAGTAAACGGTGAAAATAATTTACAGATGGGAGAGCGGTTTCGGGATTTATTGGGATATTTACCGCAGGAGTTTGGATATACGCCAGGTTTTACAGCGCAGGATTTTATGCTCTATATTGCTTCGATTAAAGGTTTGCAGCCGAAATATGCAAAGAGAAGAACAAGAGAACTATTAAAGCTGGTTAATTTAGAGAAAGAGGCAGATAGGAAAATCAGAACCTTTTCAGGAGGGATGAAGCGACGATTGGGTATTGCACAAGCTCTGTTAAATGATCCTAAAATTTTAATTTTAGATGAACCGACTGCAGGGTTAGATCCTAAAGAACGTGCGTATTTCCGAAATATCATATCTGAAATGTCAAAAGATAAAATTATCATTATATCGACACATATTGTATCGGATATAGAATATATTTCTGATCAGGTACTGGTGATGAAAAAAGGAAGCTTTATCTTGCAGGGAACACCAGAAGAGCTACTTGATAAAGTGAAAGGAGAGGTGTGGTCCTGCCATATTCCAAATAAAGACTGGACAAAATTTGAAGCGCAGTTTTGTATAGCAAATTCACATACATTAGCGAATTATGTTGATGCCAGAATTGTGTCTTTAGAAGCTCCAATTGAGGGGGCTATTAATGTTGAACCAACTTTGGAGGATTTGTATTTGAAGTATTTTTCGGATGAGATGGAAGTAGGTGACAGAAATTAATGGGTGGAATGATTAAATATGAATGGAAAAAGATATGGAAAAGCAGACTGACACAAATATCAGTTATAGGATGTTGTTTATTTTTGGTTTTTTGTGTTTATTCAAGCATTATTCAAATTACTGCAACAGATCAAAATGGCCAGACTGTAAGTGGAATGCAAGCTGTTGAAGTTTTGAAAGATACTCAGCAGCGGCAAGAATTAACACAGGATAGAGTGAATGAAATTGTAAATCAGTATTTAGAGTACGCTAATAACCCTGATACTAATTCCAATAACGAAGCGTACCATTACTTGTCTGAAGAAAAATATAGAACTTTTTATCAGTCCAACAGAGAGTTACTGAGTTTAATTTCAAATGTATATAAGGAACCTGGCAGTAGTATGGACATAAAGGATGTTTTTGAAGAAAATGTCGGTAAAGATTTTATACAAGCACGTCTTGAGAGAGACCAGAAATATATTCAATTAAGAGAAGAGCGAGGCCAGCTTACGCCTGTTGAAGCAGATTATTGGGAGCGTGAAGTGGAAAAAATACCGGAATATCAATATGGTTATCACAAAGGCTGGGACATGATTTTAGATGCACTGACATGGCCTGTTCTGATTATGATGATTATTTGCATCGGGATTGCACCGATTTTTTCCGGGGAATATCAATCAAAATGTGACTCGCTAATACTATGTATGAAATATGGAAAAAGCAAATTGATATTTGCCAAAATCATTACAGTATGGCTATTTACGACTTGTGTATACTGGGGAATTACATTAATTTATTCAGCAGTATATCTTGGTCTTCTAGGAACTGATGGAGCAGACCTACCGATCCAATTAAAATATCCTGCAGTATCCGTGGGATATCATTTAACAATGGGAGAGGCAGTTATTTATGCATTGGTTTTAGCATATTTCTTTACTCTGGGGATAGTGGGAATAACGCTTTTAATGTCTGCATTACTAAAAAACACATATGGAGTTATTATTATTGCTTTTCTTTTAATAATCATCCCAACCTTTTTATCACCAGATACCGGAGGATATACCTGGAGTCGTATATTGTCTTTATTCCCATCCAAAATTGCAGATTTCTCTTTCCAGTCCTATACTGCCTACAGTATAGGAAATGTGGTAATAAGGTGGCCAGATATGGCAATGATAGTAAACGGTGCCGGAGCTGTTATATTTTCTGCAATTAGTTATTGGATTTTTAGAAAACACCAAGTTAATAAATAAGTTGTAGATGATGAATATAAGCCGATAACTGAAATAATATGTCGTTAATTTGTAGTCATTTGAAAGCTGGTGAGAGATGAGGCAAATTGAAATCATCCTCCGTACCACGGATCCAGCTCGAAAGGTGACAGAGCAGCTCCTGGCAAGATTCGATACAGAGAAACCAGCGCCAGGGAATAATAGGGTTCTTCAGTATTCCGGTCTTTGTATTTATAGCGGATTTTTGAGTGCAGCACCGACTTGGTGTTTGCTCTGGAACGGCGGACGGAGGGCAAAAAGATAAAACAGGTTCCCGTGATCTGGCGCAAAGACTGAACAGAATACCATCAATCAAGGCGGCCTGCAGATGCAGGCCGCCTTGATTATATCACTTTGAATGAAAAGAAACATTATTTTTTCCACTTTTGAGAAGCGTAGAGAAAGACAGCGTTACCTTATAACCTTGCATTGGCACACTATCTATTTTCATAGAACCATCATGCGCCTCAACAATTTGGCGCACAAGCAAAAGCCCCAGTCCATGCCGCAAATCAAGTCGTTCATCGGTGCTTTCCATATAGTGCGGTTTTTCCGCTAACTCTTGTAACTTTTCAGGGGTAAGCCCTACTCCATTATCGGCAACAGTTAGAGTAAGCGTTTCTTCGGTGTATTTAAGGGAAAGCAGGATTTTGCAACCTTGCGGATTATGCTTGATGCTGTTCTGCACAAGGTTGTTGATTGCCCGTGAAATTAAGCGTGCATCACATTCCAACATGGCATTTTCTGCTTCTGGTGCAATATCAATTTCAATCGTATAAGCATCAGAAATCCCGGAGTTGAGCAATTCGGCTACATAGGAACGAATGAGTTTGGACAGGCGTATCTGCTCCTTGTGAAGTGGCTGCATTTCGTATTCCAGTTGGGATACTAAATTCAAATCCTGCACAAGTTCTTTGATTTTGACGCTTTGCTTACGCACGATTTCGGCCTGTTCTCTAACCTTATCAGTGGTTGCTTCATTTGCGGCTATCCGACCAGCATATCCCATAATCATAGAAAGCGGTGTACGGATGTCATGGGAGACGCCGCTGATCCAGTTGGCGCGGGCTTCGTTCTGCCTGCTTATTATCTGAGAGGCTTTATTTACACTGCCTGCAATTTCAGATAGCTCTCCGTCAATATGAAGCGAAGCGGGTTTGCCATTTGCCAATGTTTCAATGGCTTCTACAATCGGCTCTGTATTCTGGATGATCCTGCGTTTTGAAAAATAATAGGCCAAAAACAGGCACAGCGCATCCATGCCTAACATTCCCATCACATAGAAAGGGATTTTTTGAATTGCCTCAATGGAATAGTAGTTGCTGGTAATCTTCATGTAGCTATCCTTTGGATACCCCAAAATCAACAATCCCTCGTCCGTATTCCAGACAAAAACAGGATAATCTTCCAGATAACCTTTTGAAAACAGAGCTACATCCTGAACATTATAATTCTGTGGCACTTCTTCTGGCACATCGAGGGTCCAAAAGCACTCTCCACTTGGTGTCAAATACATAGCCCAGATATTGTACTGGCGCAATTTCTGTACCGCATCATCCGTCAGACCCTCTGTAGTTGCTGCGGTGGAGGCCATCTCAAGCATAGCGCGTGGGGACGCTTCTCCGTAATCCTCTGAAACTGTGTGATAAAAGGTCGCGCCAAACAGAATAACATTGATAAGCACCAGTATCAGGAGAAACGCAGCGAAAGACGCCAAATGCTTTGAAATATATGTTCCAAAAGATTTCATGGCGTCACTTCCTTGTAATCAGTTTATAGCCCAGCCCCTTGATTGTAATCAAAGAAACCGGCTTTGATGGATCGACTTCAATTTTTTCCCGAATACGCCGCACATGGGCATTCAGGCTGTTTTCATAGCCGAAAGGGTTGTCCCCCCATAATGCTTCACAAAGAGCGTCAAGCGTGACGATCTTTCCCTCATTGCGGGCCAGCGTTTCCAGCAGGGTATGCTCTTTTGCGGTCAGGGAGATAACCTCGCCCCCTTTGTTGACCTCTGCCCGGCTAAAATCAATCGTACATCCATCCAGGATAACCAGCGGGCTGTCCTCTTTATAAGTGCGGCGCAAAACCGCATAGATACGCAGCAAAAGTTCCTGCGGCATAAACGGTTTTGAAATGTAATCATCCGCACCAAGGCCAAGACCGGCCAGCTTGTCTGCGGCTTCGTCTTTTGCTGTTAAAAAGATTACCGGCACATCTGTAAATGTACGGAGCTGCTCCATCAGGGAAAAACCATCTCCATCTGGCAGCATTACATCCAATATCATCAAATCCGGTTTTTCTTGTTTTGCCACTATAACAGCTTCTTTCACTGATGCGGCAGTAAGGACAGTTTCAAATCCTGCATCTTTCAAAATATCTGTTACCATCTTCAATAACTCCTGTTCATCATCTACCAACAGGAGCCTTTTACTATGCAAAAAGGAATTGTCCATAGCATTCTCTCCAATCTGATTTCTTTGTTCCTAATTATATCATAGACCATCCATTCTGCGGACGTATCACTTAAAAAGTAAGGTAAAAGTAAGGACAGGAGAATGTAGATGTCAGGTTGATGTTTTATGATGGAATCGATGAAAGGAGATGTTCTTATGGATTACATTATTACTACAGAACAATTGACAAAGAAATACAAGAACTTCATTTCTGTCAACCACGTTTCGCTTCATATCCGCAAAGGCAGTATCTATGGCTTTCTCGGTCCGAACGGAGCAGGCAAGTCCACCACTATGAAAATGTTGCTGGGCCTGACCGCTCCCACAAAAGGCAGTTTTACCATTGATGGTAAGCAGTTCCCGGCTGACCGTATCGCGATTTTGAAGGAGGTCGGCTCGTTCATTGAGTCCCCTTCGTTTTATGCGAACCTGACTGGCCGGGAAAATCTCGATATTATCCGCAGAATTTTAGGACTGCCGAAAAGTGCTGTGGAGGACGCACTGGACCTTGTGGGCTTGACGGAGTTTGGTGACAGACTGGCAAAAAAATATTCGCTGGGAATGAAACAGCGTCTCGGCCTCGCCGGTGCACTGCTGGGCAGACCCCCTATCCTTATTTTGGATGAGCCGACAAACGGGCTTGATCCTTCCGGCATCCATGAAATTCGCAATCTGGTGAAGTCTCTGCCGGATTTGTACGACTGTACAATCTTGATATCGTCCCACATGCTGTCCGAGATTGAACTGATAGCGGATGACATTGGCATTCTCAATCATGGCCGGCTTCTGTTTGAAGGAAGTCTGGATGAGCTTCGCCAAAGTGCTTTACAAGCCGGTTTCGCGGCGGACAATCTGGAGGATATGTTCCTCTCGATGGTGGAGAAAGATAATGCGGCCAGAAAGCAGAGGGCACAGCTATGAATGTACTATCAATCGAACTTCGGAAAGAAAAGCGGACCGGCGTCATTCCTGTGTTGCTGGCTGTTGGAGTGTTAGGAGCTGCATACGCATTTGTCAATTTCCTGGTGCGGAAAGACACGCTTCTCAATTTGCCGCTGGCCCCGATGGATGTTCTGCTGACCCAGCTTTACGGTGTGATTATGATCCTGAACCTGTTCGGTATCGTGGTTGCCACCTGCATGATCTACAACATGGAGTTTAAGGGTAGCGCCATCAAGAAGATGTATATGCTCCCCATGAGCGTTCCAGCTATGTACCTGTGCAAATTCCTGATACTGACAGTCATGTTCTTAGTCGCAATCATACTGCAAAACTTAGCACTTATGCAGATCGGCATGACAGACTTGCCGGAGGGAGCATTTGAGATGGGAACACTGGTACGCTTTGCCGGATATTCTTTCCTCACATCCATGCCGGTGTTGTCGTTTATGCTGTTGGTTTCTTCACGCTTTGAAAATATGTGGATACCTCTCGGTGTAGGGGTCGCAGGATTTTTAAGTGGTATGGCGCTGGCCAATTCAAATTTTATTGTCATGATGGCCCATCCTTTTGTGCTTATGCTGAAACCAGCAGTTGCCATGAGCGCCCAGCCCGACATGACTGTGACCGTGGTATCTCTGATAGAAACCATTTTGTTCCTTGCTATTGCACTGTGGCTGGCAAAAAGCAAACGCTATGAGTAAGGAGGAATTGAAGAAATGAGCTTTTTGGAATTGCTTAAAATTGAGTTTATGAAGGTAAAACGCTCAAAGATCGTGCCACTGATCTTTATCGCGCCACTGTTGGTGGTTGCCTCCGGGGTTGCAAGCTTGAGCCGCTATTTCACCCCGGAATATACAAACGCATGGCCTGCCATGTTCATTCAAAGCGCATTGGTTTATGCATATTATCTGTTGCCGTTCAGCATGATTGTTGTCTGCGTGATGATTGCAGGCCGGGAAACCGGAAATAACGGCATCCTGAAAATGCTGGCCCTGCCGGTCAGCCGATATGCACTTTCCATTGCCAAATTCTGCGTGCTGGTGTTTTACCTGCTTATGGAAATGGTCGTGTTTCTTGCAGTGTTTGTAATTGCGGGATTGATTGCGACACAGACAATGGGAGTAACAGAAACCTTGCCGCTCCTTTATCTGCTGAAATGGTGCCTGGGGCTGTTTCTGACAATGCTGCCGTGTATTGCGACTATGTGGGCAATCACGGTACTGTTTGAAAAGCCGCTTCTTTCTGTTGGATTGAATTTGCTGCTTGTTATTCCCGGTGTATTGGTTGCGAATACGCCGCTGTGGATTGTTTATCCGTACTGTTACAGCGGTTATCTCGTTTCCTGCTCTCTCCATGATTTTACAGCAGAAGCTTCAGACGCTGCTTTTTCAATGTTTCCGTTCCTGCCCTGCGCGATTATCGTGTTCGGTCTGTTTCTCGCGCTGGCTGTCACCCGATTTGGGAAAAAAGAAATGAGGTAAATACTATGGAAAAGAAAAAACTTCAATCAATCAGTATAGCTGCACTCATTGTGAGCATCCTGCCGCTGGCAACCCTTATCCCGTCCTTTCTGCACCTCTCGCTGTCGGACGGCATCCGAACTGTTTGGGCCGGAGCTAATATCGTTTTTGTTCTGCTGGGCCTGATTCTTTCGGTAATTTGTGTGCGTAACAGGGAAAGCCGCAGCGTTATCAATATCGTATCAACAGCAATCAGTGCTTTTTGGTTGTTGCTGATGGTGGGAATTGTTGCACTCGCTTTGTTCCTTACTTTCGTTCAGTGAGGAAATGGTTATGCACAAAATTGGAAAAATCTTTGGATGTTGTCTGATTGCTGTTACTTTGCTGGCCTGTACTGCCTGCTCCGGCCTCGAAAGATTAAGTGATAATTTGAAGGTCGGGGCAGAACAACTCAGTGACGATGTTGTGATCGGGAAAAGCAACGCGCTGATAACGCCTTATCAGTCCTTTAAGGGAAGCCGTACTTCGGATGGCGATGCTTTTCAGGCCAATTATAATGCTTCTGTAATGGGATTCGATGGACAGGATATTTTGGTAGCTGATACCGACCTCAAAGAAAATGAGTGTCGGGAAGTCAACATCCAATATAGTTTTGATGTTCAGTCTGGAAACTGCCAGCTCATTTACATTTCCCCAGAATTGGAGGAAAAAGTGCTTTCTGAATCCAACAGCGGGAGCGTTATCGTCCAACTTCAAGCGGGAGCTAACTATATTGGGATCATCGGTACGGACTATTCAGGCGTTATCCAGATTACCGTGGAATAGATGGCAGAAAGATATGAAACGAATATTAGTAGTAGACGATAACACGGAATATTTACAAGTCCTGTCAAATGTGTTATCAAATGATTTCGATACAATTAAGGCCACAGGCGTCAAGGATGCATTGGATATTCTTCAAGCAATTACAGTAGATGCGATATGTTCCGATTATAATATGAAGGATGGCACAGGATTGGAATTGCTCGAAGACATTCGTCAAAAAGGCATTAACGTTCCCTTCCTACTTATGTCCGGGGATGACGATTACCTGCTTGAACAAAAAGCGAAACTTTGCGGGGGAGTATTTTGCTCCAAGACCGATTGTGATTTGATTGGAAAAATAAAAGAATTGATTAACTCTGAAACGTAATAATGTCTTTCAACTCTTGAACAGGTGGTGAGTAATGGAGCAAATTGAAATCATCCTCCGAACCACGGATCCAACTGGAAAAGTGACGGAGCAGCTTCTGGCGAAATTCGATACAGAGAAACCAGCGACAGAGAGTGATGAGGTTCTTCAGTATTCGGATCTTTGTATTGATCCTGTTCAACATCAGGTTTCTTATCAGGAAAAGGCGGTTCCGCTTACGGAAACGTATGAATTTCAGACGTTTGTCTATCTTGCCAGTCAGCCAGGAAGAGTTTTCACGAAAGAGCAGATCTATCGGGCAGTCTGGAAGGAGGAGCCGGTGGATGTAAACAGTGCGGTATTCTGTATCATCAGGAATATCCGCCAGAAACTGCGAAAGGTAACAACAAAAGAATATATCCAGACCGTGTGGGGAGTTGGATACAAGTTTGTGGATATCCCAGGGGAGTGAGTCCCTGAAAAAGGAGACTGTAAAGCCAAGTACCCCGGTCTGTCTCATGGAATGAGAAGATCGGGGTACTGATCTTAAAGTTGTTCTTTCCAATTCCGGCGGTTATACAAGATCCGTCGTACTTCCATAATGTTTCCAATCACCACATAGAAAACGGTGAAGTTCCGCACCTGGATGCGATAATATGGATATTGACGTTCTCGTGCCGAGTGAAAAGGCTCGAAGGATTCTGCACAGGGAAGCCTTTCTAAAATGGCTGTTTCCACATCGTCCACCAGTCGTTCTGCTGCAGCGGGATTTCTCAGCCGATAGGTAATGTAGTCTACGATTTCATTGAGGTCATCTTCAAATAGAGGGAGAAACCGCAGGTCATAATGCTTTTCGTTCACGGATGCGCCTCCTCACCCGACCAAAAACCTCGTCGGCAGAATAGCGTGTGTCAGAGAGGTCAGCGGCGCGGTCCGCTTCATCCAACGCCAGCTCCACATCATTCGTCAGTTCTTCGTATTGCTCCAGACTGAGCAGAACCATAGAACCGTAACCGTTTTTGGTAAGAAAAACCGGTTCACTTTTGGACAGGACATCCTCTTCAACTTCAGAAAAGCGATTGCGCAGATCTGAAACAGGACGAATATTGAGCATAGTATCGCCTCCTTTATGGCGTTATTTTATCATAATTTTATCACAAAAGCAAGAAACTTATTCGTTGACTGCGATTCTTTTATCTTAAAGTGTAGCAGGAAGAATACTTATTTGGTATATTTGAGGTATCAATAGATTAACATTTGTAGTAATAATGGAAATGTTAATTTGTGTTGCTTGTGGCAACGGTGCTTTTGATATTTAATAGTTGTATCAAAACAAAGGAGGCACAGGTTATGCTGAATGAAAATATTAAAAATCTCCGAAAGGCAAAAGGATTATCGCAAGAAGAACTTGCCGTAAAACTGAATGTAGTAAGGCAGACGGTATCGAAATGGGAAAAAGGTCTATCGGTTCCTGACTCAAATATGCTCATTTCGTTAGCAGACGAATTGGATACTTCAGTAAGTATACTGTTAGGAGAAACCGTACAGGAGCCATGTGTGAATGAGTTGGATCTCAAAAGTATTTCTGAAAAACTGGAAAAAATTAACCTCCAATTTGCTAAAAGAAGTAAGATGAGGATTCAGACAATCCGCTATCTGCTTTTTGCGTTGTGTGCGGTTATCATAGTCGTATTTGTTGCTTTTGCAGCTATGCAGAGCGAATATTTGAACTGGGATTACAATGATCCGGAGCTTGCAGTTGCAGGGACCATCCTGCATGGCGTTGAATTTTTGTTTGTAAGACTGGCGCCATTCGCTCTTATTGGCTCTATCATTGGGATTATCTTCACCTATAAAAACAGATAACTTTCATCGCTAAAAAGTGTCCTGTACACCTGATTGATTCCAGTTGTACAGGACATTTTTTATTCTTCTGCAGATACTTCCGTCAGTTCTTCGTAACCGATCAGCGCCGGAGTATGTAGCAGATCCCCAGCTTTTTCTTCCAAACGGTTTTCTTTTTTAAAATAGAGCCGGTAGCTGTGGCCAGCCAGAAGCCGGGTGTGTTTTTCCAGGCTGAAACGGTATTCTTTTCCGTCCGAGGTACGGAACAGCACCTGCTGATTCCGAGTGAGGGGCGATTTTTCCCGCTTAACGCAGATACCCTCCAGAACCCGATAGTTCTCTGCTTTTACAGCCTGGTATAAAAGGAGGAAGCGTATGATGCAGCACACGCCAAGAAGCAGGCTCATGACCAGCAGGATGGTATCCTTCTGAGACAGGGCATAAACGCACCCAAACAGGACACAGAAAAGGCCGACTGCACAGATGGCAGCCAGCCGGGTAAATAATGGTTTCGGCATAGGTTTCTCCTTTCGGATTAAATCTTCTGGAATAGGATTTTCTGGTTCAGGTACAGGTTGCTGACCGCTTGCAGGACTGGATACTGGGCGTGAGTGATCTGCACGGTATCCGTAAGTGTGCTGCAGGTGTCTTCCGGCGAGGTGTAGAGCTTCTCCAGGATATCCTCTTCCTTGCGGATCAGGATGCCCCGCTCCATGCTGAGCAGCAGCTCTGCTGTGGACAGGGACGCTTTCCCGGCAAGAGCCAGGACTTCCCGCTCCGTGGGCGTGCATTTTGTTTTGCGCAGGAGCCGGGGAATGTCCTTTAGCTGCACCTGCCCTTTGGTGTAGAGCAGGAATACACTGGCAAGCCGGGGAAGAAAACGGTCCTCAACGGGTGTGATGATCAGCGTCCCCAAAAGCCGGTACAGGGCATCCACGGCGCTTACCCCCATCCCTTTTACCAGAAGCCCCCGCAGGAGCAGACGGTTCAGGTAATGGGACAGCGGCAGGGAGATGGACTGGCCAGAGGTTGCACAGTTTTTTTCAAACAGACGCTCCAGTTCCGGATAGGTCAGGATCTGGAAGGCCAGGCAGCTCCACACCAGAAGCTCCTCTTTGGACATCCCGTATTCCTTCTGATTATTGATCACATGGGGGACCGGTTTCCCGTTCACATTTACAAACTGAAGACTGCCGACAGCGGTATAGAGCGTAAGCATAAAAGTTCCTCCTTTATCGTTCAGGATAACAGAGCGCACAGCGCTGCATCCTGCTGTAAAAATCTGCGGGCTTTGCTCAGCCAGGCCCGGATATGGTTGGAAGGCACCTGGTAGTGAGCGGACAGTTCTTTGGTCGAGTAGCCTTCAAGCTGGAAGCAGAGGGCCTCGATGCCTTTTTGGATGGTGCTGCACTGTGAGGCTTTGAGTGTCTCCAGATAAGCACCTGCCGCCGTATCCTTCAGTGCCAGGGGCGCTGCATCCGGGCCGGTTTCCAGTTGCTGGCCAATCTGCAGGGACGCTGTAGCATCCAGCAGATCTTCCTGCAGCGGGCAGAAAAGATCTTTTTCCCGGATTTCGTGGCGCCAGAAGTCAAAAATGGCATTGCGGATCGCAGCTGCAGCGTATGGAGCGAAGGGAAACCCTTCCCCGCAGGAGACGGCTGCCCGGCACAGGGCCAGGTATCCGATCTGGCAAAGTTCCTGCCGCTGCTCGCTGGTTAAAGGGCTTCCGTTTGTCATTGAGCGGATGATCTTTGGGACCAGATCCATATGCTCTTCCGCCAGCTGCTTCTGGGCGGGCGTCATAGGCTTTAACATCACATTTCCCTCCCTTCAGAGTGCCGCCTGGAGGCGGGGCCGCTGGTGTGCCAGAAGTTTCCTGGACTCCCGGATCACCTGGTCGCACATATAGTTCCCGAACATCCCGATGTGCGCCTGCTCATCGGAGAGGCAGAACTTGTCCGCCATCCAGTGATAGGCGTCGGGGCGGCTCAAGATTCCCCTCAGCCAGATCTGGTCAAAGATCTGATGTGCCAGCATCCGTTTCTTCCGAAGTTCCTGGTCTGCCAGCGTGCCTTTGGGGATCCGGGTTCCGGGATGGACTCCTACATAGGCGTCGCACCTGGGATAGTTGCTGCATACATAAACCTTGCCGCCGTAGGACTTCTTCCCGTAGACGAAGGAAGCGTCCCGAAGGATGGCAGTGCCGCCGCAGTATGGGCAGCGGATGGATTTCTTCTGTTTCATAGTCTGTTCACCTCAATTTCATACGTATGGCATAAGTACGGCATACGTTTATCATTCTCTACGTATTGCTTACTTATAGTGTAAGGATAAAGGTGACAGATGCCCATAGGATGAATGCCGAAACTGGTCCCAGATCCGGACCAAATGGCACGTTTCACCATTTTTACGGCCAGTCAGAGTAAAAGATGGCCTTGATCAGCGGAAACAGGCCGCTGTCCGTGAAGCGCTCATAGTTGACTGGTGTGAAGATGAATCCGGCGCAGAAGATACGCACCAGAAACAGGATCACCAGAACCTTGCAGACCAGGTACAGCCGCATGGTGCGGGGCGTCCAGGGCTTTGTGGGGCGGAACTTCCGGTACAGGATATACAGCATGGGGAGAAAGATCAGGGTGGTAAATGTCCTGTCGATCCAGCAGATAATCAGAATCAGATAACTCATGTGATGCTCCTCCTTTCGTTTTCTTACTTATCCCATACGTAGAAGCCCCGCAAAACGCAACTTTACCAGTCATAGCAGGCTGCCTCCTGGAGACGCAGCAGTGCCTCCGGAAGACAGGGGGCTTCAAGCAGCCCTTCTTTTTCCAGATAGGGCCGGTACAGGGAGGTAAACTGCTCCATGGTCAATGCGCCGGCGCACTCGGTGGGCTCTGGAAGCCGAGCGAAAAGAAGCCTGGCATCCCTCATGAGGAGGACACAGGGCTTCCCCTCCGGATCCGGATGGTATAAAAAGTCCGGCTGTCTGAAATATCCCGGAGCTTTGCAGGAAACGCAGCGCACATATACGCACTGGTGCCAGTTCCCCTCACAGCAGTCCAGAAAATGGCGGATATGCTTGGCGTCCGCCGTACAGTGGGTTCGTTCCATATCTGTCACCTTTCATAGAAACAGGCGGCCCAATAAAAGGAACCGCCTGTCAGAGTCAATGTGTGGGTTATTGGTTATCCTTCTGTTTCCGTCTGTGCAGATACAGGACGGTCAGTGCTCCGGCAAGGACAAGAGCGCCTGCCCCGATGCCAAGGTAAAGAAGGATGGGTGCATCATCCCCAGTCTTGACCGGATTAGAAACGGAAGGTGTTTCCGTCGGTTCTTCCGGTACTTCCGGAGGATTTTCGGAGAGATGTACGGTCTGTCCCGCATCGTCAATATCCTTGTGAGAGCAGATCTCCCGCTGTGTCTCGTCTGCATCTACATAGTAGAGGGTTTCAAAGACAACCAGGGATTTTCCTGCAAGGGAGCTGCCGTCTAAGGTAAATACAACCTCTACGGAGCCGCTGCGCTCTTCCGGTGTAAATGCGGTTTCTGCAGTGACCGGATTTCCTTCAAGAAGCAGTTCTTCCCCGGTCTCCTGATCCATCAGCACACCCTTTAAGAGATAGGATGCTCCGGGAATCAGGTTTTCATAGGAAACCGTATCCTTAATGGTTACTTCACTGTCGGCGAGGATTTCCTGGTCCCCGTCCTCCCCGTCCGTGGCAGAGGTGCCGATCTGCGGGAAGTAGATACTTTGAGGTTCTGAAGAAATTTCCCTGTGTGACGCAACCACCTGATCTTTATAAAGGATTTCCTCGAAGACCACCAGTGTTTTTCCGGCCAGTGCCTCTGCGTTGAACGTAAAGGTCAGCTCGGTGGTTCCGGAAGTCTCCTCCGGGGTAAATTCGGCTTCAGCCGTCACGGGCTTGTCATCGATCAGCAGCTCTTCGCCGGTTTCCTGATCCATCAGCGTGCCGCGGATCGTGAAGGTTTCCCCGGCAATGAGGTTTGTATATTCGGCTGTATCCGTAATGGATGCTTCTGCTTTTGCAAGCCCGGTCTGGTTTCCAAGCTCCGGATTTGCTGCAGTGGTGCTGACAGAAGGCAGAACCAGCGTCTGCTCCGGTGAATCGAGATCCTGGTGGGAAGCGATTTCTTCCTCCCCATAATACAGGGATTCAAAGACAACCAGTGTCTTGCCTGCCGCTTCCGTGGCGTTGAAAGTGAACTCCACATCCACGGTCCCTTCCGTGCTTTCCGGTGTAAAGGTCAGCTCAGAAGTCACGGTTTCCCCGTCAATCTCCAATGCTTCCCCGGTTTCTTTATCCATTAAGATGCCTTTAAGTGTCAGTTCCTCTCCCGGCTGGACATTGGAATAGGACACCGTATCAATGAGTGTTACCTCTTCATCTGCGTGAGCCATCTGAAGGCCGGTTTCGGAATCTTTCACCTGAGTACCGATCTCCGGGAAGAAGATGGACTGGTCCTGATCCTCGATATCGGCGTGAACAGCCATTTTCAGGTCATCCTGCCACAGTTCCTCGAAGCAGACCACGGTGGTTCCGCCAAGGCCCGTAGCGTCAAAGGTAAATTCTACTTCCACGCTGCCGGTAGATTTTTTAGCCGTAAAGGTCGTCTCTGCCGTTATTGGTTTGCCGTCGATCTCAAAAGGTTCCCCGGTTTCTTTGTTCATGAGCGTGCCGACCACCCGGTACTCCACGCCTTTTTTCAGCCCTTCATACTCAACCGTGTCAACAATCGTTACCTTGTCATCGGGCTTTGCCATATGGGAGCCGCTTTCTTTATCCAGTGCGGTTGTAGCAATCTCCACCTTGTCATTGGTCAGCGTTCCCAGGTCGATGGTAACAGAGTCCCGGTACACTTCTACGTCAAAGGTAAGAAGGTTTCGGCCTTCATTGGCTTCACAGCGCTGTTCTTCGATGGTGTAAGTATCATAGATCAGGGCACCTTTGGAGTCATCCGGCTCGGAGGTGCCAAACCAGATGCCGTCTTCCGCAGTCTCACCCCGGTTGGTATTGGAGGTATGTTTGTTCCACTCTGCGGATGTGCTGGCGTATCCATTCTGGTCGGTCACGATGGTATGGCTCTCGCCGGTTGTTTTGGACGTAATGGTAAACGGTACGCCTGCGAGACGGGACAGATCCCCGTCACTGACTTTCACAAGCTCCAGATCCCCACGGATGACCTGGTTTTCAATGGATGAGCCGGTTTCGGTCAGTTCCACGATCTTGCCGTCTTCTGTGATGTCAAATTCCAAGGAGATACGGCCTTCGTTCAGATACCCTTCCGGAGCTTTTGTCTCATCCACCCGGTAATGGCCGTAAGGCAGGGCATCTTTCGCCGTGGAAGCCAGCCCCTTCTCATCCGTCACAAGCGTCAGGACGATTTCCCCGTTTTCGTAGGTTTCCCCGTCCACGATCACCGGATTGGCATTTAAGCTGGTGATGGTAAATTCTGCGCCTTCCAAGGTAGCACCGCCCTGAGCGGCAGCTTCCCCGGTTTCGATGTCACGTTTCTGCACTTTGACACCGCCCCGGATGATCTGGTTCGAGATGGAGTTGTCTTCTCCAGTCAGGTCCACCATTTCCCCGTTCTTAGAGATGGTAAACTCAGCGGAGAGGGTGCCTTCCCCTAAATAACCGGTGGGAGGCGTTACCTCATCGACACGGTAACTGCCGTAAGGCAGAGCGTCCGCAGCAGTGGATGCCAGTCCGGAGGCATCGGTCTTGATGGTCAGGACGACTTCATCCTTCTGATAGGTCGTTCCATCGACGACTACCGGGTTCTCATTTAATGAGGTGATGGCGAACTCTGCGCCTTCCAGTGTGGCGCTGCCCTGGGGAGTGGTGCCGCCGGTTTCCAGATCCCGTTTCTGTACTTTGACACCGCCCCGGATGACAGCATTCGGTACATCCGGCGCCTGGTAAGCAGAGACAGTTTCTTCTGTGCCGCTGCTGGAAATCGGCAGGACGAACACCGTTTCATTGAGCTGGTAGCCTGCTGGCGCTTTGGTTTCCTGGATGGTCACGGTTCCAAGAGGCACGCACAGCGTTTTGCCGTCGCTTGCATAGTAGAACTCATCCCCGCTGACCTTGTATTCTTCCGTAAAAGAAATTCTTCCATCGTCTCCTGTACGGAATACCCAGGTGCGGGCAGGCTCACTGCCGTCTGCAGCCGGATCCGTATCGGAGATGGTGGTGTAGAACTTCACGGTAAACTCCGCATCCTTCAGGCTGGCGGCACCCTGGGGAATGGCATCCTTTAAGTCCGCATCCAGCTTCTGAAGCACCAGGGAGAGCGGGTTATTCTGAGGGATTTCCTTGACCTCTGCCTTCACTGTCTCATCCGAAGAAACGGTCACATCATAGGCATTGGTATCCAGGGCGTATCCCGGAGACGGAGAAAGCTCTTTGATCGTATAGCTGCCGACCTCAAGATCTCCGGATTTGGCGTAGCCATTCTCATCGGTGGTCAGTGTCTCTACCAGGTTGCTGCCCTGATAAATGCCGTACTGGGCGCCTTTTAAGCTGTAATTGCCGTTCCCGTCAGAAACGGAGCTGTTTGCCGTGGATTTCTGGATTTCGATCCAGCCGTAGGGCTTTTCGTACCAGCATCCCGCTACGGTCTGGTTGCTGTCAGACGGGATGATAAAGGCACGGAAGGAGTCCGGCGGCGCAGGCAGGCCCTGGATCGCATTGGCGATCTCCACCGCCTTATCAATGTAGCTTTGGGGCGCACCATAAAAGGCTCCGCTTCCGGCGTCATAATTGCTGTACACATAGGAAGCCACCAGATGACCGATTACGTAGCGGTCATTTTCTGACCAGCCGCTTAAATAGGTGCCGGCGATGTTCTGCTCTTCATAGCCGTAACCGCCGGGCAGGTAGTAGAGCGCTTTGCGGAGCGCAGAGTCTTTTCCCAGCAGGTCGTACTGATAGCTGCCCGCCGCCGGCGTTTTCTTCATGGGCTGGACACAGTAGGCCGTGCCGTTGTTATCCACAGACATCTTTGTGGTGTAGTAATCGCCATAAGAGATCAGTTCACCGGTCTGGAAATTAAGGGTTCCATCCGCCGCATGGGCTGTCATGGGGCTTGTGATGGCTGTCCCCGCAAGGACGATGGCTGCCATCAGGAAAGCGAAACAGCGGCGGAGGATGTGGGTTTTGATTCGTTTCATAAGTCTCCTCCTTTTCAAAAGGTACAGGGGAATGAAAAAAGGAAGTGCCTGCCCTGCATCAGACACTCCCCATGGGTTGCTTTGGCATCGTTACCCGGCTGCTTTTTGTCTGTGCCGTTCCAGGATCTCCAGAAGTTCCTGCCGGTCAGTAGTGATCAGCTCTTTTTCCAGGGCGGATGCCTTAAATTCCACAGTAATGTTATTGTTATTCGTGGATATCAGACCATTGCCCCGCTGGAAGTGTGTAATGTTCATCACCTCCGTTTCCGAGAGATGCAGGATCTGTTTCACCCGCTGCGCCTCTTCGTCTTCCAGGTTCAGGACAAGTTTAGTCTTGCAGTTGTTTATGATTCCCTTTCCGTACTTGCCGTCGTCCAGGGCAAAAAAGTCGTTTAAGTCCTGCGTTGCAAAGACGGCAGAACCGCCGTATCCCCGGATGATCTTGGCGATCTCCAGGACAAATTCCGCAGCCAGATGGTTGCTGGACGCACCGATGAGCTGCCAGACTTCATCCACGAAGATCGCTTTTTCCTCCGTCCGGTTCTCCTTTGCGATATCCCAGACATAATCCAGGGCAACGAACATTCCCACCGTCAGCAGATCACCGGTCAGCTCGGAGATATCCAGAACCGTATACTTATTGGTCAGATCCACATTGGTCTGCTGGTTAAAAGAGGAAGCAGAGCCGTGGACCAGCCGGTTTAAGATGTGGGCCATGCGTTTCGTGTCATCGCTTTCCATCAGGATATCGTAGACATCCTCCAGGATCGGCATGGGTTTATACCGGTCCGGATGGGCCGGATCGATCAGGGATTCGTTTTTGTGTGTAATCCCCTTTTTTGCGTAGGTCTTGATCAGTGCCTCATCCAGAAGCTGCCGCTCTTCATGGGTCATGTCCGGGATGAGCAGGCTGAAGAAGATATGCAGTTTCTGGATCTTTCCGGCCAGTGCCGAGTTGTCCATGGAAGGACCGTCCAGCAGCTCATTGACGGAGTTATCCGTTTTCCGGATCTCCATGATGTTGATGCAGTTCCGGCTGGCGGGGGAAATCTGGATGAACTCCCCGCCGATATTCTTGCAGGCCCGGTAGAACTCATGCCCTTTCAGCGGCGCTATGATGAAGACTTTGATGTTCTTGCGCCGCATCCGGGTGGCAAAAAGCTGCATGGTAAAGGTTTTCCCTGCACCGGAGCAGCCCAGGATCGCCACGTTGGCATTTTTGTACTGGCGGGAATCAAAGATATCCGCAATGACAAGGCTGTTGTTATGCTTGTTGACACCAAATAAAATCCCGTTGTCATCACAGATGGAGTAGCTGACAAAAGGATAGCAGCTGGCCGCCCCGCTGGTTAAAACGTTCCGCCTGGAAAGCTGATACAGCTTCTTATCCAGGGATGCCAGGGGCAGCGTGGATAAAAAGCCCTGCTCCTGCAGAAAGTAGCAGGTTCTCAGGTCCATGTCCTGGGAGATCAGGAGCTTTTTCATCTCCTGTACCCGCCACTGCAGTTCCTCTAAAGTAGAGGCTGTGACGGTAATGAGAAGGCTCATGTAATAGAAGTCCTCATTATTCGCCAGCCCCTGTTTTAAGAAATAACCGGAGCGGATGGCGGAATCCAGGTCATCATAGTCGGTATTGGTATCCGAGGCGTCCTTGATCTTGGAACGGTTGATCCGGATCTGCTGTCCCAGCCGCTGCTGGATCTTATCCTTTGGCTGCCGGTGGAGATAAAAATCCACGTCAATGCCTTCCCCGGCGTTTACCAAAAGAGACAGCCACCCCGGCACCACCCGGCTTTTGTAGCCGGATGACGGTACGTACAGATAGGAGTGGTAGACCCCGTTGATCAGCACATAGCTGGAGTGCCGGAAATCCAGGGTTTCCGGAGAGAGAAATTCACTGATGCGGATATCCTCATCGGCACGGTTCTCCTTTGCGTACCGTGCCAATACGGAAGCAATGCGCTCCTGCAAGGGATGGGTGGTGCAAAGGGAGCGGTTTAAGAGGGTGTACAACACATCCGTGGTAAACTCATCCGGATTTTCATGTTCTGTCACCTCATTGCCGCACTGGTACAGAAAGGTCTTGGCTGTCTGAGCCGTCGTCTCTAGGGATTCTAAGATCTCCCGTTCCGTCACCTTCCGGTTGACGTTAAAAGGTTCATATTCCATAACAAGGAAGAACCGCCGGGAAACGGCCTCCCTGGAACTTAGGTTCCGGACAAACTTCAGGTAATCCTCCTGCAGCTCCCGGCACCGGGGATCCGTTTCATTTTCCAGCTCCTGTCTGGATTTCTCCAGATGCTGGTTGATGTCCGCCCGTTTGGAGATCATCTTGATCTGCAGCTTTACCGGGCTGATTTTCAGGTAGCTGATAAAGCTGTAGATGATCCCCATCTGCTCCCTGGCACTTCGGAGCAGGAAGTTGATGGGCTCGACTTCCAGGATCTTTACATACCGTCCATCCGTTGTGTAAATGACACCGTGGGCAATCTTTTCAATCGGAAGGTAGTCCTCTATAGTCTGTAGCTTCCGTTTCTTTTTCCTGGCGGAAGACTGGGATGCTGTCTGACGGGATTTTGAAGCACTTTTTTGTACAGCCTTATCATCCTGCGTCTCCTTTGCCTTTCGGGCCTCTGCCTTGCGGGCTGCTTTCGTCTGCCGTGCAGCAAGGCGGGCGTCCTGCGCAGCCTGTTTCTTTTCCGCACGGAGCTTTTCCTTCTCCGCCCGCTCTTCCCGGCGCTTTGCTATCTTTGCGCATTTCTGCTCATAGGCTAACTGCCGAATATCTTCTCTGGCCTGCCTGCGGATGCCCCGCCGGGTGGAGGTATCGAAGGATTTATGCTCACGAACCTTTGGCTCCCGTTTCTTTTTCCGTTTCGTTTTCCCAGAAGGAGTGGGGGAAGGGGAGCCGGACAGATCCTGCTGGGGCGCCTCTTTCGTGGGAGGTGCATCGTCCTGCTGACCGGCCCCCTCAAAAGGGGGAGAATCCTCCAAAGAGCCCTTTTTCGTTTTCTTCCGCCGTTCCCGTTTGGCAGGCTTTTTTGCTTCTTTCGTGCCAGGCTGCTTCTGCCGTTTCTTCTTTGGCTCCGGCATTGCGTCAGAGCGGTAAACCACCCGCCGGTTCTTCAAAAAGCGAAGGGCGTTCATAAGGAAAGCAGTGATGCTCTCTCCGCCGATCCCGATGAGGGATACCATGGCCGCCGGAAGGGCAGTCATGCACAGGATGATGATGCGGGTAGTCAGGGAAAACGGCAGGTGGACCACCGGCACCCCGATCAGCAGGGCGAAAATAATGGCTTCAATCGCATTGCGGATATCAAAGGTTCCATTTAAGATTTTCCCTTTTTCAATAAAGTTTGGCGGAATAAAGGAGGTCCGCTGCTCATCCGGATTGCTCATGGCAGCACCTCCTCTCCGTCCTGGGTGTTCTGTGCGGGATCCGCAGCATTTTCGGAAGCTCCGCTTTGCGTAGTTCCCGTTTCTTCTGTCCCGGTATCCGGTGCAGGTGATTCCGGTGCGGTCACATCCGCATAGCCGCCTTCCTGGCGCTGCTCCACTTCACTGCTGGAGACAGAAGGAAGGGTATCCACTACCGGTTTTTCATAGGTTTTTCCAGATGTCCCCAGCACCGTCCGCTCCTCTCCAAAAGAAAAAGCACCCGTCATGGTGTCATAGAACACTGGAAGGGTGCTGTCATCGGACAGGAGAAAATGTAGTTCAACTGTGGTAGTATCCGGATACCCGGTTTCATCCGGCAGATATTCTGCCGATGTAATGTCTGTCCGCCCGATAAGAGTAAGATATAGCGGAAACTGCTCCTTTAGGGATGCAGTCTGGGCGGAGGAGAAGAACTGGCTCAGTTCTTCAAAGGATAAAAAGTCCATCTCGGTCAGCTCCTCTGGCTGTGTTGTCTCTTCCTGGGTGGCGGCCTCTGCCTGTGCCTCTGGATCCGGTGTTTCCTTTTGTTCCCGGAGCTTGGAGGGAAGAAAGATGGCGACCAATAGGAGAAAGAGCATCAGGAGGATGGACAGGATCAGTTTTAATCTGCTCATAAGTGCTCCTCTATTTCTTCTCGAAAATCCAATACTGCGAGGAAGTCGCATGGATTTCCGTCATCATGTCAAATGCACGGTTCACGTAGTTCTTGGAGTCGCTATCATTGGGATCGTTTACCAGCACCTTCCCGTCCGCAGTCAGCCCCCTAAGGACGATAAAATGCCCCCCGGACGTGAATAATCCGGGACTCTGGGAGGAGATGACCGGACGGCCTTCTGATAACGCCTGCAGCACCGCATTGGCATCCGTGGTCTGGGTGACGCTTCCGCATCCGAAATGAGAAGCCGCCGCCTGGAAATAGGACCAGTAGGTGCCTTCCCCCGCCTTATAATAGGAATTGCCGCACCAGGCGACTGCATCCACCGGAGTAATGGTGCTGCCAGTCAGGTAGCTTGCTACCATGGCAAAGGCAGTAGGCCCGCAGCCGCAGTCCGCAATGGAGCCGGTGCCGTAAGGGATGTTTCCGTATTCCGTCTGGATGTAGAGGGGGATCTGCATCCCGTTCGCCGGGTAAGTGCCGCCGGTATTCAGTACCTGGTAATAGCGCAGGACATGATCCACGTACTCCTTGTCCCCGTAGATGGAATAGTTCCAGCCGGGCCGGGCGCACATCATGTCGGAGTAGGCAATGGCGTTTTCCTTTGTGTAGCCGCCGTCCCGTTCCATGGCCCAGTCGATGTAAGCGGAACCGTAATTATAGCCCTGGAGGGCCAGCTTGATCCGGTCCAGGTCCGTCGGCCCGGTGCATCCGGCTTTCTGCAGGACGTCCCGGAGCGCCTGGATGCCGCACTCAATGGAGTATTCCGGATCGGTGATCGTGCCGGGGCCTCTGGGGAACCGGGTATTGTATCCGCTTTCCGATGCCTGCATGGGATCGCTTCCCCGTCCGCCGGATTCCTGCATCATGACGGCCAGGATCAGCTCCACATAATCGCTCATCCCATACCGGGCGGCAATCTCGGATACCAGTGGCCGGTAGGCAAGCACCTCATCACTTAAGTTGATCGCCATAGCCGTGCCGGAGGCAGCGCCAAAGAAGAGTGTCAGGTTACTGGCGTAGTTTTCCGCCAGTTCCTTTTGTTCCTCGCTCAAGTAAAATACATGGTCAGCAAAATAGGCGTCACCGGCAAAGGAAACGGTATAGGTATAGCGGGTAAATGTAACGGTTTCCGTCTGAGGAGTTTCCCCTTCTGCGGCTTCCGTCTCCACTTCCACAGAAACGGTTTCTTCCGCTACATCATAAGAAAAAAGCCCGTCCTTGTTTTCCCGGATCAGGCTTTGGAGTTTGTCGATATTGATATTTTCATAATCATCCTGGCTGGCACAGAACTGGGAGATCAGCAGGTGGGCATTGACCGCTATGGTCGTCTCATAGGGATCTACGATCTGTACGGTGGAGCCCTCCGGAAGCGCTGCAATGGCAGTGTTGATCTCTTCTAAAAGATCCGCATGGCTTTCTTCCAGGACTTCCACAATCGCCTGCCTGGCGTTCTGGATATTTTCATTGATCAGGGCATTGCTGTTTAAAGCCCCAGTGTTTTCTGTCAGAGATCCAAAGATCAGCCCCGGCAGCATCAGGATGAATAGCACGGGAAGCAATAAAAACCCCAGGATAACGGCTCCGGCTTTCAAAAGAGTATGCCGGTTTGCGATGGCAGCACTGATGGCTGCCGTAAAGGGACCGGCTGCCGCACCCGCCACGGTCTTGGATAGATGGGCGGCGGTCTTCATGGCCTGTAAGTGGGAGGCTGCACTGGTGCCTACATCGACAGCTTCCCCAAGGCCGGAGCTTTGCTCCGCCATTTACATCCGGTCCTTTCGCTGCGGGGCAGGCGGCAGCTTCTGGACAATGGATTCGTTGTAGGCGACTTTTCCATTGCCAGCGTCATACGGTGTTTTCTCCACCGTATCCTGTGCGTACTGCTTATACCAGGCAGCACCGTCCACAGATTGGACTGTCTCAAAGCTGCCATGGGTAGGGGCTGCGTACTGGTCAGCACTGTAGAGGGCAAATTCCCGGCTGCCGGCATCCGTTTTTTCCACGCCGGTCATCCGTCCGCCGCCGATCTCCATGTTCGAGTAGGTGGCGGCATCCGGAGCAGAGGTGTCGATTCCCATGTAGGAGGCATAGGCTTTTGCCGCATCCTCCCCTTTGATGGAGCCGACCTGCCCGTAATTGCCCTGGGCGATATTGCTGATCACATTATTGGCAAAGTCTCCGCCTTTCTTGAGCGAGGACTGATAGAGCATATTCCCGACGCTGGGCCCTTCCGAATAGTGGGTAGCAGCATTGACGGCTTCCCGCTGTACCTGGCGTCCCACTGCACCGGCAAGCCCTCCGGAGAGAAAGCTGCCGCCAACGGCTGCGCTTCCGGGAGAGGATGCCCTGCGGTATCCGCCGCCACCACCATGCCCATGGAAGGCTCCGGCAAGGCCCCGGCCTGCAATGAGCAGCTCCGCCATCATGTTCCCGCCGGTGTTTCCTACATTAATCCCCAGGGATGCCATAAAGCTGTCGATCTTCTGGGAAACCTTGAGGAAAGCAATGGCACAGAGGAACCAGATGAACACATTTCCGGTCACGGCTTCCTTTCCCTGTTCTGCTACGGCTTCCTCCACCTGGGCTTCTGTCAGCTCTGCCGCAAAGACCGGCATGGAGCAGAACAAAACCAGGCAGGAAACCAGTACCAGGGCAGTGAGGATTGGTTTTTTGTATTTCATGGACTCCTCCTTTCATCAGAGTGATAACGGGTTTGCGAGGAAAGTGCCGACCATGCTGGTAAACAGCCGCAGGCACCAGGCGTTCATCAGTAGCAGGAAGAACTGCCCGCCCAGCATCCGGCACCAGGAATGGAAGATGTTCCCGGTGGACTGGGAGGCACCTGTGGCAAAGGCAACCGGCGCCGTGTAGACCAGCACTCCCAAAAGGATGTAGCGCTCCGCTGCCTCAAAGAGCAGCTTGATGTAATTCCACGCCAAAATCAAAACTAAAATCAGGGCGATAATCGCCACGGCTCCATTGGCGCATACACCCAGGATGACGGTGATGACTGAATTGAAGCTGGCAAAATCCAGGGAGGGAAGCTCCTCCGTTAAGATCCAGTCATAAGGCGTCCCGGCGATACCAAGAAGCAGGTTTACAATGTCTTCCGCATAAAAGGCCAGGAAGATAAAAAGAAATGAACGGATGGAAAGTTTCAGGGGATCCTCTGCTTCGATTCCGGCACCCATGAAGTAGTTCTTGAAAAGCTGCCACACCCAGTTTAAGAGGATGAGGCCAAGAGCCAGTGCCAGAAACACATCGTACATGGTTTCAGCTGCAGGAAAATAGCGCAGGAACGTGTCCATGGAGCAGCCGAGGGCGCCCAGGACTGAAGTGGTGATCAGATCCAGGATGTTCATGACCTGTTCTGCGATCCATTCCACGATTCCGTCCAGTATTCCCATGTGGTTTCCTCCTTTCCGGGCTTATCCGCTGTATGTGCCTCCGGCAAAGAACGGGGTAATGTATGCCATAATAAAACCAAGGCCGTTCAGAATCGCCCAGGTAATGATGATCCGCTTCAGCCAGGCACGGCTCTCATCCACGGTTTTGCCGGATTTCGAGAAATTCATCAAAAGCAGCGCCACGGATGCGGTCACTACGGCGGCAATGGTGGATATGAGGACAATCTGGTTATAAACATCCTTCATGATCTCATTGGCCTTGTCCCACATATTGGAAGCAAGCACCGGCTGGACATTCGCAGCGACAAGAGTAAAGAGCAGGAAGGCTGCGTATAGGTATTTCCCGTAGCAGACCGTCCGCTTTTTCTCCGGTGAAGAGTTTGCAGGTAACTGTTTCATGTATGACCTCCTTCATTGATCTTGAAAAAACGGACGGGATTGCTTTTCCCGCCCGTGCTTATAATTTCCTGCCTCAAAAAGCAGAAGCAGCCCGGTCAATGCGGAATGCTTCTGCAAAGCCATATGAAGTTGTTGAAGGGAAACCTCCTTTCCCTGCACGAAAAAACGCAGCCAATCCGGGCGGGAGGCTGCCGCCTTTGGATGCGCTGCGTTTTCGTTGCATATAATTTTGACAGTACCTATTGTAACATGGGGAAATTTACGGCACAATCGCAAAACCGTGCCAGTTTTGTGCGAAACCGGGAAGAATGTGTGCCACGGTCAGAACGAAGAGAAAGTGGGAAGATTTGGAGAGAAGAATTATTCCGAACCTGGGAGATGGACATCCCGAAAGAAGGTGTTATAGTCCACCTGAAAGATCTGGGCCAGGCCTGCAAGGACCGAGATGCGGATGCTGTAGGTACCGCCTTCAATCTGAGAGTAGATGCTCCGGGTGATGTCGAGATCCATAAGCTGCAGTTTGGAAACCACCTGGTCCTGCGTCAGTTTCCGCTCCATGCGCAGGGAGCGGATGGTTTCGCCAATCTGAATATCCTGTTTCAGTTTTTGTTCCATGAAAGAAGCCTCCTTTTTCGTGTTTCCGGGAGTATGCCGAAACCGATCTCGTGAATTTGCAATGTATTCATTGCAGTTTCCTTGATTCTACTGGATATTCCGAGTATAATTGCAATGTATTCATTGCAAAATCGCAGGGGCTTAGGCCCTGCGGTCAGTTCTGTTTCTCTACCAGGGAGGCTTTGGAGAGCAGCTCCTGGATCGTTTCGATGGTTTTGTTATCCAGGGAGCTGGCATATTGGATGAGGTTTAAGGCAGCCGGTGACATCCTGGAATCATGCGCCTGGCTTAAAAGCCAGCGATCCATGGACAGGCTGAAGGTTTTGGAAAGGACCATGGCAACTTCCAGAGATGGAAGTTGTTGTCCACGTTCAATCTTGGTATAGTATGAATAGGAAATGCCTGCTTTTTCTGCAGCATATTCCTGGGTGTATCCGAGCTGGAGCCGCCGTTCCTTCAGGATCCTGCCGATCCGACTGATTTCAGATTGTTCCATGTTCTTTACACCCCCTTTTCCATGTTTGCCTTTATGGTAAGACATAAATAGTGCCTGAACCACACACTATTTATGCTCATAACAGACACAAATAATACTTGTTGCAGACATAAATAAAGCGGGAGGAAGGACGATGCAGAAGGGAAAGTATTACCGGATGAGGAAAGAACTGGTATGGGGAGCGGGCATCCTGGCTGCCCTGCTTCTTTTTTTCACAGCTTTTGGGAAAATGAAAGATACGGCAGATATGCCGCAACAAGAAGAGTTCACTTCTATGGAGTATAAAGAATTGCCAGCAGTCCAGTCGGAGCTGTCGGATCCGGAGGGCTGTTATCTGTGCGGCACAGCAAAGGAAAGCCTGATGGGATATTTCCGGCAGTTTGATGATCTGGGGATAATCAGCGTAAATCCGTGGTATGTGCTGGACTTAGGCATCCTGCCTCATGAGAAGGATGGAACAGATACCAGCGGCACCAGGACTGCTATGACAGGCACAGGGGAAGGCGGAGATTTCTTCTCCAGTACACAGACACCCTCCCGTGGGATTTCCACAGTGGAAGTCAGCTATGGGGAAGATAGCATCCTGGATGTGGAGAAAGCAAAAGCTATTCTTTGCCAGGACTGCCTGGATAAGCTGCTCGCTGTCATGGAAACCTATGGACCGGAAGGGGAAGAACCAAAGCCCAGGGATCTCTGCCTGGTGGATTTTCAGACGCTGGAGCTGTATTCCCTGCAGGAGCAGTATATCAGCTACTACATCCGGGATTATTATGTGCGGCTGGATCAGACGGATGACGGGATGGAGGTGGAAGCGGTCTATGCGCCAGTGCGGGATTGACGGGAAATTCCATGGGAAATCAGGCAGGCTGCCACTATGCTATCCGGACCGCATATGGTATGATGAAAGTATTCTAAGGGAAGGGAGCGGGATGTGATGCAGGAGCAGGAATGTACGCTGGATGTAAAGACGATTGAGGCTGCAGTCGCCGGGGAAAAATGGGCGCTGGAGAAGGTGCTGGCGTATTATGCGGATTATATTGAAGAACTGGCGACAGTAGAAATCGAACAGCCGGATGGAAGCGTGAAGAAGATTGTGGATGAGGATTTGAAACAGCAGATCGGGCTGAAGCTGCTGGAAGAGATACCGAATTTCCCGCTGGAGGAAGCAAAGAAGGAAGCGGCGAAGGAATGAAGAGACAAATTGAAATTTTTGATGGAATTATTACTGGGAGGGGAAGATGGCAGGACAACATAATAAAATAATAAATGCAGCAGCCAAGAGAATACTCGCCCCTGAAGGACTTTTTAGAGTGGGATCTTCACGAACATGGATTGATGATAACGGGTATTTTGTAATACAGGTAGAATTTCAGCCCAGTTCATATGACAGGGGTTCATATCTGAATGTCGGAATCAGTTTCTTATGGGAAACCAGTGAAGGCTTAAACGAAACGCTGGCGTTTAATATCGGCTATCGTGTAAATAAAGTGGGATATGTTTCGTATAGAGGAAATGATGCTGCCTATGAGAAAAAGATGGAAGATTTTGCAGAAGCTGCCATGGAAAAAGTAAGGGAGTATCGTCAGTTTCGTGATATGGACTATGCAAAAAGACAGATGAAAAGTCAGCTTAATAACATACCGAAAGGAAGAGGATTCTGGGAGGTATACGAATTGGCGATGCTTTGCTTTCTAAAAAGAGATTTTGAAGAGGGAAAAGAATACTTTAATCGTTTTCTCCAGATACTCAAGGACTCCTTTTATGTAGGAGATCTGTATATTGAATGGCATGAAGAATTATATAATCATTGTATTGAACAGCTTTGTCCTGAATTGGAATCCGAAGAAACAGCATATAAAATGGTATGCGATATGATTGAACGCAGAAGGAATTTTTTCTCCAGTAAACCTTCATATAAGAAATTAAAGAAAGAATTTACCTTGTGAGATCATATCTTAAAAACATTACAAAGCCTAAGCGATAAGTCCTAAGTTGTAGAGCAGAAAATTGGAATTTGTAGGGATGGATATGAAAGCAATTATTAAAAGTAAAATTGAGGAATTATTGTCAAAGGAATTTTATTGTAGTGCAGACGAATTAAATGGAAAATCAGTAGTGTATTCTGTTAATTTCAATGCAAAAAAACCATATATTAAGATACTAGCCTATAGAAATTGTGTTGTGATTTGCACATCAGAAGATTTGTATTATAAAGTACGAGAACTTGTACAAAGTAAGAATAGAGATGAAATTTTTGAACTTCCGTTGGTTTATGGCCAGACAATACATTATGTTCCTAATGATAACTATACAAAAGACGCATCAGTATCGTTGAATTATGAGTGCGAATATCTTTTTGAAAGAGATATTTTGTCTCTTACTGGGTTGACTGGTTTTGAAAATTCCGTAGCATTTGATGAAAATGGTTCTACATCAACAAAAGCTGCTTACATTGCAAAGGACAAGAATAGAATTATTGGAGTGGCAGGTGCGGCAGAATCATCCGTAAATGACATATGGGAAATAGGCGTAGATGTTATGGAAGAATATAGAAATGCCCGATTGGGAACATATTTAGTGAGGGGATTAACGAAAGAATTACTGGCGCGAAATATTATTCCATTTTATTCTGCTTCTGTAACAAATATTGGTTCGCAGATGGTTGCCAGTAGGTGTGGTTATATACCATTTTGGATTGATACATTTGGAACCATTCTTGATGGAAGTTCGGTTTATAATGATATTACTAGAGGTTTATCAACGATATTTGTCGAATGACAAATCCTAAGTTGTCGGGCTAACCTGACCCGAACTTTGAAAAATAACCGCCTCCCACCGGCGGCACCACCCAGCAGGAAATCATTGAAAGGTTTCCTGCTTTTCTTATGCCATTTTTCAGAAAGGAGGGCCACCGATGACAAGTCTTAGGGACATGGTATCAGAGTATCAAGACGACCTGCAAAACGGCATTGCATGGCTGGCGTTCTGGAGTGTAGCGTAATGCTGTTCATGTTCGGAAAATGAAGGCCCTCAAAAAGCTCAAGTCTTTGTTGGAAAATTTATACAGAATTATTAATTCTGCATAGCGGAGAAAAAACTGATGACAATATGAGGGAAACGCCGGGGCAGGGCCAGCAGGCTGCTACATCCGGCGTTTCCTTGTGGACTTTTCTTCTATGTATTTAAAGATCCTCTCTGGCGGAGATTAAATAATTTGTCTCACAAAACCTGGCCATAACAAAAAGATTGAGATTTGAAAGGACAGGTAGAAATGATAGAATATCAACATTGACAAAAGATTCTTTCTACGGTATGATAAGTGCATAATTCGAAAGAAAAAGGTGATGAAGCTCCGGCGTATCAGGTGTTACATAATCGGTGACATGGATATGACTGGAAAAGAGTAAATAAAATCAACTTAATAGGTTTCAAACTGTATAATGCAGCCTTCTTTTTGTACCTATGTTTGATTTTATTTTACTCTTAACTATTCTTCATCAGTTGCAAGATTAGCCGTAGAGTAAAATCTACGGCTTATTTTTTTGCATACAGAAAGGAGAAAATTATGCTAAACAAAATTATCCAAAGTTTAGAAAAACCCCTGCTTTACCAAAAAACAGCTGGTGAGTTTTGGAATGACGAACACATTTCTAAACAAATGCTCAAAGCCCACCTTGACCCCGAATTTGAGGGAGCAAGCCGGAAACTTTCCTTTATAGATAAATCGGCGGCATGGATAAAAGATACTATACCGCCTACAAGTTATCCTTTGCTTCTTGATATGGGTTGTGGACCTGGGCTGTATGCTGAAAAATTTACTCAATATGGATATAAGGTAACGGGCATTGATTTTTCACATAGAGCCATAGAGTATGCAAGAAATTCCGCACTAAAACAAGGGTTACATATTAAGTATCTATTTCAAGACTATTTAGAAATGTCATTACATGAGACTTTCGATTTTATAACGATGATATATTGTGATTATGGAGCTTTATCCACGGATGACAGAAAAAAACTTCTACGAATAATATATCAGCACCTAAAACCGGGAGGGAAATTATTATTAGATGTTTTTTCAAAGGAAACATTTGACTCCTTTCGAGAGGGACAAACGTGGGAAAGCTGTCCAAGTGGGGGCTTTTGGAGAGAACACAGCTATATTGCATTATCCGGTCATTATAAATATCAGGATTTAATAACTTTGGAACAAACCACTATTATTTCTGACGCAGAGGTTGCCACATATTATATATGGAATACTTGCTTTACACAAAATTCTCTGATTGAAGAAGTTAATAAAAGTGGTTTTAACGTAAGTGGAATCTTTGAAAATGTTGCAGGGGAAAAAAGCCATCACAATAGCCCCACTATTGCAATTCTTTTAGAAAAGTGAATCTAAAATACATAACTTATAAAAATCATTAGCCGGTAGGTTGATTTGTTATGTTCTTTTCTCAAAATAATTGATGAATGGTGGTTTTGAAATAAACCGCCATTTCTTTCTTAATATTTGCATATTACCGATTTTCTGTTCGCTAAAGGAAATGACGGGATCAACCAGTTATCTCCTTATCCTTTTTCTGTGCTTCCAATCATCCCTATACAGACGAACTTGGCGTATTCCGCAGCGCTGTTCATACTCGGAAAACGAAGATCCTCAAAAAGCTCAAGTTTTTGTTGGAAGGCCCCATAGAGCAGCCCTGATTATCTCAAAGCCTATAAATACGGGCAAATCCCTGACCCGGCCCCCTGTCGGGCCGGGGATTTTGCCTATTGGGGCATATCCCAAACCCCTGTTCTCGTCCGGCAAGTTTACAATTTATCTATTCCAAAAAGTAAGTCCCCATAGTATAATAGAACCAACAACAAAAACAGGATTTACAAAGGAGTAAACAAATGCTTTTTGTGATAGAGTGTGTGATTGCTTGTATTATATTTGCGGCAATCATATTACCAACACAATATAAAAATCCTATCAAGTATATAATGTCATATCCACCAGAAATAAGAAAAAGAGTGGAGTCCTTACCGCAATATAAAAATACCATTAAGAGCGAAGAAAAAGAGCATATACTAAAGAAACTTATTGCTATTTTGGCATTCATTGTTTTTTTATCCGCAGTTGCTTATTTTTCCGGGGCAAAAACCTTTTCAACCGCATTTTTTCATGTGCTTATTTTATTTATTGCTGTAAATTTGTTTGATATGCTTGTACTTGATATTGGGATATTTTGTCATAGCAAAAAATTAAGGATAGCCGGAACCGAGGACATGGATAAGGAATACAAGAACTATTTATTCCATGTTAAAGGGGCTGTTAAAGGAATTATGCTGGGGGTTGTGATTTCACTTTTATCAGCAAGCATTGTCCAAATAGTATCCATTTTATAAAGTTCTGTGGTTTTTTCTTATCATTACACCAACCTGATCTAATCTTTCTAAACTGAATACCAGCCGCCCACCGGCGGCAATACCGAGCAGGAAATCTTTGTGAAAGGTTTCCTGCTTTTCTTATACCATTTTCAGAAAGGAGGGCCACCAATGGAGCAAACGAAGTAACGCAGCAAACATAGGAAGTGTAAGCTACACTTCCGGCAAATTCCTGATCCAGCCACCCCTGCCGGGCCGGGGATTTTGCTTGTTGGGGAAATCCCCAAACCCTTGCTTCTGTTCAGCAATTTATAATTCCTCTATTCCTAAAAGTGGCCGGTTATTGTATAATAAGGTCAACAACAAATCCTAATTTTTAGAGATATATTGAACAGTCTCCTGATTCTCTACTGAGCAGGCGGCTGTTCTTTTTGCATATTTCCTCCGCTTTTACAGATACTATCCCCAAAAACGAGGTGATGATATGGCGGTTGCACATAAGGGCAGCATCTCTATGGGGCTGGTGCTGATCCCGGTGGGGCTCTATAAAACGACGATAGACAATGATATCCATTTTAATCAGCTGTGCAAGGACAGCAAGGAGCGGATCCAATACAAGAAATACTGCAGGCACTGTAACAAAGAAGTGGCCAGCGATGATATTATCAAAGGTTATGAGTACGAAAAAGGGAAATATGTGGTCATGACCAATGAGGAACTGGAGAAGATCAAGACGAAAAAGGATAAGACTATCCACATCATCCAATTTGCCCGGATGTCAGAGGTCAATATGATCTATTACGAGAAAGATTATTATGCAGTTCCGGAGACTGGAGCGGAAAAAGCATACGAGCTTCTACGTCAGGCGCTTCTGTCACAGCGGAAAGTGGCCATAGCAAAAACCGTCATGGGAACCAACGAAAAGCTGCTGGTTCTGTATCCGACAAAAGACGGGATTATTGTAAAAACACTGTTCTATCAGGATGAGATCGCAGCTGTACCGAAGAACGTGCCGAAAATGAAGCTGGAAGAGAATGAACTGAATATGGCGAAAATGCTGATTGAAAACATGACAAAACCTTTTGAACCGGCGGCATTTCAGGACGAGTACCAGGCAAGACTGCGGGAGGCGATCCACAAGAAGATACAGGGACAGGAAATCGTCGCAGTGGATACCAGCGGCCCGTCCAATGTGATCGATCTGATGGAAGCGCTGCAGAAAAGCCTGGAGCTTTCCAGCGGTCAGCACCAGATTGGGAGTGCCTGATGGATCTGTTTGCTACCAGGAGTGCCAGCCCTATGCTGATTGGCCGGCAGGAAGAGGCATTTGATAATCCGGAGTGGATCTATGAGCTGAAAATGGATGGGTTCCGCTGTCTGGCCTACATGGACAATACAGGAGTGGATTTTAGGAACAAACGGAATATGCAGATGGATTCCCGGTTCCCAGAGCTGTCCGAGATATACCGAAACGTATCTGGGAAGTGTATCCTGGACGGGGAAATCGTGGTGCTGAAAAAGGGTGTTCCGGATTTTTATGCGCTGCAGAAAAGAACGTTATTGACAGACCGGTTTAAGATTGAACTGGAAGCTGCCCGGTTTCCTGCCTCTTTTGTAGCATTTGACTGTATCTATGCTGATGAAAGGGAACTGGTGTGGGAGCCGCTGATGCAGCGGAAGGATGTCCTGCAGAGGCTTGTTACAGAGAATGACCGGATTGCAGTGTCCCGCTATATCGAAAGACAGGGGATCGCATTGTATCAGGCTGCAGAACAAAGAGAACTGGAAGGCATCGTGGCAAAGCGAAAAGACAGTGCATATCTGATGGGAAAACGGAGCCGGGACTGGATCAAGTGCAAGCGGATGGCGGATGAAGATTTCATTGTCGCTGGATATATCAGGAAGGGAAAGCACACCTACAGCCTGATCCTGGCAAAATATAGGAATGGGCTTCTGGTATATAAAGGCCATGTGACGTCTGGTGTTACTTCAGAGGCAGTATCGGCGCTTACAGCAACTGGGCAAAATCCCTTCCAGCTGCTTCCTACAGGAAACCAGGATGCCGTCTGGGTAATGCCGGACCATGTATGTACTGTAGAATATATGCCGAATACCAGGCAGGCACTCCGCCAACCGGTGTTTAAAGGATACCGCCAGGATATTTGTCCGGATGAGGTGAAGATTTACAAGTGAAACAGAGATAGCATCTTTGACTGTAATGGTTTAGGATGCTATTTTTCTTAGCAGATAAACAATAAAAATAATATAGTTAAAAATATTAACGAAAACAGAATAAGAATTGACTTGACGGGAATCCTAACATATAATAAAAGAAAAAGCAAAGGGGGTACATTGTAATGCATCATATCATTCGTCTGGTAGCAATGGAAATAGAGAATATTAAAAACGTTGGATATGGCAGACTGGAGTTCTCCCAGGGAAAGAGCGGAAGTATCCTGGGGATCTACGGACAGAACGGTTCCGGGAAAACGGTGGTTGTGGACTGCATGGTACTCCTGAAATGCCTGCTTTCCGGAAGGCGGATACCGTCTCATTTTTATCACTATATCAATGCGCTCAGCAAGAGCGGCCATGTTACTTATGAATTTGAGGCCCGGTCAGATGAAGGTACGATGTTCGTACAATATGAAGTAGAACTGACAAAGAACGGGGAGAACAGCTTCTGCCTGAGCGGGGAAAAACTCAGCATGAAGAAGCTGGAAGAGGGAAAAAAGACACGTCTGACGCCGGTGTTTGATTATCAGAAAGGGGAGAAGCAACTTTTCCGCCCGTTGAAATACTATTCTGTTTTTGAGCGGGATATGGAAAGCATGGTAGCGCTGGGCGTGGCACAGCAGACTGCTGAAAATTTCAATGAGGAGAAACAGGTCCCGGAAATCGGTTCCTTCCTGTTTTCCAAAAAAGCGCAGGAAGTGTTTGAGAAGGTACAGGGGGAAGCCGAGAAAATATATACGCTCACAAAACCACTGCAGAATTATGGATTGTATGACCTGGCAGTGATCGAGAACGCACATTATGGGCTTCTGGCTCTGAACCTGGATACTATCCCTGTAAATGTAGACTGGCCGGATGCCATGAAACCGAAGATCACGGGGATTATGCTCAAACTGACGGACATCAATGTGGTGCCGAAAGAAATCTTTCCTTATGTAAAGAGCACCATTGAGCAGATTAATATTGTTATGAGAACCCTGGTTCCAAACATCCGGATTGAGATTTACAATGCATTTGAGAAACTGACGGAGAAGGGAAAAGACGGGATCCAGTTTGAAGTCATCACAATCCGAGGCGAGGCGCGGATTCCGCTGCTGTATGAGTCGGCCGGCATTAAGAAGCTGATTTCTATATGCAGCAATCTGGTGGCCTGCTATAACCGGGAGTCCTACTGTCTGGTCGTGGATGAACTGGATTCCGGCATCTATGAATATTTGCTGGGTGAGTGCTTAGAGGTCATGCAGGAGAAAGCAAAAGGGCAGCTGATCTTTACCTCCCATAATCTGCGCCCGCTGGAAGTTCTGCAGAATGAGTTCCTGATCTATACCACAGTCAATCCGAATAACCGCTATATCAAATCTGCCTATATCAAGAACACGCAGAACACAAGGCTCTCCTATCTGCGGAGCATCAAGCTGGGCGGTCAGAAGGAGAAACTATATGACGAAACCAATATCTATGAGATGGAACTGGCGATGCGCCGGGCCGGGAAGGTAGGTGCCCATGACTAAAAAGATTATCCTGCTTTTGGTAGAAGGCCCCACGGATGAAGACGCTCTGGCTCTTGTGTACTCCAAATTGGTCAGGGAGCATGATCTGGAGTTTGATGTTCTCCATACAGACATTACCGCCGGGGAGGACATGACGGTGAAATATATTGCGGATCGGATTCAGACGGAGGTGGCGGAATATTTGCGAAAGCACCCATATATCGTAAAGGAAGACATCCTGAAGGTCGTCCAGATTATTGATACCGATGGCGCTTTCATCCCGACCTCCCAGATCCGTCAGTCGGACACAGGGAAAACCGAATATTTTGATACATACATTGCGGCAAAGAATAAAGACCGGCTGATCCGGCGCAACATCAGTAAGAGGAGGATTGTCTACCATCTGATGAAATCGGAAGAAGTGGCAGATTTCCCATACGAAATTTATTACTTTTCCAGGAACCTGGAGCACGTACTCCATGATATTTCAGAGGACCTGGATGACGATGAGAAGGAAGATCTGGCATACGAGATTGCGATGCGGTACAAAGACCATCCGGAGGAATTTCTTCAGTTTTTGTATGATGACGCCTTCCATGTACCGGGAACCTATGGAGAAACCTGGGAGTTTATCATGGAAGATGGAAAATCTCTTGGGAGATATTCTAACATGGCGGTATTTTTTGAAAGGCTAGGGATCACAGTGGAAGAAACGGAATAGTTGTAAATTACATAGGAGCTCATAGTAAAACAGTCCGATGAATGGATGGTTGCCGATATTATGCCTATGATATTGATTGAATATAGATTATGCAAAAAGTAACCGTATTCCTGATCAATGTGAATCGGGAATACGGTTACTTTTCATAACGGTTAATTTGAACAAACGTTTATCGAAGTTCTTTTTCTATAATAAAGAATGGGGAACAGGATGATTTAGCTTCTATCTTTTTTTAGAATAAATTCCATTTTTTCTTCATTATAATTAGGAAGTACGTCACTCAAAGTACCATCAAACATTGCAGAATAAACCTTTTTGTCTGCACGAAGTTGGTATTTTTCTAGAGGATTGAGTATAGATTCGCCCTTTTTATTTTTTATCACAAAGCAAACCTCATCGTTTCGGAGGATATCTGTCGCTAATAATCGTGATTCATGGCTGGTAATAACAAGTTGAGTATTTCGTTGCTCTGCCATTTTAAGGAATAATTCTATCATTCGTGTAGTCATTGCAGGATGTAAGCAGCGATCTATTTCATCAATAACAAACACCCGATTATCAGAAACTTTTAAAAGAATTTCTATCAAATCCAAAAGCCGTGCAGTACCATCCGATTCTTCCTTCAAATTGAAGTAAACAGATTTACTCTCATGGCTAAATTCTATAGTCTTTATGATTAAATCGTCATTTTCATTTAATTCAAAAGTATAAAATTCTTTATATGAACGAAGCATGATGGAAGGACTGTGGTGCCTTCCCTTTTTGGCCGATTTTTTTTCGAGATCAGCCACTACTTTATTAAAAAGTTCTTCAGGCACTTTGCTCTTTATAATGTCTACAGGAACTTCAACAATTTTTAAGTCACTTATCCCTGTGCCTAATGCATTTAAGAGATTAGCAATTTCATTCAGGTTGGAACTCGAAAAATAAGGATATCCTGTTAGTATGCTGTCTGGATTGCTTACAGTTAGTAAATTGTTAAACCAAATATATACTTTACGAAGAATTTTTAACTCTGGATTGTCTTCGTACATTTTTTCTTTCCCGTGATTAATTATGGAAAGAAAAAGTAACTCGCTATCTGCGATACTGTCTTCGCCATACATATTTAATTTCTCAACAGCATTTTTATTCTTGAAATAATCTCCAGCTTCGAAAATACTACTTTTCAAATTGCGGTAAAAAATACTCTTTTCCTGATTTGAAGTAGTTAATTCATAAAGATGTTCCTCTTCAATAGAACCGTTCTTTAATAGGACAGAAAACTCATAAACGATATGTTTATTATCCAATAAAAGTTCTATTTTGAAGGAAGAAGGAATAGATTGATTAGCCGGAATTTGTCGGAAATACTTATTTGTGAAGCCTCGCGGCAGTCCATCAACGACCATATCTTGAACAAATTGAAATGCTTCTACCAGGTTAGATTTTCCCGAAGCATTGGCTCCGAAAATAACTTCACATTTAGTCAGCTTTATGTTTTTGTTCCGATAAATCCTTTTGGAGTTTTTGCGTGCTTTTCCAGCTTCCATTGAAAAGCATTGTTTGTCATTAAAGGAAAGGAAATTTGTTATCGAAAATTTGATTAGCATATTTTTAGCACCTCATGTTTTGTTGCTTTATTGTAACACATAAAAACGAATTTATCAATATAAATGTTTTATAGAACGAGGTTAACATGATGATAATGCGGAGTAAAAACGAAAAAATCGTTTAATCTTCAAAAATATACTTGACTTTCTTGGGAAGTGATGATATCTTGTTACTAGCAGATGCACGAGATGAGTGCTACTCCGGAGATGAAGTGGGCTAGCTACCCGTAGTAACTAATTAACAAGTGTAGTTTTTTGAAACTGAAAGGAGCAATATTTATTGACAGTTAAATTTTTATCATCAAAAGGATATACGGATCCAGGAGCAAATAATGGAGATTGTATACTTATTGACACCGGAAGCGAACTTGTGATTTTTGATTGCGGTTGTGAAGAACATGCTGACAGAGTACTCGATTATATGAAGAAAAGCGGTTACTCAAAAGCGAAATTGGTTCTTTCACACAACGATGGAGATCATTTTGATGGGATTCCTTATTTAATAGAGCAAGATAAAATTTCAGACATATACACGCTTTTGTTGCTCAAATATAAAGATGAGTTGTTGAAGAGGATAAATGATAAAAGAATAACTAGAGATTCTTTGACAAGAAGGATTTCTGAAATTTTTGAAAACATATATTCTCTTTCCGGATTAGTTAAATTGAGAGATATATTTACTGATACGCAAGTATGTCCGGGAGTTACGATAGTAGGACCGGATCAGGAATATGCATTGGACGCTGTTGCAAAACGTATCGACAATAGACAAGGCGATACCATTGATAAAGAAACGGTTGTAAATGCCGTGAGCACTCAAGTGAAAGTTAAGGTGGGAACTAATAATCTATTGTTATGTGGGGACAGTAGTTATGAAGCCATCAAGGATAAATTAGAGGAATACTCACTGATACAGCTACCACACCATGGGAAAAAAGAACAGGCAGATAGTATTTTTGAGCAGAAAGGATCTCTTGGGATTACATATTATGTATCTGATAATACAGGCAACACCAATGGAGGATCTAAAGATTTACCCAAACGAGGTTATGTTATCAAAAACACGAAGACTGGAGATCAGATTTGCACAGGATGGAATTCAAGCTTAACAAACATACCGGTTCGTTCGTATTTTAGGGGGCTCTGATTTGAAATACTTGGTTGCAGAAACTCAGGCATATGAAATCCCTGGACGACAGGAGTATCTTTATGATATATTTCATCTTTTCTTTATCCCTCAAAACACAATAGATGGATTCATTCCGCTTACGCCATTAGGCGTAGCGGAACCATCTATTTTGTTTTTGGTTGGGCATTATGATCAAATTGCAAAGTATTTGGCTCACAATGCTGACCAGATAGAGGAAAAAACGATAGTTTTCATTACCTGTTATGCCAATTACTTAAAAATATACAAGAAAAATAAAGTAAAGTGGTTTACGTCTTTTTCGAAAAATGAAATATCATACTGTTATGCAGGTGATAATTACGGCTTTGGATTTGAGATAACAGAATCTGAGTTGAATTTCTATAATTCAAAAGAAACAGACATTTTGAAACGGATTAAAGAGAATTTTAAAGCATTATGAGGAGGTGCAAATGGATATAAAAATTTTTGATTCTTATAACATTCGTGCAAGGGTATCTGTTTATATCATTATAATAGCACCTATCATTTTAACACTATATGTCGTTTATGAACCTGTTCGGAGTTTCACTTTCTCTGTTGTATTGGTAGCTATTATGACATCATTTTCGAATTACCTTTTCGCTTTGCAGAGATATAAGCAAAGAGGGGAAAAACGTAGAAATACTGCCGCAGAATTTTTATATATAGATGATGCACATATTGACGGAAAAACCAAGCAACGTTATTACAGAAAATTAAGTGAAATTGATAAAAGTTTTGAAGCCATGAACCAACCAGTAGATTCTGAAGAGTTCAGACAAACGTGTTACAGCGCCATACAATGGCTACGAAGTAATACACGCAATAATAAACTTGTACAAGAAGAAAATATGCTGTGTGGATTTTATAAAAATTTGATTAGCCTTAAATCCGTCGGAATTGCGTTTACGATTGTAGCAATTCTCATTCTGATAATCTCTTCAGTTCCCACAACACCTCTCTCGTTCGTTCAATCGAAAAGAAATATAATTTTAATTTTTGTAGATATAGGAGTGCTATTATTTTGGAGATTGGGAGTTAACGAAAAAATACATTCTGTTTTATGCGAAAAATATGCATATGCATTACTGGAAACCTTGGATACACTCCCAGATAGAATTAATGAAAATAAGTTATAAGAGCTAAATACAAATAATATTATTTGGCAGCACTATCAGACTTAATCGGTTGATAGCGCTGCCATTTCTACCTTTACAGGTTCTGCCGGATAATCCGGGTGATCAGGCCAACCGCTACATTGCGCTCCTCATCAATATGCGTAACGACAAAGGATACCTCATCCTTTTTCCCTACGGTACGGGGATCATAGCAGGAATGGGCGATGGCGTTGACGCCAATCGAGAGCCGGACGAATACGGTGCCTTTGTGGATGTCTTCCACCACACCGGCGTATTTGCCCTGCAACTTGCATTTCTTCATATTTTCCTTGCTGGTATTGCCTTCCACGCTTTTGACATCTGCATGAACCGTGATCTGTTCCGGAGACTCTGCCTTCACATCCAGGATCCGTACCAGGATGTGGTCCCCAACACGGAACCGTTCTCTGGCGTCTCCCAGCCAGTCAAAGGACAGATCCCTTGCCAGAATGGAAGTCTCCACGCCAAAAATTTCAGCCCGGACAACCTTTTCTGCCACAGCGATCACTCTGGCCTGCACGATCCGGTCCTCATAGACCTTTGGCTTCCCGGATGCGTCTGTATCCAGATAAAAAATCTGGCGTTTCTTCAGCATGGCTTCCTTCCGGCTTGCCACAATGCTGCGTGTCTTTGCATCCAATCCTTTCACAAGAAAATCAATCTCACACCCCAGCATATTATTGAGGATTTTATTCTGCCGCAGGGAAAGTTCGCCGTAATCGTGGGCGTTATCCTGGACAAGATTCAGCATCATTTCCGAGATGGGGATGACGGTACGGAAGTCCTTGTAATAGATAATGGCGATCAGACTGCCGACCTCCGTTTTCTCAATGCCGCCCAGCTTCCCGGTGAGGATTTTCCGGGTGCGGTAGGCGTTCTGGATCTCGTGCCAGATGAGATCCGCTTTGGACTGCGGTGTTTCCAGCTGAGCATCGGCGTCCAGGGTAAGGATAGATGTTGCATGGTTCAGTTCGTTTGGCATAAGCTGCCTCCTTTCAAAAATCAAGACATAATGGAATCTTTATCCAGCGGAACAATCTCCTCTGGAAACTCCGGAAATTCTTCCGGCAGGTCACTAAGCTCTTCCGGCTGCCCGGAAGGGTAAGCGTGCTTGTCCGGTTCCCGGCGAAGCGGTTTCTCCTGGGAGGGAAACGCAGGGCGTCTGCCGCTGCGGCCGGGCCGGGGCTTTTTCTTTAAATTCTCCGCAAGAGTCGGCGTATAGTCGTATTCTTCCTGCTCGGCTTTCGCCCGCCACTGGGGAACGTGGTCTGCCGCTTTTCTTGGGATCAGTTTTTTGGCATCCGGGTGGAGCGTATAATCGTATTTTTCTACTTCCAGGATCTTCTGGCCCCGCAGGATGATAAGCGCCTTATTTAAGGGCAGCCGCTGGATTTCATCCGGCGTTAAGAGCTTGCGCTTCCCGATGGATCTGGTCTGCCGGTACTCTGGCGTGTAGTCCGACACCCGCCAGGAATTGAGCTGCTTCGCTTCGCTTCTGACTCCAACCGTCACATCTCCGGACCGGTTGGATATAAAGGTGGCGGTCACTTCATCGGTACAGCCTAAGAATAACTGGCTGTCACAATTCCCGATAATTTCCTGCCACTGGTTTAGTGGATACCGGTTTTGCATCTGGGGCAAATTCTGGAAAATACAGGAAATGCTCAGGTTTCGACTTCGGATAACAGAAATCTTTTTATTCAGCTCCAAAATAGCGCCGGTATTGGCCAGCTCATCCGCCAGGATATGTACCGGAACCGGCAGCTTCCCCTCCACGCCCTCTTTATCCGCAAAGCGGACCAGCCTGATAAAGATAAAGGTCATGAACAGGGAGGAGAGAAAATCAAAGGTGCTGTCCTGGTCTGAGGTGATGCAGAAATACGCACATTTCTGCTTGCCCGGCAGCGTCAGGTCAATCTCATCATAGGAGGTGATCTGCCGGATCAGCTTATTTTGAAACACCTGCAGCCTGGCACCTAATCCGATGATGACACCGGAGCGCACCGTGTCACTGGCCTGCTTATAGATGCAGTAAGGCACTTTTGCCGGATGGGATACCGGAAGCAGGTCAAACAGGCTGTTCAGTTCTTTCTCGGAACTCATAGTCAGCAGCTTGTACACCTGCCCGATATTTTTGGCTTCCGGCGGAAACCCCTGGTCCACGTACAGAACCAGGGCTTTTAATAAGTTCATTTCCGCATTATCCCAGAAATGATCCCCTTTGGCAGAGCCGGTATTCTGGATAATGACATCGGCAAAGACCTGCGCCATTGTCTCAGAGCCGTTGATCTCCATGAGGCAGTTCCAACTGTCGGAGTTTTCCGGATTGACCAGGTTGAAGCATTTGACGGTATAGCCTTCCTTCTCCAGATACACGGACATACTTTCATAAAGTTCGGATTTCGGATCGGTTATGATCAGACTTTCTCCCGGCCCGTCAATCCCACGGGCCACGCTCTGGAAGATAGCGTTTCGGACATAGGCGCGGCTCTTCATGGAACCGCTGGAGCCATAGACCGCCACATTCCGATTCATATAGGTGTGGTAAGGCAGGCAGACAGCCTTGCCGTTCTGCTTGCCTAAGATGGTGCCTTTGCTCTTCTTTACATCAGAAGTCAGCTCCAGGACTTGATGCATTTCCTCCGGCGTCATGAAACCGGAGGTTCCATAGGTTCCTTTGGTCGAGTAGTTCAGGTTCCGTTCCCGGTCTGCGACTTCGCCGTTGCGGTCATAGCCCATCCGCATGAGCAAAAAAATCAGCAGCCCAAATACCACAAGGCAGATCCCAATCCCATACAGGTTATACGGAAAATCGGTGACAGCCTGGAAACAGGCTGCCGGATGCGGGGATGGCATCTGTGGGGAACTGCCATTGCCCGGCGTGTTACCAGCGGCAGTCCAGATGCGATAGTTTCGGATAAACTGAGCGATATAGCCGCCTGCATATAAGGTGCAGAGGCTGATGGGAAGCAGATAAATGAGCTTCCACCATTTACGGTTCATGCAAAAACCCCTTTCTAAACTTAGAGAGGTCAATACTGGAGAACCGAATGTCGGCGGTCAGATACCGTTTTAGACAGGGGATTTGGAAATCAAAGCAGATCATCACCCCCTTTCTGCCATATACATTCAGCCCGGTATTGAATCGGTTAATTCGGTGCAAGTCAAAATCATATGCAAGAACCGCAGGGTTCCCGGAAGCGTCCACCCCATCATGGTCGATGGGAAGGTCTGGCTGCCGGGAACCTAAATCGGATAACAGTAACTGGTCCAGCTGTTTCATGAGCCGTGGCCGGACCAGCAGTTTCAAAAGCGTTTCACCTTCCGGTGTGTTTGGCAGATAGTGAAAGTGTTCATAGGATGTATCCGCTACAAACAGACTCTTTTTGTATCCGCCGGTACTGGTCAGGAGCTGGTAAGCGGTGTCCATGTCCTTCCCGGTCAGGATCGCCCGGACTTTCGGATGTCCCGTATAGGGGAAATCCTGCAGGTAATGCTGCAGGAAGGCGTTCAGCCGTACCTCTGTCCGGTATTCCCACTTGAGTACATGGTCACCGGTGTTATACAGTGCATAGGCACAGTGGGGAGCAAGCAGCACCCCCATGCTCCGGGAATTTCTGATCTTGGTTGCCTCTGAACCGATGTGCTTAAACTCCCGTGATGAGTAAAAAAGGGGCAGGTTCCCCATAGTGAGGATACCGGCTTCGCGGCCTTCCCTGAAAATATCCGGTTTCTGGTCAGCAAAGAACGGGATGCCGGCGCCTAGGAGAGTCAGATAGGTTTCTGCTTTCTGGTACAGACGCAGCCGACGGGTTACTTCGCTTCGGACCTGATTGGTTTCGGTATTCCCGGTGAGGAAGTCACGGAAACGCTCCGGATTTTGAGCAAGGAGCATCTGTTTAGCCCGTCCGGTCAGGCGATAGCCCCTTAAATGATCCCGATAGTGAGTCCGCAGCAGTTTTTGTGCCTTTAACTCTGTAATGAGCTTTTCTCCATAAGAGGGGCTTGGGATCAGACGGGTAAGCTGGTCAGCAGGAAATTCCCCGCAAAGAGCGACCATTTCCAGGAGCCTGTATTTCTGGGAGGTAGAAGGATACAAAATCAGTCACCCCTCCTTCCGGTAGTTACCCATGTAAGTCTGTACTTGGGTAAAAAGTTGTGCTTCCCGGCAAACAAAAAAAGCAGGGATTTCCTGCTTTCAAAGGATGTTTTACCAATGTCGGATAAAATGACGGAAAAATCATGAAATTTCCGATATGGTTTCAATCTCGTTTTTTCGTCCTTTCAGCCACTGGGGAAACCGGGATTTTCCCATCACATAGATGACAGTATGATCCGTATCTCCCAGCTCCGTGGTGTGGTAGGAGTCGCAGTAAAGCCCGCTGTCATCCACCATGATATAGGTGGCAATCGTGTCCAGAAGCTGTTTGAACTCCAGGTTATCGTAATCACGTACCCGGTCAAATGGGCCGTTCCGGTCATAGATCTGGCTGAAGCAGACCACACATTCCCGGTACAGGGGAAGGGAATGGACCGTCAGGTAGTTCTGCAGCGCATAGTTTAGCGGCTCATGGAGAAAGGCAGCGTTGACGTGCTGCTTTCTTTTGGGAAGCAGGCCCGGAAGCGTAATGGAGATCAGATCTTCGTCCTGGCAGATCTCAATCCCTTGGGCATCTGCCGCTTCTTTTAAGTATCCGCTCCGTTTTTCCGGGGCGGCCAGACAGACCAAGTTCCGCATCTGGCAGGCGATCCGCTCAGCACGCAGCGCAGCGTTCATACTCAGATCCCCGTAGTTTTCCGGATATGTACGAATATCAGTGGTTTTCAGGGCAAAAACGGTGTTGTTGAGTTTCTGGATCTCTCCTTCCAGCTTCGCAAGCCGTTCATAGAGTATTTTCTGGTTTGAAATGGTGTATTACCTCCTTCCGTAGTAGCTGACAGAGCCGGAGTCATCCACGACACAGAAAGCAAGCACTCCTTCAATCGAGAGTTTCGCTGCCTGCTGGATATTTTCCAGCATCACAAGACGCAACACATCGTGGCGGGGAATGGATTTCATCACATGATCTACCAGAACTTCCTGTTCCAGCGGCACATAGAGGATTTCGTACTCCTCATTTTCTGAGAAAAAGTGGAGTTTCACTGGAAAATCTCCGCTGGTATGGAATACAATGGGCTTTTTAAAATCCAGTAAAACCCAGAAGGCGGCAATCGTACCTCGATCCGGGTTTTCAGCGGCCTCCGGGCTGTCACATAACAGGCCGGCTTCCTTATCATGATAAATCCTTCCCTGCTTGACCAGGCTGGTGATCAGTGACTTGATGGAGTCCTGGTTACCAAACATCTTCATTACCTGTTCATATTTCAGGGCATGGTAGGTGGTCAGGAAGCGCAGGAGCTTTTCTCCTTCTCTGTGGTATATCTGATCTCTTGTTTTCATGCCGGATTTCCTCCGTTCAATAGAATGTGCGTGTGCTGTACGTAGAGTATACGTAGAAATATCTACTTATTATATATGTAGGCTGTACGTACAGCGGTCAGCGTGGGTTTATGGGTACAAAAAAAGCACCGCCGAGGGTGCCGTAAAAGAAGAATACTATAAGCAATACCTATTGTAGCATGGGTAAATTTACCCTGCAATCGCAGAACAGGGACAATACTAAGCCAGTTTTAAGCCAAAATTTTGTTGATTGGTGTCTAAGACAGGGATAAAATAGAACTAGGATGTATGCATATTAATGTGCATTATAAAATATGTTAGTGAGGGAAATTATGGAAGAGAGAATTATTAATATGTTTAATACTATAACTGCGTCAGATTATTACATAAGCAATCCTTATTCATCTTCGTGTAATAAAGCGTTTAAAAGGATTTTTAAATCATCAGATTTTTTAAAGTATTTTTATTTATTATCAAACAAAACATACGAAAGATTAGCGACCATAGCCAATGTATCAGAGGATTCTACCAAGAATACTATATTTGTTACGGGATTTAGAGGATGTGGCAAAACATGTTTTATGAACCTATTAAACTCTATGATTAATTCTGAATATAACTTACCAGAATTTAAGGAGTGTAAAAGAATTGAAAAAGAACTTTTGGCTCAAACAGTTAATGACAGGGAAGATGATATAGAAAAACTTGAAAAACGATATAGAAAATCATCCCAAAAGATTTGTAATACTTTGCGGACACAAATGCACATAAATAAGATGGAAGTTAAAAATGAAAATTTTGCAACCTATCTTAATAATACATTAAAAGGAAAAAGTGTCTTCTTGAATTTTGAAAAGGGACGGGCTTCTAACGATGATCTTCCATTTGATAAAAAATTTGTGTTAAAGATAGAAGACGCCGTTGATGATATAATTCGGCTGAAAGAAAACGGAACAAGCAATAATATATTTGCTCGTATTATAAACTTATATAATAGATATACTAAAATATTTAATAATACATTTGAATATAAAAATACTTTATTAAACTTTTTTGAGTTTTGTAAAAGCAATTTATTAGATGCTTCAGAATTTAATTCTGTAAAAAGAAAGTTAGACGAAGTTCTCGATTGTCTGAATTTAGAGCAATTATTATTTTTGTTAGTTTTATTACATTCAGCTTTAGAAATAGAAGAGCATAATGATAATATACCTAAGTTATTTTTTATTCTTGATAATATGGACATTGTATATCGCCATAATATACTCGAAGAATCAATGCACGAATATTCTAATTTTATAGAAAATATGAATTCGTTTATGGAAATGATAGAAGGTAGCGATAATGACAAATGGAGTAAAATATATGATAATATAACTTTTATCTTTGCAATGCGTGAAACTACGGCAATGCAGATAGCAGATCATTTTATCGATGGAATGGAGTTTGTGGCCAAAAATTTCGACATTTCGATGGACATAGACAAAGCATTAGTTGTAGCAAAAAAATTTTATTTTATAAATAACTTTACGAATGAAATTGAAAATACAGATTTAAAAAAGACAATTAAGAGAGTTTACGATATATGTACGGATCCGTATATTAAAAGTAACATTTTTCCTATGTTTAATAATGATTATAAGAGAGCGATTACGTGCATAACATCTCTATGCGAAAAAAATGAGGAATTAATCGATCAAGAAATACGATTGGTTAATACTGGGGAGGACTATAATAAAAATGGTGCAAGAGGAATTATTTTCAGAGTCATTTTTGATGAATTTTTGGGAAAAAGATATTTTGAGAAAATAGGTATGGAGCCTCCAACAAATCATAATCAGGAATTTACTATTTCAAGGCCCATATTGACACTTCTGTATAATTTGTTACCAGAGTTTGATAAAGATGAATTTCATGATGATGATAATGATCGACTGACACCTGAAACGATTCCTTTAAGATATCTATATTCGTTATGTAAGCCTATAATGGAGAAAAAAAGATTTATCGATGCTTTGGTAGGAATGTTTGATTTGAAAAAAGCGCCAACCTGGAATCATTTAATTACTTTTGATAACATAAAAAGAGTTTCTTATCAAGAATTGGATAACTATTTAAACGATATAGATAATGGAATTGAAAAGGAATCAGAAATAGAAATAAGAATAACATGTGCTGGATCAAATTATATAAAGTTTATTTGCACTCATTTCGAGTTTTTTTCATGCCGCTATACTAAAAACACATATCCATTATTTGCTGAAAAAAACTGTAGATATTCAGAAAAATATAATAATTATAACTTTGAATACGTTCTAAAAAAAGTGTATGATGCAGTCGTGGTGTGTTGTAATAGACTAAAAAAATATAATAGTGAGGTTATAAAGATACAAGAAGAAAATGGAGGTGTTCCGCTTCTCGAATCTGACTATGTATTCCGAAGTAAAGAGGATAATGTAGGAAGATTACATGAGGAAAGGATTATTCATTGGCACATAAGATATATAGATAATTATAGAATACATATAATAAAAGACATATACCCTGATAAAATTGTTGATATGAATGAAAGAATAATAAACTATATAGAAAAATATGTACAATTGCTTAAAAATCCATTGTTTAGTAATATGAGTCATGTCCTATACAAAGAATTATCTGCTTGTATTAAATATATAGTAGATCAAAATTATAATGATAGTACAACGCAGATTTCAAGAAAATCATATAAGCAATTAGTGGAGGAAGAAAAGATAAATGGAGAATTATGAAATGCTAATATCATTTTGGACACTTGTTATTAGCTCTATCCTCAGTCTCTTGACAATAATTGTAAATATTATGCTGACGTTTAGTAATATGCATAATAATAATAGAATAAAAGCATATGATTTGCATAAAGAAGCTCTTATTAAGTATTATCTTCCAATAAAGTATGAATTAATCAAGTTGGAAAGCATATTAAAAGAAGACGATGGTACATATTTTGATATGTTTTGTTTGTATGCTAACGATATACAAAAACAGAATAAGCGATTAAAAATATTAGATTTCTATAAACAATTTATAGAAAATTTTAGATCAAAATCATTATATTTTACGAATGAAAAAATTGACCGAAATATAAGTAAAGTATACGAACATATGTTAGTGATTGTTTTGGGAAATGAACATATGTTGGGACTAAACAAATATAAAACAATGTATAATATACCGGATATAGATAATATAATTAATTGCATAGATAAATACTCTTTAGAATATGAAACGTATAATATTAGTAAGTGGCGAAGAAGAGTACGTAATATTAAAAGGATTTTACATTTTGATTAGTTCTGTCGCCCCGACAAAGGGTTCTTCCGCATTAAAGCCTTAAAGACATGGAGAGCGGGGCGAACAAAAAGTAGTAATTATATTTGTGATATCTAACATTGCGGAAGAACCGAATAGAAGAACATCATTCATTCTGGAAAAAAATGATTCAATTTGTCAATAGTCTCCTTGGCAGTATATCCCCATAAGATTGTACTGAGTGCTTCAATTGCCTGGTGGCGTTTCCTGTAGTATGTACGGTAAGAGATATTGGGAATATGCTGCTCCAGCTTTTCCAAGATCTCTTCCGTGTTCTTCAACTGCTGTGGGGAAAGAAAGGCATAGTAGAGGATCCAGTAATACTGCTCCCCGTATTTGTGGTTATTCCGCAGAAGATCCACAGAAGACTCCAACAGTTTCAGCATCCGGTTGCTCCGCTCAATGCTTTTTGCACGTTCCGCAATGTCACTGCCAGCCAGATCGGCTCCGGCCGCATAAATGGAGTCCAAGAACTCATCGATACTAGATCCATACTGCACCTTGAACTGGTTCTCCATCTGGTGAACGACCACTTTCAGGCTGTATGTCGCATCCCGGTACCGGCGCAGGAACTGGTACGTATCATGAAACCGGGGATTTTCTTCCGGTGTTGGGAAGTCCTGTCCTTTACGCTTCGGCATACAGATCACCTCCTTCCCGGCTTACGGCGTCCGTATCATTTGGCATCTGCGAAGGAAGATTCGACAGGTAGATTTCCGGTGGTTCCATCCGACTACTCCGATACGCCCACTGTTCTGTTCTGCCCTCTTTCGGAAAGGCAGAGTTCGGCAGTACGGTTTGGTTCTGCTGTCCAACTTCTTTCTCAGGCTCCAGATCTGCCCTGGGCTCTATGGTCAACTCAAAACGGTATTTTGCGGCTCCAAAGGGGCAGATAATATTTAGACTAATTACAGGTATACTATCCTCACAGTCTGATAAGGGAGATAATATATACCTGGTTCGGGGGCAGTGACAGCAGGAAATTCCTTGTGTATCCAGGAGTTTGGCGACTTTTCGGATCATGTAGCGGATGTGCGAAATTGGAACGCAGGGAATGGGATTTGAAACAGTAATCTGCTCATCTGTCACCGTTTCTGGTACGCACAATGTCTCTGGTTCCGTAGTTTCCTCTGTAGGTGTTTCTTTAGGAGTGTAAATCGGCAGTTTCATTTTCATGGCTATTTCCTCCTTGTCAATCAGTACGTCGCTGATGTTAAACATAATGGAAAGGTAATTGTTCAGGTAAATCATGCTCCCGTGATTTCCCCGGAAGGATACCAGGGTGATCAGGTTCATCTTCTCCATCTTTTTTAAAAGCCTGGAGACAGTAGGCTTGGAATGTCCCCAGCGTTCGCCTAGTGTCTGGAAGCTGGTCAGGGGAGTACCGGTATTATTCCGATAGTAGACGACAGGCCCGGTGTCAGAGCAGAGGACAGACGGATCATTGTATACAGCATGGATCCACAAATCGAGCAGAATGTCCATTTCCGAGCATTTGCCTGTCTGGATCAGTTTGTGGGCTTTTCCAATAGGGAAAAAGAAGAAACCCGTATCCTTTTTGCAGGGATAATTGTATTTCAGGGCAGTATTATCATTCTGCCAGTCGGTAATCTGGAATTTGACCAGGCGGTTTTTCTCCAGCAGGGAATAGGTAATGCAGCCTTCCTCCTGGAGATGCTTCAGGATGGAAATGGCCTGATGCTGAAACCGGCAGCGAAACCAATCCTGCAGTTCTGAAATGCTGCAGATCCATTCGCCCGGTGAGAGCGTATAAGTGAGCTGCTCCATGCGTCGGTTTGAATTGCTGTAATTGGCGTAGGAGCAGAGAACCAGATACCAGAAAAGAAAAGAGCCTCCGGTGGTTCGGATGCTCCTGTCGTTTAATAAGGTCTGTATGAAGTTGCGGTAGATCCGGCAGCGTGGAAAATCTACGATTTGTTTGAGTTCTAATTGGTATTCCATAAGTAAGCCTCTCTTTCTGAAATAAAATAGAGGCAGCATGATGATGCTGCCTCTAGCCAATCGTTCGGTTGAATGTCACCTTTTTTCTATTAATTCTGGATGTGAGGATATCCTGCCAATATCCCTCCATCATCCCTTTTGCATCGAAAAAGCCTTGCCAAAGTCAAAATCTTGATTTATACTGAATTTGCAAGAAATTTATCATCAGGCTGTTTCGAGCTGGTAAAAAATCCCCATTTTTCGGGACGCTAAGTTCCATTTCGTACCAAGACGTTCTGGGAAAATCGGTTGGCACTAAATGACTTAAAATCCCTCGGGAGCGATCCCGTGCCGGTTCAAGTCCGGCCACGCGCATTATATTAGAAGACTTAAGCTAATGCTTAAGTCTTTTTATATTTTATAAGACATTAGATTAAATATTACAGGAGGATAATGTCATGAGAAGAATGGAATTTACTATGGATAGACCAGGATTGGTTGAGATTGGACAAGAAGTAAATGTAATTGAAGGAAAATTACCTAGTTCATATTATTATACAATCGAACATGCAATTGCAATGAGCGGTAATTATCGAAGTTATGAAAGATTAAAAACACGTCATGGCAAAGTGGTAGATATCCAAATGGGATTGGAAGCAAACAGTGTTATTTTAGAATTTGATGAGTAAAAAGTTATAGTGAAGAATAAAAAGATTCCATAATATTTTAGATGAAAAATAGATGAAAAAATTGAAGAAATTGAGTTGACAAAGTTTATTTGAATGCTATAATGAGGGTCAGAAGATAACACGATGACGAGACGAGTAGAATGTGGAACGTTTCAGAGAGAGATGAAGATGCTGGAATCATCTTAACGGGAATCATTTGAAGACTACCTCCGAGTGGCCCTAATCCGGTCCGGTGATTCCGTTATAATCATGAATGAAGTGGTTTTAGATAACAAAGTAATTGTTATCATCTTGAAAACAAAAAGGGTGGAACCGCGGATATAAAAGTAATCAGACTTTATCCGTCCCTTGCATGTAAGTGCAGGGACAGATAAAGTTTTTTCTGTTTTAAGGAAAGAGTTTTTATAATATGTAAACTCCCTGTATTAAATGCTTGAAGTAAATATCAAAACAGGAGGAAGAATGATGATTATTACATTAAAAGATGGATCAAAAAAAGAGTATTCAGAAGCAAAAACAGTAATTGATGTTGCATACGATATTAGCGAAGGTCTTGCACGAGCAGCGTGTGCCGGAGAAGTAGATGGTGAAGTTGTAGACCTTAGAACAGTTTTGGATAAAGACTGTGAGCTTAATATTCTTACAGCAAGAGATGAGAAAGGTTTAGCTGCACTTCGTCATACAGCATCACATGTAATGGCAGAGGCTGTACAGAACCTTTATCCAAATGCAAAAGTTGCAATTGGACCATCAATTGATACAGGATTCTATTATGATTTTGAATGTCAGTCATTTACAAGAGATGATTTGGATGCAATTGAAAAAGAGATGAAGAAAATCATCAAAAAAGGTGCTAAGATTGAAAGATTTACAAAATCAAGAGAAGAAGCAATCGCATTTTTCAAGGAGAAAAATGAACCTTATAAAGTTGAGTTGATTGAAGATCTTCCAGAAGATGCTGAAATTTCTTTCTATTCACAGGGAGATTGGGTAGACCTTTGTGCAGGACCTCATTTGATGAGTACAAAGGGTGTGAAAGCATTTAAATTGTTATCATCTTCAGGAGCTTACTGGAGAGGTGATGAGAAGAAACCAATGCTGACACGTATTTATGGTACAGCTTACGCTACAAAAGACGAACTCAAAGAGCATTTAACACAATTAGAGGAAGCAAAAAAACGTGATCATAATAAACTCGGACGCGAGATGAAATTATTTACAACAGTAGATGTAATCGGTCAGGGACTTCCGCTTATTATGCCAAATGGTGTGATCATTATGCAGGAGTTACAGCGTTGGATCGAAGATGAAGAAAGCAGACGTGGATATGTTCGTACTAAGACACCATTGATGGCTAAGAACGACCTCTACAAGATTTCAGGACACTGGGATCACTATAAAGAGGGAATGTTCGTATTAGGTGATGAAGAGAAAGATAAAGAAGTATTTGCCCTTCGTCCAATGACATGCCCATTCCAGTATTATGTATACAAAGCAGAACAGCACAGTTATCGTGATCTGCCATTGCGTTACGGCGAGACATCTACATTATTCCGTAATGAAGATTCTGGAGAGATGCATGGTCTGACTCGTGTTCGTCAGTTTACAATCTCAGAGGGACATTTGGTTGTAAGACCTGACCAGATGGTAAAAGAGTTCAAGGATTGTATCGCATTAGCTCAGTATTGTCTGCAGGTACTTGGCGTAGAGGAAGATGTAACATATCATCTTTCAAAATGGGATCCGTCAAATAAAGAAAAATACATTGGTGAACCAGAAGTTTGGGAAGAAACAGAAGGTCATATTCGTACAATGCTTCAGGAACTCAATATTCCATTCGTAGAAGATGTCGGAGAGGCAGCATTCTATGGACCAAAGGTAGACATTAATGCAAAGAATGTATACGGAAAAGAAGATACAATGATCACAATCCAGTGGGATGCATTACTTGCAGAACAGTTTGATATGTATTATATCGATGAAAATGGTGAGAAGAAACGTCCATGCATCATTCATCGTACATCTATCGGATGTTATGAAAGAACACTGGCATGGCTGATTGAGAAATATGCAGGTATGTTCCCTACATGGTTATGTCCGGAACAGGTTCGTGTAATTCCTATTTCAGATAAATATCATGAGTATGCAGCCAAAGTTGAAGCAGAACTCAAAGCAAATAACATCCGTTGCTCTGTTGATCAGCGTTCAGAAAAGATGGGATATAAGATTCGCGAAGCTCGTCTGAACAGAGTTCCATACATGTTGATTGTTGGAGCAAAAGAAGAGGAAGAGCAGAAAGTTTCTGTAAGAAGTAGATATCTCGGAGATGAGGGCGCGAAAGAGTTGAATGTATTTATCGATGCAATCAAAGATGAGATTCAGAAAAAGACAATTCGTAAGATTGAAGTAGAGGACTAAGTTACTGTTTAGTTCATTAGATGGTGATACGGACCTTACAAAAAAATGATATAAGAATTCTTGCTCAGACTTCATGAGCGGAAGACACATAAGAGCGTAAATTTTTGCTAAAAGCAAATGAATTTGAACTAAAACTTGCTGCTACGCAGCTTCAAACATATTCGTTCAAATCCATTAATGCAAAAATTTACGCTCTAAGTGTCTCCAACGCTCACTCCATATTCGCTCGAATTTCTTATATCAATTTTTTTATAAGTCAGGTATCGGCTCAGTCCGTGAAGCAAATAGAACGCAAAGGATAATTTGGGGAGATATCTGAGATAATGGATTTGGGGGAATTGAAGATGCAGAATCTTGATGAGGAGTATCCGCAAGGCATTGAAAGAGTAGGTAGGATGCATAATTTTACTGGAGAGTATCTGCAAGGTATAGAAAGAGTAGGCTGGGGATGCGTAATTTTACTGAGGAGCATCCTTACGTTATCGAAAACGTGTGATGTAGATGCAAAATTTGCGAAGGAAGTATCCTCAAGTTCTAGAAAAGGCAAGATGCAGATGCAATTGTACAGGTCAGGCAGGCTGAAAAGTATCTGCAAGTTCAAAGAAGAGCAAGTTGCAGATACATTGGGCAAGGAAAGAGCATCTGCAACAGAGAATATCAAGGTAGTGCAGATACATCAGTTGCCAAAAGAATATCTGCAACAGCAAATAATCACATGATGTAGATACATCAGAAAAGTAAATCCTTCATCGCTCCACCTATTTCAATCATGGTACACCAAAAAGCAAGAAAAGACTATGCACTCCAACGAATCGGAGTCGGGCTTGCCCGACGAAGCTGAGCAGGAGTGCATAGTCTTTTTCTTGCTAAGAGACCGTCGTGAACTAAATAGCAAAACACTTATCGCTGCATATAATAATATAAGTGATATATGCAGGAGTGACACGATGCGCATATGTGAATTACGAGAAAAAGAAGTAATTAATACCTGCGATTGTAAGGTGTTAGGATGTGTAGTAGATATAGATTTTGACTTGTGCAGTGGACAGATAGAAGCAATTATCGTTCCAGGTCCAGGAAAAGTATGTGGGATATTTGGCGTGGACTCAGAATATATTATCCCATTTGCATGTATCAGGAAAATCGGTCCCGATATTATATTAGTGGAGATTCAGAAAGAAAAGTTTTTGAAGAAAATATAGCAGATAAGAGAGTTTTGATTTCTTTCACGTAAATCGAAACTCTCTTATCTTTGTTTATGTAGGCCAAGACACAAAGTCTAATAGGATGTGTATCTAATAAGGGGAGCATGAAAGTCTGAAAAATCATTCCCTAGAAATCTTACAGCAACTGTCTCTTTCTATCAAATGATGTGGCACGATAATCTTTGTCGCAACCAATCCCGGATTTTCAATATGATTAATAATCTGCGAGGCTGCTTCAATTCCCAGCTGGCATGAATTGATGTCAATGGATGTGATCTGTGGAGAAGTCAGTCTTGCAAATAATGAATTATTAAAGGAGATGATTGATAAATCTTCCGGAATCGACAGCTTGTTCTGCAGACATACTCGTTCCAGAGAAACAGCAAGAATATCATCACTTACTACAATTGCGGTTGGGGGTTCGGATTGTAATAATAACGCAGAAATTTCTTTGGTATTATTCTGCGATACATTTGCAACCTCTACACAGTATTCAGGTCGCATCGGAAGTCCATGTTTTGCGAGTGCGAGCTGGTAACCGGATTTTCTGTCAGCAGAGAAAATGAGATTGCTGTCAGAACCCAGATAAGCAATTCGGCGATGACCGAGCTGGTAGAGGTATTCAGTTGCTTCCTGCCCTGCAAGCAGATTATCATTATCAATATAGATACTCTGATTTGTGTATTGCGTAGCTTTTCCAATCAGACTGTATAGCAATCCTTCATTAAATAAATAGTCGATAACAGGATCATCTTTTCTGGAATATAGAACGATAAACGCATCTACTTTACCACTTCTCGACATGGAGCGGACTGCTTGTAATATTTCGTTTTCGTCCTGTCCGGTTACAATTGTTGTCATGTATTGTTTTTGGTTACAGTAATGACTGACACCGCGAACTGCTTCAAGATAAAATGAGTTTTCGTATACTTCACGTGCAGACGCAGGAAGGATAATCCCTATTGTTCGTGAATTTTGAGAAGCAAGGTTACTAGCTTGGAAATTTGGTTCATATCCAAGTTCGAGCATTGCTTTTCGAACCTTTTCTTTTGTTTCATTGCTGATAGAAGGGTTATTTTTACAGGTTCTGGATACTGTAGAAGGAGATACACCTGCCAAAGCTGCCACATCTTTAATTGTCACTGTCATAAATAAAGCCTTTCGTTTTCATGTATAAGTTATAAATAGTATTTTAAAGAAAGAAAATAGTAATGTCAAATGCATTGCATAAGAAATTGCATGAGTTATGCAAAAGAGCTGAAAATAAAAAGACGGAAATGTTGAGCAATAGTAACAAAAGCATAGAAAATAAATTGTATGATATTTCAAAACAACAAAAATGAAACTAGAAAAATGCACAAAAACAAGAATGGTAAATTGTGGAAAAAAGAGAAAGCAATGCGATATTAGAAAATAGAATTGAAATATCATAAAATTCTGACTATAATTAATGCAAACGGTTGCACAAAACGATGCAACAGGTACTTAGTGATGCAGAATTTGCAGAGAGTACAATATGGCTTATGGGAGATTTCAACAGTTTGGATAATGTAAAAGGAGAAGGTTACGAACTAATCTGTAACAGTGGATGGAAGGATACATATGTGTTAGCAGAAGAAAAGGATGACGGTATTACGGTGGAAGAAGAAATTGATGGCTGGCGTGAATCCGATGGCAGAAGCATCCGGTTGTATCCGATCACTATGGAGTCATGATAGAAGTTTAATAGCAGGTTTTAAAAGAAAGGGAGATTAAAAATGAATGAAAGAGCTGCAGGTATTTTAATGCCAATCAGTAGTTTGCCATCTGAATACGGCATTGGATGTTTTTCAAAAAGTGCATATGAATTTGTAGATTGGTTAAAGGAAGCCGGACAGAGTTACTGGCAGATACTTCCGCTTGGTCCGACCAGTTACGGAGATTCGCCGTATCAGTCTTTCTCTACATTTGCAGGGAATCCATATTTTATCAGTCTGGATGAGCTGATTGAGGAAAAAGTGCTGACTCGTGAAGAGTGCGATAAAGTAAATTGGGGGACAACAAAAAGTAAAGTAGACTACGAGAAAATTTATAAAGGACGCTACCCATTGCTTCGAAAAGCATATGAGAGAAGTAATATCAGCGAGAATCCGGATTACCAGAAATTTGTTGCAGAAAATAACTGGTGGCTGGCAGATTATGCATTATTTATGGCAGTAAAGGCAAGATTTGATGATGTAGAGTGGACGAAGTGGGCAGAGGATATCAGACTTCGTTGGAATAATGCAATGGACTATTACAGGGAAGAACTCTATTACGATATCGAATTTCAACAGTATATGCAGTTTAAATTTCATGAACAATGGATGAAGTTGAAGAATTATGCGAACAGCAAAGGTATTAAAATTATTGGAGACATTCCGATTTATGTTGCGATGGATAGTGCTGATGCATGGGCACATCCAGAACTGTTTCAGTTAGATTCTGAAAATGTTCCGGTAGCAGTAGCAGGATGCCCGCCGGATGGATTTTCGGCAACAGGACAGTTGTGGGGAAATCCATTATATCGATGGGATTATCATAGAAGCACCGGCTACGAATGGTGGATTTCAAGACTTCGCTATGTGTTCAATATGTATGATGTCGTACGTATTGACCATTTCCGTGGGTTTGACGAATATTTTTCTATTCCGTATGAAGCAGAAAATGCGATTGGCGGACATTGGGAAAAAGGACCGGGAATTGACTTGTTCCGTAAAGTAGAGCAGGCACTTGGATGGAAACCGGTCATTGCAGAAGATTTGGGTTATGTAACGGATTCTGTACGAGATATGGTAAGAGACAGCGGATTTCCTGGAATGAAAGTTCTGGAGTTTGCATTTGATTCCAGAGATTCCGGATGTGCGAATGATTATTTGCCACATAATTATCCGGTAAATAGTGTCGCATATACAGGAACTCATGATAACGAGACAATCGTTGGATGGTGGAGCAGTATTACGAAGGATGAACAGAAACTTGCAAGAGAATATCTTTGTGATCAGGCAACACCGGACAAGGAATTATACAAGTCTTTCATTAGCCTGATTATGAGAAGTAGTGCAAAACTTTGTGTGATTCCGATGCAGGATTATTTAGGACTGGATAACAAGAGCCGTATCAATACGCCATCGACAGTTGGAAAGAACTGGAAATGGAGAATTAACACAAGACAATTGTCTGTTAAGCTACAGAAAGAGATTTATGGAATGGTACTGAGATATGGAAGGATGAATTGGAACGATTCTATATAATTTTTTTAACAATAACGTAAACGCTTTTATTGCATAAGGCAGGAAAATCCGGTTGCCGTCTCCCTTCTTTATAGAGTATGATATTAACATAAATGTTTACGCTAGGATAGAGCAAAAAAGAAGGGGGATGTGACTTATCAATTTTACAAAAATATACTGTCGCATATATCAAAATTGTATGAAGGCTGCAATGTATATAATTCCTTGGCGTATGCCAAAGATATTAAAAGGCACGGGATCTATTTTGCAGCTTCCAGAGTTTTTAAAGAAAAAGAAACTATCTAATATTTTGATTGTGACAGGACCTAACATTTATAAACGAGGGCTGCTGGATGAATTAGAAAAAAGATTGCAGCAGGAAAATTTGTCATATTATATTTTTGATGACGTTTCACAAAATCCGACAGATACGGAAGTAGAGCGCGGCGTAGAGATATTCAAGCGAGAAAAGTGTAGTTGTATTGTTGCAGTCGGTGGTGGTTCTCCAATGGATTGTGCAAAAGCAATCGGTGCGAGAATAGCCCGTCCAAAAAAATCAATAAGACAATTGCAGGGGGTATTTAAGGTATTAAGACCTATCCCATTATTTATTGCAGTTCCGACAACTGCCGGAACTGGTTCAGAGACTACGATCGCGGCAGTGATAACAGAAGAAAAAACACATCATAAAGCAGCAATTAACGATTTATGTCTGATGCCAAAGGTGGTTATTTTAGATCCGAAACTGACAGTTGCATTACCTCCTTCTGTTACAGCAGCAACGGGAATGGACGCATTATGTCATGCAGTAGAAGCGTATACGAATGATAAATACAATACAGAATTTGAGCGAGATTTATGCAGGCAGGCTGTAAAATATATTTATGACAATCTGTATACAGCGTATCAGGATGGAGAGAATCTGACAGCCAGACAGAAGATGCAGCAGGCGGCATTTTATGCAGGAAGAGCATTTACAAGAGGGAGTGTAGGATATGTTCATGCAATAGGTCATACGTTAAGCGGGCTATATGATGTCCCCCATGGATTGGCGATGGCGATGTTACTTCCGCAGGTTATGAGGGCATATGGAAGTGCTGTGCATGAAAAATTAGCGGAGCTATGTGATGTCTGCGGTATCGAAGCAGAGGACGCTGGCACACAGTCAAAGGCAGAGGCATTTCTTCAATGGATTGATAAGATGAACGAAAAGATGGGGATTCCAAAATATCCGGATATGATTCAGAAAAAGGATATTTCAAAGATTGCCAGGTGGGCAGAGAAAGAGGGAAATCCTTTGTATCCGGTGCCGGTTGTGTGGAAAAAATCAGAGTTTAGCCGATTTGTAAATCAGTTATACGATGATAGCAAAGAAAATATATAAATATTTAGAAATATTAAGCGCAGGATAAATTACCCTGCGCTTAAATCTCGTATTTATTATTCAGCAGCTTCCTCATCTGCTTCTTCAGCAGCATCGGCAGCAGATACGTGAACCTCTGTAATTGTAACTACAGTAGCTTCAGCATCAGTCATCAAATCGACGTCTTTGTCCTGAGCAATTGGCAGATCGCATACACGAATCGTATCGCCGACCTTTAGGTCTCCGACATCAACTTCAACTTTTTCTACCAGTGCAGCAGGAAGTGCCTTGAATGAAATCTCATGTAGCATCTGCTGTGGAACACCGGCAGCAAGTTTCTCAAGATTGATCAGATGTACTTCAGCAGTAGAGTGAACTTTTTCATTACTTACTAATGCCTGAAAATCAATCTCATCGACATAACCTTTCAATGGGTTATAATCGACCTCTTTAATAAGTGCATCATAAGTCTGTCCGTCAACTTCGAGCATTACCTGACCACCTTTTCCTTCGTCTTTTAGAAGCTGGTCAACAGCACGTTTGTCCATCTGCAATGGAATGGATTCTGTCATCTCGCGACCGAACAGATTACCGGTTACAAATCCTTCGCGTCTAAGTTTTTTGGCTTTTGTTGTCATGTTTCTTTTTTCAGCTTTTAAAGTATTCATTTATCTTTTCCTCCAAATACTGAATCACGCTTAGCAGCCTTCAACTTTTTTTCTATAAGTAGGTTTTGTTAAGTTCTATTTCCTTGTTACAGTTTTATTATAGCACCGCGTGTCAAGAGAAAAACGTGGAAAACTGTGAAGAAAATGTGAAAAATCAAATATGATTTTGTGAACTCTGTGAATAATTAAAAATAACTTACAAGAGGAGTCGGAAAACTTTTGTTTTATCTAAAATATAGATAGAACAGATCATAAATAAATGTGCCAGTAAAGTACTGACAATTACTCCATTTGATGTGAGTAGGAATCCACTGTAAAACCCGAACCAGCAAATGAAACCAGAATATGCTCCCATTAATATCAGTAGAGGAAGTTGTTGGACAAAACCATGTATCGTACTTAAAAAATCGTGCATTGTAAAATCGAAGTATATAAAACGACCGACTGCGAGTGTAATAAAATACATCATGAGTGAATCATAGTTATCATCATTGTAAATGAATTTGATGTATAGCAAAATCAATATAATATAGAAGGTTGAAACCAGACGTATGGAAGCCTTCTGATCGGAATCAAGTTCTTCCAGAGGAACAAGTACAATATCAAGCCATCCGTTTAGGATGACAGAGAAGCAGAGAAACAGCAACAACAATAAATCCTGGTATTTTTCCCAATACACAGAGACTGCAGGAATTCGCTCATCAAGAATATAGTATAATGATAAAAAGATGAGAATTGAAGTGCTGGCAAATACCATTTCAAAAAAACTTTCGATAATAGTGAGCTCTTTCGCCTGATGTTCGCGATTTAAACGACGTATTTTACGAGTAGTTAAAGAATCATCTTGTAATTTTTTATGCATTTGCAATTTAGCAATACATAGGACAATTGTAATTACAATGATAAGTCCCAGAAGAGAGGCTAGCAGGTAGACTCCAATATTTTTGAAATTAAAATAATGTGTAGCATAGTATGTATTCATGAAAATTCCACCTTTCGCAAATATTATAACACAGTCGTGCAAATACAGAATAGAGTTTCTTTTACAGGGGGGTAAAAGAAAAATCATATTAAATATGAGCAATTCAGGATACCCTCTTGTAGAAATTGCAAAGATTACAGATATGACAGAAGAAAAAGTGAAAGAAATTTTAAAACATAATGACGTGAAATTGTAAGTTATTTTAATTCAGATAAAAATTTTTCTACCTCAACCGGAATTCGCTCATCTCTCCAGGCAAGGAGAATTTCTGTCGAGAGGTTCGTATTCTTAATAGAATAAGCATAAAGACAGGGGTTGAGTTCTCTCATGGAAGAAGGGAGGATGGCAACCCCTAAACCATGTTCGGCCAAAGTTATGGCGGTTCTGGCATCTTCACATTCGCAGTATATGTCACAAGTTAATCCATTATCTTCAAAAGCAGATATAATATATTTGCGATAGCGATGAGAAAGTATCAAGGATTTTTGTGATAGTTCTTTTAATGAAATATTTGTATATCCAATATCAAAAAAGCCAGAGATTGCCATTGCTACTAAATTCTCCTGTAGTAAAACGCTGGTGTTGCATTCATTTAACACAATTGGTGTTCTAAGTGTTGTAATATCTACCAGGCCATTTTCTAATTCATTTTTTAAAGCGAATGTAGAACCTTCATGTATATCAAAGTGAATATCAGGATATTTTGAAGCAAATCGAACTAAGTAATCAGACATAATGGAAACACTGGAAGGTGTCAGACCAATATGGAGAGTAGCAGACTGGCTTGCCTTAATTACTTCACGTTTGGTAATATCCGTCATAGTAAGCAGACTGGTGGCTCTGGCATAGAGCACTTTACCGGCTTCGGTTAGAGTAATTCTTTTTGTACCTCTGATAAAAAGCTGTACTTGTAATTCTTCTTCCAGCATTTTCATCTGGTAGCTTAATGGTGGTTGTGTCATGTGCAGAGCTCTGGCGGCAGCACTGACATTTCCCTCATCTACAATTGCATGAAAGTATTCTAATTGTTTGATTTCCATATAATTTTCTCCTATTGAAAAAAGATATATAAATATTATTGCATTGCTATATAAAAACAATATTTTTTATATATTTTAATCTGTGTTATACTTGGAGTCAAGGAAAGAAAGCAAAAAAGGAATGAGAGTATGAAACGAATTGATTTTGAACACGGAACAATTACAGGAAATATTTTAGGTGCGGCCTTACCGATGCTGGTGGCGCAGATATTGAGTCTTTTGTATAATATTGTGGATCGAATTTACATTGCCAGAATTCCAGAAGTCGGAACAACAGCACTTGGAGCGGTGGGCTTATGTTTTCCAATTATTGTGATTATCACAGCATTCAGTAACTTGTTCGGAAGTGGCGGCGCCCCTTTATTTTCTATTAATAGAGGAAAAGGAGATACAAAAAAGGCTGAAACAATTATGAATACATCATTTTCAATGATGTGCATTTGTGGAGTGGTATTGATGGTAATCGGCATGTTGTTTGCAAGTCCGATACTGGTATTATTTGGTGCATCAGAGGAAGGGTTATCTTATGCGTATCCATATATGATGATTTATCTGATAGGAACAGTACCATCCATGATTGCAACAGGGATGAATCCGTTTATTAATGCACAAGGTTATGCTACATCAGGCATGCTGTCTGTAACAATTGGAGCAGTTGCCAATTTAATTTTGGATCCATTATTTATATTTGGATTGCATTTAGGAATACAAGGAGCTGCAATTGCAACGATTATTTCACAGACTTTATCAGCAGCATATGTATTTTATTTTTTAAGAAAGAAATCGGATCTAAAAGTTCGAATGCTCTCCAAGGCAGAATGGAAAGTATGTGGAGCAGATGCAAAAAATATCGTGAGTCTTGGTAGTGCAGGATTTATTATGCAGCTGACAAATAGTTTAGTAACAATATGTTGCAACAGTGTGCTGTCAGGTATCGGAGGAGATGTTTATATATCAGTGATGACAATTGTATCAAGTATCCGACAGATGGTAGAGACACCGATTTATGCTATGAATGAAGGAACCTCTCCAATTTTAAGCTACAATTATGGAGCACAGCGTCCAAAACGTGTTAGAAAAGCAATTAGAGTAATGACTTGTATGATTCTTATTTATACGGCAATCATTTGGAGTGTGATTATTTTTGCACCGGAATTTTTAATCGGAATTTTCAGCTCGGATAAAGAATTACTGGTAGATGCAGTAGAAGCATTGAAGTTGTATTTTGCAGCATTTATATTTATGGATTTGCAATATATTGGACAGACGGTATTTAAATCATTAAATAAAAAGAAACAGGCAATCTTCTTTTCGTTACTTAGAAAAGTATTTATAGTCGTGCCATTAACATATTTGTTTCCATATACATTTCGCATGGGAACAAGAGGTGTGTTTTTAGCAGAACCGATATCAAATGTAATTGGAGGAAGTTTGTGTTTTATTACAATGCTGGCAATTGTGATGCCGGAGTTAAAGAAAATGAAGGAGAAAAATTATGAGTGAGTTAGATGTGATTCAAGGTTTTTTTGCAAAGGAGCAGAAAGAAAAAATTGACAAGTATCGTATTTTAAATGAAACGGTTATAAAGGGACAAATCCTTTTTACAGGGTCATCATTGATGGAACAATTTCCGATAAATGAATTGTTAATGACTGAGAAAATGGATTGTATTATTTACAACCGTGGAGTTGGCGGGTTCACAACAGATGATATGTTAGAAAACATGGATGTTCAGGTGTTTGGTACAGAGCCGTCTAAGATTTTTATTAATATTGGAACAAATGATATTAGTAATCCGTCGATTTCTTTTGAGGAAGCACTTACACATACCATGACAAATTATGAGAAGATCCTGGTGCAAATTAAAGAAAAATTGCCAGAAACACAGGTGTATATGATGGCATATTATCCTGTAAAAGAGGATTCTCCGATTCCGGATGGACCTTGGGGAGAAACGATGTTTAAGAACAGAAACAATACGAATATTCCGATTGCGAATGAAGCAGTAAAAAAACTGGCCGATAAATTTGGCTATACATATATTGATGTGAATAATGGATTGACAGATGCAAATGGAAATTTAAAAGAGGAGTATACGATAGAAGGTGTACATATGTATGCAAATGCGTATAGGTGTGTTTTAGAGAATCTTAAGAAGTATCTATAAGTTCGAGAGCCGGTTGGGGACGGGAGAGCCAGTTGGGGACGGGGTTTAGTGGCTTTTTGCAAGCAAAAAAGCCACTAAACCCCGTC
>NZ_JAKVPP010000012.1:0-82048 GCF_022487435.1 Mediterraneibacter sp. NSJ-151 | reverse complement strand
GAAAAAACTTTGTATGCAGTTTTGAAGGTATACTTCAATAAAGGTAATCCTCGATAGCTCAGCGGTAGAGCATTCGGCTGTTAACCGAAGGGTCGTTGGTTCGAACCCAACTCGGGGAGGTTAGAAGAACATCTCATAGATTTATGAGGTGTTTTTTTACTAGGGGGGCGTCGTGAACTAAATAGAACTTAAAGGATATTGAGCGACTATATCTGTGATAGCGGATTTTCGGAGATTGAAGATGCAAAATTTTGATGAGGAGTATCTGCAAGTCATGGAAAGAGCAAGTTGAGGATGTATAATTTCAATGAGAAGCATCTTCAGGTTATAGAAAGCGTGGGATGTAGATACAAAATTTGCGAAGGAAGCATCCTCAAATACCAGAAAAGACAAGATGTAGATGCATTTGTATATGATAGGCGGGCTGAAAAGTATCTGCAAGTTCAAAGAAAAGCAAATTGCAGATATATCAGTTATCAAAAGAGCATCTGCAACAGTGAATATTAAGCCAGTGCAGATACAACGGTTGCCACAAAGGCATCTGCACAAGCAAATAACCCCATGATATAGATACATCAGACACCAGAAAAGTAAATACATCATCGCTCCACCTATTTCAATTACGGTACACCTCAAAGTAAGAAAAGACTATGCAATCCAGCGAATTGGAGTCGGGCTTGCCCGACGAAGCTGAGCAGGAGTGCATAGTCTTTTTCTTGTACGTATTTTTTTGTTAGCCTTGAAAAGTATATTAACCTTGTGATATAATAGGTATATAGGATTGGAGGAATATTATGAAGATATCAACAAGAGGACGTTATGCAATTCGTGTAATGTTAGATTTGGCAGAACATAACACAGGAGAATATATTCCATTGATGGATATAGCAAAAAGACAGGAGATTTCAGAAAAATATCTGGAATCAATTGTAGCATCATTAAGTAAAAATGGATTTGTTCGTTCACTAAGAGGAAAGGGTGGCGGATATCAGCTTGCAAAAGCTCCAGAAGAATATACGATTAGGAGTATTTTACAACTTACAGAGGGATCATTGGCACCGATTTCATGCTTGGAGGATAATCCTAATTTATGTGAACGTGTTACTGTGTGTAAAACAATTAAGATGTGGGAAGGTCTGTATAAGTTAATTCTTGATTATTTTGATGGAATTACATTGGCAGATTTATTAGTGGATTCTACGGATGTAGGAAATTATATCATTTAATATAAGACAAATGGATATAAGTGCGTTATAATAGAAAATATAAATAACGCGGAGGTGGCAGATGAAGAAGAAAATAGCACTGCTGCAAGGGGGATTTAATGGAGAAGTAATGAAGTATGCTATTCGAGGAATTCGAAAACGTATACAAGAAGAAGGCGCTGATCTTTATATATTCAGTTGTTATGGCGGAGAAAAAGAAGATCTGTTGTACAATCAGGGAGAGTATCAGATTTTTTCATTATTAGATTGTAATGAATATGACGGATTTCTTATGGCATCGAATAATATTACTTCAGGAGAAGAGAGAGAAAAATTACGTAAGAAACTGGTTGCAAGTGGAAAACCGGCAGTTAGTATGGAACACGAGTTGGAAGGTCTATATTATGTCGGATGTGAGAATTATCGAACTGTGAAAGAGATAACATTACACATGATTGAAAAACATGGGTGTAGAAAAATATATTTCATAGGCGGACCAGAAGATAATTACGAATCACAAAAGCGAAAAAAAGGCGTTCAGGATGCAATGGATTTAAAAGGATTGCAATATGAAGAAGCCTGGTTTCGAAATTACAACTACACATATCATGACGGATACCAGGCCTTTTATGATTTTCAAAAAATGGGTCTGGGAGTTCCGGATTGTGTTATTGCTGCAAATGATGAGATGGCAATAGGGTATTGTACTGCAGCCGGTGAACAGAAATTATATGCACCAGAGGATTTTAGAATTTCTGGATTTGATGATTTAAGAATTGCAAGTACATATCGTCCAAGCCTGACATCAGTAGAGCGTAAAAAAACAGAAACAGGGTATCAGAGCTGTGATGTATTGTTCCGTTTGATAAATGGTGAGGATGTTCCCCAAAAAACAACTTTGAAGGGTGAGGTAGTCTATCGTTCAAGTTGTGGATGCACAAGTCATGAAGAAAAACACCAAAATGGAAAACGGCATATAATCGAAACAATGTTAAATCGGAATTATGTTCAGAATAATTTTCAGATTTTGCAGAAGAGATTGGTTCAAAGTGAAAACTGGAATGAGTATGCGAATACATTGGCAGAACATGTAATAAATAATATTCCGTGTAGTGCAATGTATATATTACTTAATAGAACTGAACAATTGGAACAGCATACAGGACAAATCCTCAACAATCAAGAATACGATTCAAAATTAATTGTGATTTTTGCATTGGAAAAAGGGAAGCTGGTAGAGTATAAGGAGTTATTTGATATTTCAAAACTAATTCCGGGAGAAGAAGAGGATGATGAAAAATCGCATGCCTATATGATTATGCCGGTTCATTTTCAAGAAAAAACAATTGGCTATTGTGTACTCAAGGACAGTTTTCAAATGATTGATGATGAAAGTTTATTTAGCGGGTCACATTGTATCAATATGTCAATGCAGGTTATGATTGAGAGACTGGCATTGAAGCAGATGAACCGTATGTTAGATGAGTTGAGTGCGGAAGATGCTATGACAGGAGTTTACAATCGCTTTGCTTTGTCAAGGCATGCGGAAAAGATTTTGCAATATGATCGTCTTGAACAGAGAGAAACCTTAATACTGTTTAGTGATATTAATCGTTTAAAAATGATCAATGATACATACGGACATAAAAATGGTGATATTGCAATTACAACTGTAGCGAATGTTCTTAAGAAGGTTTGCCCGAAACAATCGGTGGTTGTTCGTTATGGTGGAGATGAATTTGTTATCGTAGTTTCTGGTGGTGACTATAACAAAGGAATTAGTATTAAACAGGCAATTCATGAAGAATTAAAACAGGCAAATGAAATTCTGGATATTCCATTTCAGATTTCCACTAGTGTAGGATGGGTGTGTGCAAAACCTGATGAAAAATTATTGCTGGAAGAGTATGTAAAACAGGCGGATAAAGTAATGTATCAGGAAAAGAAAAAAACAAGATGACAAGACAGATGTAAAACATTTGCTTGCAAAAAGTTTACATTTGTTATACCCTAGAAGAGATATATGTGATTAGTAGTGGAAACGAAAGGTATAGAATAATGAGTGAAACAGTAATAGAGCAGATTAATCGTTTAAAAAAAGAGAAAAATGCAGTAATTCTTGCACATTATTATGTAGATGGAGAAGTTCAGGCTATTGCAGATTATGTGGGTGATTCTTATTTCCTTGCAAAAAAAGCAACGACAGTCGATGCAGATGTAATACTTTTCTGTGGAGTATCATTTATGGGCGAGAGTGCAAAGATTCTTAATCCGCAGAAGAAAGTAGTAATGGCAGATAAAAACGCTGACTGTCCTATGGCACATATGGTGGATGAATTAAAAATTAAAGAAGTAAGAGAACAATATCCAGATGTATCGGTTGTATGTTATGTAAATTCAACAGCAGAGATCAAGGCATTATCTGATGTGTGTGTAACATCTTCCAATGCACTTAAGATTGTTAAAAATCTTCCAAATAAAGATATTTTCTTTATTCCGGATAATAATCTTGGAAGATACACAGCAGAGCAGATTCCGGAGAAACATTTTATATTTAATGATGGATTCTGTCATGTTCATAAAAGTATTCATAAAGAAGAGCTTTTAAAAGCAAAAGAGGCAAAACCGGAAGCAGTTGTAGTTGCACATCCGGAATGTACACCAGATGTATTAGAAGAAGCAGATTACATCGGAAGCACATCTCAGATTATTGATTATGTGACAGAATCTGAAAAGAAAGAATTTATCGTCTGTACAGAAATCGGAGTATTCTATGAATTAGAGCAGAAGAATCCGGAGAAAAAATTCTATTCTGTAGGACATCGTCAGTTCTGTCCAAATATGAAGAGAATTAGTCTGGAAGGAGTAGCTCAGGCACTTGAAACATTGGAGCCAGAAGTAGAATTGCCAGAAGATTTGAGAGTAAAGGCAGAACTTCCATTGAAGAGAATGCTGGAATATGCACAGAAATAAAGAAAATAAAATTTAATAATGAATAAAAATAAGTGAGACGGGGTAAAAAATCTGTCTCACTTTTTTATTCGAAAGTACATAGGAATTAAACCTTTATTGTAATCTACGCTGTATATTGTCCTTTATTTTATCAGAGAGCTGTGCGTATTGAATTAGCTCTTCTTCTGTAAATTCAGAAAAACGAGTCTGGTCAAAATCATTTTGAACAACAGAGAGATCGGCAAGAATTGTATCAGCTGCTGAAAGAAGAGTAATCAAAAGCTGTCTTGGTGAACGCGAATCTTCTATCATGATTAGATTTTTTAAAGTAAGTTTTTTTAATGCTCTCGAGAGGGAACTTCTGGAAATATCAATAAAATCGGCTAATTCTCTGCGTGTTCTAACATTATGTGGGTGGCAAAGATAAAAAAGAACCCAGATTTCTGTCATAGATAAATTATGCTTTAAAGCAACTGGTTCCAAATAACGTTCCAATAATTTGCGAGTGCGGTAATTATCCATCAAAACACCTTCTCCGGCAACAGCTGCCTGGCAAACTTTGGCACGTTCCTCCCCCAGGCGGGTAGCACCGGGCAGGATTGCTGGTGGAACGGCTCCATCTTTTGCTGCGTCTATGAAAAAGCGATATACCTGCAGTCGGTTTTTTTCATATTCTTCTTCATCCAGAATATTCTTATAGAAATTATTATAGTATTCAAATACATTCAATTTCATTTTTATCGTATTGGAAATGCTAGCACCTTGTGTTACAAGAGAACCTTTTGTTTTCACATAATAATAAATAGGTGTCTTTAAAGCGTAAAATCGTGTCGCGTATCGAATATATTCCAGATTAAACATAAAGTCCTCACACCAGCTAATATCTGGGTTCATTCGTAAATGATGCTGCTCAATCAATTCTCTTTTATATAATTTGTTCCAGATTACACCATAATAATAATCGGCAGGATTTTCCATCATATGCTCAGCGAATTCTTCACGGGAAATGACCTCATCTTCATCAATATCGCCTTTGTGAGAAACGCGTTCACCTATAACACGATAAAAATCGGCAACTACAAGATCTGCCTGAAAATCTTCTGCCGAACGTACAAGAAGTTTGGTGGCATCAGGGGTAATCCAGTCGTCGCTGTCAAGGAATTGAAGATATGTTCCACGGGCCTGATCTATAGCATGATTTCGTGCAATCGATACCCCACTGTTTGATTGATGAATGACACGGATGCGGGAATCATTTCTTGCATAGGTATCGCAGATTTCACCGGAAGAATCAGGACTTCCATCGTCGACCAGTAATAGTTCAAAGTCGCGATATTCTTGATTTAAAATACTGTCAATACAGCGAGAGAGAAAAGTTTCTGCTTTATAGACAGGAACAATAATACTAACTGTTGGATTCATAAAGCTTACCTCTTTGAAAAATGATGTTAAAGTTACTATAGCAAAGAGCAGATAAATTTTCAAGGAAGGTATGAGTTTACACGAAGGAGCTACTTTACAAAATAAAGAGAATATGATATTGTTATCATAAATTAGCACTCAGCAAAAAAGAGTGCTAACAAATACAAACTAAGATTTTCCAATATAGAAAGCAGGGTGAATGATATGATCGTAGTACCTATTTATGATATGATCATTTTGCCAGGAGTAACATTTTACTTTAAGCAAGATGTGTTTCAGGAATTAGAGATAGAAGATGTGAAAGAGGGAGAAGAACTGATCTTTTTATATCAAAAAGAAGATAAGGAGAGACAGAGTCTGACGGCGGAGGATTTTTATCCAATTGGTGTAGAAGGAAAAGTGGAAGGGATTGATCGGGATGGTAATATCAATGTCCGAACATTTCATAGAGTAGATATTCATAATATAGAAGTAACAGAGGGAAATATTTCGCTGGAAGCGGTGAATCGGGATGAGATAGAAGATATCGATGCACAGGAGTGTCAGATGCGTTTTGAAAAAATGCGTACCTCACTGCTTCGTTTCGCACAGGGATTTCAATGGGGTGTATGGGCCAGAAGTTACATATTGCATTGGAAATCGATAAGCGAAGTTGTATCTGCATTGTCTAGCTATCTGAATCTGACAAATGAAGAACGATACCAGATTGTAGAGACGGATGTGTTGTCACAGCGTATAGAGAAGATGGAACACGCTGTATATGAGTTTATAGAAGTGACAAGAGTTGGAGAAGAAGCAGAGAATGCGCAACAGGAACGTCATGAGAAAGTATATCGTGAAGATGCAATTAAGAAACAGATTGATTTTCTGCAACGTCAATTAGATGAGATGCATCCGGAAAATGTATCAGATGTGCGTAGATTTGAGCAGAAAATAGAAGAATCCGGCATGAATGAGACTGCGAGAAAAGAAGCTGAAAAGATTCTAAACCGCATGAAGCAGGAAGGAAAAGACAGCCATGAATACGGCATGCTCTACGATTATCTGGATTTTGTAACGACATTGTCCTGGAAGAAAGAAGAAGTAGAAGCTATTGATTTGGATGAAGCGGAAGATATTTTGGACGAAGAACATTATGGCTTGAAAAAAGTAAAAGCAAGAATTATTCAACAAATTGCAGTTATGCAACTGAATAAAAAGCAATCGGGTTCGATTTTGTTATTTGTCGGGGCACCGGGAACCGGTAAGACGAGTATCGGTCAGAGTATTGCAAAGGCATTACACCGAGAATATGTGAGAGTCAGTCTTGGTGGCGTAAGAGATGAGGCAGAAATCCGTGGTCATAGAAGAACTTATGTAGGGGCTATGCCGGGGCGCATCATGGAAGGAATGAAAAGATGTGGAGCATCGAATCCGGTTATGGTATTAGATGAAGTTGATAAGCTGTCAAAAGATTTTAGCGGAGATCCGGCAAGTGCGTTGCTCGAAGTATTAGATCCGGAGCAGAATAACAATTTTACAGATCATTATTTGAATGTACCATATGATTTATCAGATGTGTTATTTGTCTGTACAGCAAATTCATGGGATACAATTCCGGAGCCTTTACTAAATCGAATGGAAGTAATACAGTTTCCGGGATATACAGCAGTGGAAAAATTTCAGATTGCAAGAAAGCATTTGCTTCCAAAAGCAATGGCAGGAATGGGAATTAAGGCTAAAAATCTGAAAGTGACGGATGATGCAATCAGAACAATTATCCAGGATTATACGGCAGAATCAGGTGTTCGAGGACTGAAGAAACAAATGAATACATTGTGTCGTTATGCCGCTGTAAAATTGGTAAAAGGGGAACAAAAGAGCATTACAGTAAATCCAAAACGGCTTCGTGAATTTTTGGATCAAAAGCCAATCCATCATGAGAGTATTTTAGAAGAAAAGCAGCCGGGAGTCGTTACCGGACTGGCATGGACGTCAGCCGGCGGTGAGATTTTATTTATAGAGGCGATGTTTACAAAAGGAAGTGGTAAGATTCAGGTGACAGGTCAGCTTGGTGATGTGATGAAGGAGTCTGTTCAGATTGCGGTTAGTCTGGTTAAATCAATGTATCCGGAATCAGCAGCAATGTGGAAAGAAAATGATTTGCATATCCACGTTCCGGCCGGTGCAGTACCAAAGGACGGCCCATCTGCCGGCATAACACTGACAACGGCGTTGGCGTCATTGGTGACAGGAAAAGCGGTCAGTCCTCAATATGCGATGACAGGAGAAGTTTCGTTACGTGGAGGGGTAATGCCAATAGGCGGTCTTCCAGAGAAACTTATGGCAGCGCAGAGAGCAGGCGTGTCGAAGGTATTTATACCATATGAAAATGTGGAAGACCTTGAAGACGTTGCAGATGAAGTAAAAGAAAAGCTGGAGATTATACCGGTTAAAAAAGTAAAAGATGTATTAAAACGGTTGGGACTATAACATAGTCCCAACCGTTCGACTTGAATAAGAAAAAGTATTCATTAAGATTAAGGTAATAGTGCATACATAACTACGAAGTGACACATACTTCCACCCATTACGAATAAATGAAAAATTTCATGACTTCCAAAATTTTTATGTTTACTGTTAAAAATCGGAAGCTTTAATGCGTAGATAATACCGCCAACAGTATAAATAATGCCGCCTATCAGAAGCCATATAAAGGAAGTACGGCTCATTGAGTTTAATATCTGGGTGAAAGCTAGAACACATGTCCAGCCCATTCCGATATAGAGAATGGATGAAACCCACTTCGGACAGTAAACCCAGAAGGCTTTAATAAGAATACCTATGATAGCGAAGCTCCACACAATGGCCAGGAGAATAAGTCCGGTTTTTCCTTTTAATACCAATAAACAAATTGGTGTGTAGCTTCCTGCAATTAATACAGAAATCATCATATGATCCCATTTTTTCAAAATTGTATTGATCTTAGCAGAAATATCAAATGTATGGTAAGTTGTACTGGCTGCATATAATAATATCATACTTGCAGAGTAGACCGCGAGTGAGATAACGTAAATACGGCTAGGTTCATGGGCAGCTTTAATCAGTAATGGAACAGCTGCAAAGATTGCCATTAACATTCCTATAAAATGAGTGATTGCACTGCCGGGTTCTTTAATATGATGTTGTGATTTCATGATTCATTCCTCCATTCTTTTATATCAATTGAAATATATTCATGTTTGTTTGATTATATGAATAGTTAACATATAAAATAGAATTTAATAACGTTACATGTAGTATTCAAAACTACATCAAGCACATGCTTATATTATACCCATAAAAGAAAAAATGCAAGAGGAAAATAAAATAGGATGCGAAAAATGTTATTACATTTTTCACATCCTATTTTACTATAAGAAAAGATTATCTCAGTCCAATTTACGACTGAGATAAACGCTCCGCGAAGATGCGCAGTGATTCTGATAGGAATATGTCAGCTTCGCTGACCAGAATCACGCGCTAAGTCTCACGGACGTTCGACTTAAATTATCCATGAATTCTTGTTCCGGCTTTTCCATGTAAACCGGCTTTTAATTGGTCAAGAGAAGTGATCAGAGCCTCGCGACCTTCTTTCTGTTCGATGAATTCAACAGCAGCTTTAAATTTAGGGAACATATTGTAAGTACCGAAATGTCCGGCATCCATATATTCTTTTGCCTGAGCAACGGAGATAGAACCGAGTTTTTCTTCAGCTGGAGTGCCCATGTTAATACAAACCTGATCTACACTCGTAAGGATAATAAGGAGATCAGCGTTGACACCTTCTGCAAGTTTACCTGCGGCAAGATCTTTTTCAATAACAGCACTTGCACCGCGTAAGTGATTATCCTGTTCCAGAACAGGAATACCGCCACCGCCACATGCAATAACTAACTGGTCGGCATTAAGCAGAGCATTGACAGCATCTAATTCTACGATTTTAACCGGATTTGGAGCGGATACAACTCGACGGAACCCTTTACCAGGTTCTTCTACTACATAATTTCCTTTTTTACGTTCTTCATTGGCATCTTCAGCATTCATGTAACGTCCGAGTACTTTGGTTGGTGTATAGAAAGCTTCATCATACGGATCTACAATAACTTGTGTCAGGACTGTGCTGACAGTACGATAAATACCACGATTTAATAATTCTTCTCGAATTCCATTCTGCAGGTCATATCCGATATAACCCTGACTCATAGCTGAGCAAACAGACATTGGTGCAGATGTATAATTATCATGAGTTTTACCAAACTCATTCATAGCGGTATGTATCATACCGACCTGAGGTGCATTACTGTGAGTGATCGCAACCTGATAGCCTTCTTCAATTAAATCAGCAATGGATTTTGCTGTTTTAGCTACCGCAATTTTCTGTTCCGGTAATGTTGTGCCAAGTGCTCTATGCCCCAATGCAATAACTGCTCTTTTTTTCATAATTTTGTTCCTCCGTTTCGTCTAAGCAATGTAAGAAAATTCTTTCTTACATAATAAATTGTCAGAAAGAAAAATGCAAGATGTAAGTATTCATTCGGGAAGAAAAATGTTATAATAAAAAAACGTGAGTAAGAATGGAGGCGAGCTTGTGAGAAACCTGCTTATTTATTTAAAAGATTATAAAAAAGAAAGTATTATAGGACCATTGTTTAAATTGTTGGAAGCAACGTTTGAATTGATCGTGCCGGTCATTATGGCACACATCATAGATATTGGTATCAAGAATCAGGATACGCTTTATATTTGGAAAATGGGTGCCGTGCTTGTAATATTTGGAATTTTAGGATTGACATGTTCATTGCTTGCACAATATTTTGCGGCGAAGGCAGCAGTCGGATTTGGAACTGCACTTAGGCATGATTTATTCTGGCATATTGAAAATTTGTCACATGCAGAGGTTGATAAGGCCGGAAGCTCAACATTGGTTGTTCGAATGACAAGTGATGTCAATCAGGTGCAGTCAGGGGTGAATCTTGTATTACGACTTTTTTTAAGATCACCGTTTATAGTTGTCGGCGCACTGGTTATGGCATTTACAATTAACTGGAAGGCAGCAATGGTATTTGTTGTGACCGTTCCGCTGTTGGCATTCGTTATCTATGGAATTATGGTTATTACGATTCCTTTATACAAGAGGGTTCAAAGAGAATTAGATGAAGTATTATTGACAACCCGTGAGAATTTGACAGGGGTTCGTGTGATTCGTGCATTTCGTACTCAGAAGCTGGAGCGAGAGACATTTGAACATAAGAGTGATGTGTTGATGGCTATACAGATGCACGTCGGTAAAATTTCGGCATCATTGAATCCTTTGACATATATTATTGTAAATGCCGGGATTATTGCAGTTATCTGGTTTGGTGGAATTCAGGTAAATGTAGGTGATATGACGCAAGGAGAAGTAATTGCACTGGTAAACTATATGACACAGACATTGTTGGCACTTGTGGCCTTAGCAAATCTGATCATAACATTTACAAAAGCAATGGCATCGGCAGGAAGAATCAATGAAGTATTTGCAATGAAGCCGGGCATTGTGGATGGTAATGAAAAAGAGTCAGCAGTGCAACAGACAGGAGAACCAAAAACAGCTGTAAGCATGGAAGACGTAACATTTTATTATCAAAAGAGTAAAGAGCCTGCTCTGGAGCACATTTCATTTACAGCAAAAAAAGGTGAGACAATCGGAATTATCGGTGGTACCGGTTCAGGAAAGTCAACTTTGGTAAGTTTAATCCCAAGATTTTACGATGTGACAGAAGGTCGGGTGTTTGTCAATGGAAAAGATGTCCGGGAATATAAAGTAGAGAATCTGAGAAGCAAAGTCGGCATGGTTCCGCAGAAAGCAGTTTTGTTCCATGGAACAATTCGAGATAATATGAAGATGGGACGAGAAGATGCCAGCGATGAAGAAATTTTTGAGGCACTTAAGACAGCACAGGCATTGGAAATTGTAGAAAATAAACCTGGTAAATTAGACACAGTGTTAAGTGAGGGCGGAAAGAATCTGTCAGGAGGACAGAGACAGAGACTCACAATCGCAAGAGCATTGGTCCGCAATCCGGAAGTATTGATTTTGGATGACAGTGCATCTGCGTTGGATTTTGCAACAGATGCTAATTTAAGAAAAGCAATCGCAGAAGATACAAATGATATGACTGTATTTATTGTGTCTCAAAGAGCAGCGTCGATTATGCATGCAGATAAGATCATTGTATTAGATGACGGACAGATGGTTGGCTATGGAACACATCAGGAATTGTTGAAACAATGTGAGGTATATCAGGAAATCTGCTATTCTCAATTTTCAAAAGAGGAGGTGCAGAACCATGAATAATCAGTTAGAAAAAAAGAACCAGGATACAATGAAAAAGGTTTTTAAGCTGATACGTCCATATATGCATTATCTGATTTTATCGTTGATTTTTGCAGCAATTTCTGTAGCATTGACTTTGTATGCACCAATCTTATCAGGAAATGCAATTGACTTGATATTGTCAAAAGGACATGTAGATTTTGCCGGTGTATTTCAGATTTTAAAAAAGTATGCGGTTGTGATCATTTTGACAGGTGTGGCACAATGGCTTATGAATTTATGTAATAATAAAATTACTTACCGGGTAGTAAAAGATGTTCGAATCCGGGCATTTGCAAAATTACAGGAACTTCCATTGAAATATATTGACTCACACCAGTATGGTGAGACAATCAGCAGAATTATTACAGATGTAGAGCAGTTTTCAGATGGATTGCTCATGGGATTTTCACAGTTATTCACAGGAATTGTTACAATTGTGGGGACATTACTCTTTATGTTGACGATTAATGTGAAAATCTCTCTGGTTGTTATCTTAATCACGCCAGTGTCATTGTTTGTTGCGAGCTTTATTGCAAAGAGAACATATACGATGTTCAAAGCACAATCAGAGAAGCGCGCAGAGATGACATCACTTATTAATGAGATGGTGGGGAACCAAAAAGTAGTACAGGCATTTGGATATGGTTCAAGGGCTTTGGAAAGATTTGATGAGATAAATGCAGATTTGCAAAAAGTTAGTCTGCGTGCGATTTTCTTTTCATCAATTACGAATCCAAGCACTCGTTTTGTAAATGGACTTGTATATGCAGGTGTTGGAATTACAGGTGCGTTAAGTGCAATCCGGGGATATATTTCCGTAGGACAATTATCTTGCTTTTTAAGCTATGCAAATCAATATACAAAACCGTTTAATGAGATTTCCAGTGTTATCACGGAACTTCAGAATGCTGCGGCATGTGCGAGAAGAGTGTTTGATTTTATAGAAGAAACACCAGAAATCCCTGATTATGAGCAGGCGGTTGATTTACAACAGGCAGACGGAAGTCTGGAATTAAAAGAAGTATCATTTTCTTATAGAAAAGATGTTCCGTTACTTCAACATCTGAATCTGCAGGTAAAGCCGGGACAGAAGATTGCTATCGTAGGCCCGACAGGATGTGGAAAGACAACACTGATTAATTTGTTGATGCGTTTTTACGATATTGATGCAGGTCAGATTATTGTCAGTGGTCATGACATTCAGGAAATTAAAAGAGACAGTCTGAGAGAAAATTTTGGTATGGTTTTGCAGGAAACCTGGCTTAAATCAGGGACTGTTGCAGAGAATATTGCATATGGAAGAGAGGGGACTTCAAGAGAAGAGATCATAGCGGCAGCGAAAGCAGCTCATGCCCACAGCTTTATTAAGAGAATGCCGGAAGGGTATGATACGATGATCCAGGAAGAAGGAGGAAATCTTTCGCAAGGGCAGAAACAATTGCTTTGTATTGCAAGAGTAATGTTAAATTTACCACCGATGTTGATTTTGGATGAAGCAACATCATCCATTGATACACGTACAGAAATCCGAATTCAGAAAGCTTTTCATCAGATGATGGAAGGAAGAACGAGTTTTATTGTAGCCCATAGATTGTCTACAATAAGGGAAGCAGATGTGATTCTTGTGATGAAGGATGGAAATATTATCGAGCAGGGAACGCATGACGAATTATTGCAGGCCGGTGGATTTTATAAGCATTTGTATGAAAGTCAGTTTGCGAAGTAACATTTGTGAGATGAATAAAAATAAGAGTCACATTTTTATATTAGTGACAGTTACATGTATTGCAGGGATTGTAGGACTTTCCCCAATTTCGGCAATAGCAAAGTCCGAGAATAAAATAGTTGTAATAAAAAAAGAAAATACCGGTAATTTGAAGAGGGTGGATCCAACAGCGATACTAGAAGGTATAAAACCAATCAGTATAGTTAATTCCAACGAAGATTCAAAAAGTAAAAGCACACAAGAAAAAAGTGAAAAAAAAGAGTTACCAAAGTCGTATATAATTGAGGGATTCCCGATTATAAACCAGATGCCGGAGTTGCCGACAGGATGCGAGATCACAGCAATGACGATGGTATTGAATTATTATGGATATCAGGCAGATAAAGTAGAGATGGCAACACAATATTTACCGGTATTATATGAAGCAGAAATATATACGGGTGAAAACGGAAAGATTTATGGGAGTGATATAAATCAATATTTTATAGGGGATCCTACTACTATAAATGGAATCATTTGCGGAACAGGGGCAATTGTTACAGCGGTAAATCAATATTTGGATGAGAATGGAAGCACGATGCGGGCAATTGCCAAAAAAGGAGTATCACCGGAAAAATTATATCAATGGGTAAGTGAAGATACACCAGTGGTGGTGTGGTGTACTATAGATATGGCAGATCGTTATGAAACAAGTGGGTGGTATACAGAAAATGGTGATTATGTTGAGTGGAGCCAGAATGACCACGGAGCGGTGTTGATTGGATACGATGAGAATCATGTTACAATTGCAGACCCTATAACCGGTGTGGTTGAATATGACAAGGCACAGTTTGAGTCTGTTTTCAAATCGAGGGGCAGCCAGTGTGTAATATTGGGTTACTGTTCACAGTAACTGTGACCAGCAACGCATCTCGCCATTTCAAATCGCCTTTGGCGATGGGCGAGATGCCGTTTAAGATAAAACGTGCATCCTCCGTGTCAATCAGCGCAGTGATTGACACGGGAGTGAACAGTAACAATATTGGTGTAATAGAAGGTGGCATTTATCGGCGGTTGTTCCGTGAAATCAATTGTGCTATACTATTCAAGTATTAAATTTCTTGTTAGGTCTGCCATCTCACGGAAGGCTTATTGAGGAATCAAAGGGAGATTAAAAAATATGCTTACAGTAATGAAATTTGGCGGAAGTTCAGTCGCTGATTTGGAACACATCCGCAATGTAGCAAAACGCTGTATCGAAAAACAGCAGGCCGGCAGTCAGGTTGTTGTTGTTCTTTCCGCAATGGGAAAAACAACAGATAACTTAATTGCAACAGCTAAGCAGATTACTGAACGGCCGTCCAGAAGGGAATTGGACATGCTGCTTTCAACAGGAGAACAAGTATCTGTATCGTTGATGGCCATGACGCTGATCCAGATGGGAGTCAGCGCAGTATCGTTAAATGCATGGCAGGTGCCAATGCAGACAACATCAACTTATCAGAATGCACGATTTAAACGAATCGACTCAGAACGTATCCGAAAAGAACTGGATGCCAATAAGATTGTAGTTGTAACAGGATTTCAGGGGATTAACAAATATGAGGATATTACAACCCTTGGCCGTGGCGGATCGGATACAACAGCAGTTGCTTTAGCAGCAGAACTCCATGCGGATGTCTGTGAGATTTATACAGATGTAGATGGTGTCTATACTGCAGACCCACGTATCGTACCGGATGCACAAAAGATGGAAGAGATTACTTACGACGAGATGCTGGAAATGGCTTCTCTTGGGGCAAAAGTCCTCCATAGCAGATGTGTGGAAATCGCAAAAAAATATGGTGTGGAACTCTTAGTATGCTCCAGCCTGAACCGAAATTCCGGAACAATTGTAAGGGAGAATACAAAAATGGAGAAAATGTTAATCAGCGGTGTAGCAGCCGATAAAAATGTAGCTAAAATTCGTGTTGCTGGACTTGGAAATGACCCAGACAGCACATTCCGTTTATTGAATTTATTAGACAAGAATAACCTCAATATCGATGTTATGATCCAGTCACTTGGCAAAGACGGAACAAAATCTGTTTCATTTACAGTAGCTAAACCAGACCTTCTTCGCGCGTTAGATTTATTGAACGACAACAAAGATTATCTTGGAATTAAAAAATTAGATTCCGACGAAAAAGTTGCTAAGGTATCTGTCATTGGTGCGGGTATTCGTTCACATTCCGGTGTCGCTGCTAAAATGTTCGGGGCACTGGCTAGCATCGGTGTAAATACAGAGATGGTCACTACTTCAGAAATCCGTATTACAGTTCTGATCGATGAAGAATATACAGATCTTGCAATGCGTAAATTGCATGAAACATTTATTAACTAATTAGGTATAAGAAACATGGGAATCGAATTTCAAATTCTGGATGCTTTACAGAAAATCCATACACCAATATTGGACAAGTTTATGGCAGCAATTACAAGTTTGGGAAATGCAGGTATTATCTGGATCATACTGGCAGCGGTGTTATTGATTTATCCGAAGACTCGAAAGACAGGAATTATTGTGGCGGCTGCATTAATCGTAGATTTAATATTGTGCAATGTAATCTTGAAGAATCTGATTGCAAGGACAAGACCATATGATATAAATACTGCTGTGCAGATTATTATAGCGAAACCACATGATTATTCATTTCCGTCAGGACATACGGCAGCGTCCTTTGCTTCCGTTGCGGCTCTGTATTTGGCAGGTGCAAAAAAAGGATGGAAAATTGCAGGAGTTTTGGCAGTATTGATTGCATTTTCAAGATTATATTTTTATGTACATTTTCCAACAGATGTGTTAGGTGGAATTGTGTTTGGAATCTTGTCAGGTGTGATTGGGTATAAGATAGTGAAGAAGAAAATAGGGTGAACCAATGGGGACGGGGTTTAGTGGCTTTTTCGGCATGCCGGAAAAGCCACTAAACCCCGTCCCCGTTGGCTCACCCGTTGGTACTCTTCCTATATTCAGAAGGTGTCATTCCGAATTGTTTTTTGAATGCGGTATGAAAATGACTCTGGCTGGAAAAGCACAGGAATTCGCTGATCGTACTGATAGACTTATCCGTGTATTGCAGAAGTTCTTTTCCTTCTTCCAGTTTACAGCGAAGGATAAATGCACTGACGGAAAAACCAAGCGTTTTCTTAAAATAAGCAGAGAAGTAAGATTTACTAAATCCAACATAATCAGCAACATTTCCGACTGTAAGATGCTGGTTTGTATTCTGCTGAATATATCGAATGGCTTTTTGCATGCGCTCGTCTGTTGAGACGGGCGTTTTTGCTTGCGCTACTTTTTCGGCAAAAGTATAACTGATTTTCCCAAGAAGATCAGTTAAACGATCTGCACTTGTCAGACGCTCAGAGGATTGGATGAAATAGTCGGAGAGCTGATAAGCAGTATCATAGTCAAGTCCGCCATCAATCGCAGCACGGGTGCATAAGGTAGTAGTGATGATAATATTATTTTTTAACTGGCGCAGGGCAGTGGAGCCTGTAACACCAATGTGAAAATTGCTCTCGCTATAGGCGAATTTTTTAAACCCTTCGCAGTCACCGGTGCGGACAAGTTTTAGGATTTCTTCTTCAAGAATATAAGTCCGGTTGTGCTGCTCATTTTCCTTTTTTTGATAGGTTTCTTCTAAGAGATGAGAGGTATCTGACATGACATCGTTTTCAGACGATACATGTCCGATAGATGTGAGCTGTTCAAGTGAAAGAAGCTCTTCGTGCAGGCAGTAGTTGAGGAAGATGCATTTCTTTAACAGAGAGCTCAGGGACAGACATGGAATCTGACGAAGAAAGGAATTGAAGTCAGAGCGGCTGTCGTTTGATACCATGTAGTCTTTGTATAAACGTTGCAGATCAGAATCAGAATCAGAATAAGGCACAGTTGTGACCGGACCAAAAACAATGTAACCGTTTTTACAGTGATTTAATCTGAGAGAACAAAACATGATCCCATATTCAGTTGTACAGTAAGTGATACGCTCGGAACCTGAAAAAAGTTCTTGAAGATATTGGAATGGAGGATAAGTCAGTTCGTCCTGTTCCGGCATGCAGAAAATACATTTTTCATCCGAAAAAAGATACATGGGGATATTCGAATCTGGGTAATAAGCTTTTATAAAATTAATCAGAGAATAATTCTTTTTCATAAGTTTTCACTTTCTTTTCTTGATACAAAATAGAGGGATTTAAATCTTTCTGTCATCAGCGTAATCGAAAAAATTTCCCAAGTCAATAGAAAAAATCATAATAAAAGTATAAATATATAAATAAAAGTTTAAAAATGAAATAAAACGACGTATATTCCAGTTATGATATAGCAATGATGAAAACCCGATAACAATGTAACTAGCAATACATCATAATAAGGAGGTAATAACAATATGGAAAGAGAGAAAATTCAGAATTTGATCTCTCAGATGACACTGGAAGAGAAGGCAGGAATGTGTTCCGGTGCTAATTTCTGGAATCTTAAGGGCATAGAACGACTAGGGATCCCTAAAGTCATGGTGACAGACGGACCGCATGGAGTCAGAAAGCAGGCAGAATCAGCAGATCATCTTGGAATCAATGAGAGCGAAAAAGCAATTTGCTTTCCGGCCGGATGTGCAACAGCATCTAGTTTCGACCGTGACTTGATTCGCAGACAGGGAGAATTGCTCGGACAGGAATGTCAGGCAATGAACGTAAGTACACTTCTAGGACCTGCCATGAATATTAAGCGTTCACCACTTTGTGGAAGAAACTTTGAATACTATTCAGAGGATCCGTATGTATCTACAGAGATAGCAGCAGCACTGATCGAAGGAATTCAGAGCAAGAATGTAGGAACCAGTGCAAAGCATTTTGTGGCGAACAATCAGGAAAAGCGTCGTATGACAAATTCTTCTGATGCAGATGAAAGAACATTAAGAGAAATTTATCTGGCATCTTTCGAGGGTGCAGTTAAGAAAGCAAAACCATGGACGGTAATGAGTTCTTACAATCGTATCAACGGAAAATTTGTTGGAGACAGTAAAGAATATCTGACAGATGTTTTAAGAAAAGAATGGGGATTTGACGGATATGTTGTTTCTGACTGGGGTGCAGTCAATGACAGAATTTCATCTCTTGCTGCGGGACTTGACCTGGAGATGCCGCCTGGAGATTATGAAAATGACCGACTGATTGTAAAAGCAGTTCAGGAAGGAAAACTTGATGAGAGCGTAGTTGATCAGGCTTGTGAAAGAATTCTTAATATTATTTTCCGTTACACAGAGAATCGTGATGAGAAAGCTGTATTTGATTATGAAAAAGATCATAAAGCAGCGGCTGAAATCGAAGCGGAGTGTATGGTGTTATTAAAGAATGAAAATGAAATTCTTCCACTGACTTCTGATAAGAAGATTGCATTTATCGGAAAATATGCAAAGACACCTAGATATCAGGGTGGAGGAAGTTCTCACATCAATAGCTGGAAAGTAGAGTCAGCACTGGATGCGGCAAAAGAAATTCCGGAACTTGCGAACGTGACTTTTGCAGAAGGATATCAGGATGAGAAAGACGAAGTTGTAGAAGCACTTCAGAGCGAAGCAGTGAAGATTGCAGAGGAGGCTGATGTAGCGGTTCTTTTCCTTGGACTTCCGGATAACTTCGAATCGGAAGGATATGACAGAAAGCATATGGAACTTCCAAATTGCCAGAATGAGCTTGTGAAAAAAGTGCTTGAAGTACAGAAACATGTAGTAGTAGTTCTTCATAATGGTTCTGCGGTTATCATGCCTTGGAAAGATCAGGTGGAAGGAATTCTGGAAGCTTATCTTGGAGGAGAGGCTGTAGGAAAAGCGGTTGCGGAAGTACTTTCAGGAAGAAAGAATCCTAGCGGACGTCTTGCAGAGACATTTCCACTTCGTCTGGAAGATACACCATGTTATCTGACTTATGGAAAAGGATTTGACAATGCAGTTTATCAGGAAGGTGTGTTTGTCGGATATCGCTATTACACATCCAGAAAGATGGAAACAGCATTCCCGTTTGGCTACGGATTATCTTATACAACATTTGCATACAGTGATCTTCAGTTGGATAAGAAAGAAATGTCCGACAAAGAACATGTAGAAGTAAGTGTAAAGGTTAAAAATACAGGAAAACGTGCCGGAAAGACGGTTGTTCAGCTTTATGTTGCAGCTCCGGAGACAGAAGTGGTACGTCCGGTCAGAGAGCTGAGAGGATTCGAAAAGGTATCCTTAGAGGCAGGAGAAGAGAAGACAGTTACATTTACTTTAGATGAGAGAGCTTTTGCTTACTGGAACACTCAGATCCATGATTGGTATGCAGAAGAAGGTAGTTATCAGGTAATGATTGGAGAAAATGCAGATCAAATGTGCTTAAGCGGAGAAATTTTGGTACATCCGACAAAGGAAATTCCAAAGGTATATTCCTTAAATACTTGTCTTGGTGAGTTGATGCGTGATCCGAAAGCACAGGTTGTGATGGCACCATTCATGCAGGGAATGGAACAGAATGATGCAGCAATGGATATGGCAGAAGCAAATGAAAATGACCAGTCAGGGGTTGTGAATCAGGAAATGATGGCAGCCATGATGGAAGGAATGCCGCTTCGTCAGCTTCTAAGCTTCGTTCCGGGAATTAAGAGAGAGATGCTTGAGCAGATGGTAAATGCGTTGAATCAATTATAGGATGAGATTGTAATAAAGAGTTGTTATTCACAGTAAGCTGAGAATAACGGGATAAGGAAAAAATAAGAGAGGGACAAAAAATGGCTAAAACAAAAAAAGAACTTGGTCTGGACTCAATGGGAGTTCAGAAATCAATGAGAATGACAGATTATCTCGGTGATGGTCTTGGACAAATGCCACTGAACATTATGTCTGGTCTGGTGGGACAGCTGACTTACTTCTATACAGAGAAGGTTGGATTGGCAGCAGGAATGGTTGCGACAATGCTTCTGGTTGCAAAGATTATCGATGCATTTTCAGATCTTCTTATGGGTAAAATCATGGATGCCGGAAAATCACCAAAAGGAAAATGTCGTCCTTGGTTCATTAGAATGGCGATTCCGGCATTTGTAATGATCGTGTTACTGTTTACAGTGCCAAAGAATGCAGGCAGCGGAATACAGGCAGCATATGTATTGATCACAAATATATTGATCACAGCAGTTGTTTACACAGCAGTTGCAATTCCTTACGGAGCATTGATGGCTATGCGTACAGAGAGCTCTGAAGAGCGTGGTAAGATGGGTATCTTCCGTGCAGCATTCGGATATATTGCAGGAATGATCATTGCGATCCTTTTGATTCCGATTACAAATATGCTTGGCGGAACACAGAGTGCATGGATTAAAGTTGCTGTAATCTTTGGATTGATTTCAGTACTTTCTTTATTGTTACTTTACAAGGTTTCAAAGGAAAATGTGCAGATTGTGGAAAAAAGTGAAGATGAGGATGTGCCATTTGCAGAAGGCCTTAAGATTCTTTTCAAGAACAAATACTGGGTGATCATGCTTGTACTTCAGTTTATAATGAATATTTCTTACGGACTTAGCACATCCGGTGGTACATATTATGCAAAATATATTCTTGGAAATGATAACATCGTAGCACTTCTTGGAGCAGTCGGACTGATCCCTACATTCCTTGGATTTATCCTGACAGGACCGATGGCATCCAAATTAGGTATGACAAAAACTTGTATGATTTCCTGTGTTATGGGAGCTGTAGCTTGTTTAGTCAGAGTATTTACTCCATATAGCCTTGCAACATGTATTGCAGGTGGTGTTGTTACAACATTTGCCAATATACCTCTGATGTGTCTGTTTGGAGCAATGGTTAATAACTGTGTTGAGTATAATGATTACAAGTTCGGGAAACGTATTGTAGGTATGACAAACAGTGCAAACTCATTCGGAAGTAAGATTGGATCCGGTATCGGAGCATCCCTGATCGGATGGCTTCTCGCAGCAGCAGGTTATAAAGCAGCACTTGATGTTCAGCCGGCATCGGTAGATACAGCAATCTTTGTATTTGGTATCTACATTCCGCTTGCACTTTTCGTAATCATGTTTATCCTCTTAAAGAAGTATGATCTTGAGAAGAGATATCCTGAGATTGTAGCAGAACTGCAGAAGAGAAAAGAAACAGAATAGAAATGATAGAATAAAATGAAGGGACGGAACTGCCAATGAGGTTCTGTCCTTTTGTGGATTTACTGAAAATGGAGGAAATAGAATGAGATTATATGATTTTAGAACAGAATACAGAGAAAATCCAATCGGACTTACAGAGAAAGCACCACGATTCTCTTGGAAAATAGAGTCACAGGAGAAGGATACTTTACAGACTGCATATGAAATAAAGGTGACTGATGAAAAAGGTAACATTGTCTGGAATAGTGGGAAGAAAGCATCAGACCAGTCAGTTTTGATTTCTTATGAAGGAGAAACACTGGCAGATGAAATGCTCTACAAAGTAGAGGTGTCTGTGGCAGATAACCATGGAAATGTAGAATCCATCGGAGGAACATTTGAGACAGGAATTTTTGACAATGCAGAGTTTATCGCAAAGATGATCACAAGTGATTTCTCAGAAGAAGAGACAGCATGCCCGGTATTTGGAAAAACATTTGCAATTGATAAAAAGGTAAAGAAAGCCCGTCTGTATGCAACTGCACATGGAGTTTATGAGGTCACACTGAATGGACAGACAGTAGGTGATTACCGTATGGCACCGGGATGGACAAGCTATCACAACAGACTGCAGTATCAGATCTATGATGTGACAGAGCAGCTTGCAGAAGAAAATGAAATCGCAATTACAGTTGGAAACGGATGGTATAAAGGAATCCTTGGTTTCTATTGCCAGCCGAATCAGTATGGTACACAGACAGGAGCATTTGCAGAGCTTCATGTTGAATATAAAGATGGAAGCAAAGATGTAATCGCTACAGATGAAACATGGTCCGTAAAAACAGGAGAGATCCGCTACAGTGAAATTTACATGGGTGAGACAATTGACACAGATGCACCGGAGATAAAAGAGGGAAAAGTCGTTGTCAAAGAGTTTGATAAGGCTGTTCTTACCGCACAGGAGAATGAACCTGTTCGTATCACAGAGAAACTTGTTGGAAAAGAGCTGATCGTGACACCAAAAGGTGAAAAACTTGTTGACTTCGGACAGATTGTTACAGGTGTTGTAGAAGTGCATGCGAAAGGCGAGAAAGGACAGAAAATTGTGATTCGCCACGCAGAGGTTCTGGACAAGGATGGTAACTTCTATCCGGAAACACTTCGCCAGGCAAAATCAATCGACACATTTATCTGCAACGGAGAAGAGCAGATCTTCCGTCCACATTTTACATTCCATGGATTCCGTTATATCAGCGTAGAAGGAATGGAAGAATTTACAGCAGATCAGTTTTTCGCCTGTGTGACACATTCTGATATAGAAAAGACAGGTGATTTCCACTGTTCTAACAAAAAAGTAAATCAGCTGCAAAGTAATATTACATGGAGCCAGAGAGACAATTTCCTTGATATCCCGACAGATTGTCCGCAGAGAGACGAGCGTCTTGGATGGACCGGAGATGCGCAGGTATTCTCCTGGACAGCGGCATTTAACAGAAATACAGCATTATTTTACAAAAAATGGATGCGTGATGTGGCAGCAGAGTCTTCCCTTGAAAAGGGTGTTCCGCATGTAGTGCCGGATATTCTGGGATCTTACAGTTCCTCCGCATGGAGTGATGTAGCAGTTATTGTTCCTTGGGTTGTTTATCAGATTTACGGAGACAAAGGTATTCTGGAAGAAAACTGGAAATGTATGCATGAATGGGTAGATTATATCAAGAATAACTGTGGAAAGAACGGTCTCTGGCAGAGTGGATTCCAGTACGGAGACTGGCTTGCACTGGACAAAGAAGAGAGTGCGGACAGAACCGGAGCGACAGACAAATATATGATTGCAAATGCTTACTATCTGTATGTAACAGATCTTGTGAAGCAAACAGCAGAGGTGCTGGGAAAAGACGAAGAAGCGAAAAAGTATGCGGATCTTTATGAAACAACTTTGGATGCATTCCAGCGAGAATATTATACAGAGACAGGACGTATTGTAAGTGAAACACAGACAGGTGCTATCATTTCTCTGTATTTCAATCTTGCAAGAGAAAAGGATAGAAAACGTATCTTGAATACGTTGCTTACAAATATTGGAAACCACAAAAATCACCTGGCTACAGGATTCGTTGGAACACCTTATATCTGTCATACACTTTCAGAAAATGGCGCTCATGAGATGGCAGCGACACTCTTTATGAAAGAAGATTATCCATCTTGGCTGTATGCAGTAAATATGGGAGCAACAACAATCTGGGAGCGTTGGAATTCAATCAAACCGGACGGAACATTTGACGAGTCAGGAATGAACTCTCTGAACCATTATGCGTATGGTTCTGTAGGTGACTGGATGTACCGCAAAGTTGCCGGATTATCTCAGTTAGAGCCGGGATATAAGAGATTCCAGGTGAAACCGATGTTCGTGAAAGCTATCGAAGAGTGGGGGACAGAATTTGAATCTGTTTACGGAAAAATCGTGGCTAATACATCTTGTAAGGATGGAAAAATTCATGTCCATGTAGAAGTTCCGGCCAACACAACAGCTGTGATTGTCCTTCCGGAAAAAGAGGAAGTACACGAAGTTGGTTCCGGGGTATATGATTATGAATATGATACAGAGACAAGTCTTGCGGTAGAGAGATTCAGTATGGACAGCACACTTGGTGAAATCGTTGCGGAACCACTTGCTGTAGAAATGTTTAATCAGATGGCACCGGGAATGCTGGAAGGACCTATGATTCAGTTCGCATATGGAATGACACTGGCTGAGCTTCTTGGAGCTGCACCGGAGGCAAGACCGATGTATGAAGCAGTTGTTAATGCTTTGAATAAGAAGGAGCATGAAAAAGGGAATGATTAAGTATGAAGAGTAATGAAATTAATATAAGAGATCCATATATTATGCCTTATGATGGGAAATATTATCTTTATGGAACGAGAAGTGAAACTGCATTTGTAGGGCAGGCGTATGGTTTCGATGTATATGTAAGTGATGATCTGGAAAACTGGGAAGGACCTTTCGAGGTCTTTCACAGACCGGATGGATTCTGGAGTGAGAAGAGCTATTGGGCTCCGGAAGTGTATTATTATCAGGAAAAATTTTATATGTTTGCGACATTTGCAGATAAGCAAAAAGGGCTTGGGACAGCTGTACTTGTGGCAGAAAATCCAAAAGGACCATTTACACTCTGGTCAGATGGTTATGTGACACCAAAGAACTGGAGATGTCTGGATGGAACGTTATATATTGCAAAAAATGGAACACCATACATGATTTTCTGCCATGAATGGAGAGAAATTCATGATGGGACAATGTGTGCGATCGAATTGAGTAAAGATTTAAAAGAAAGCGTAGGCAAGCCATTTGTTTTATTTTCAGCATCCGAAGCAAAGCCATTTGTAAAGAGATATTTCTTCCGAAATTATGTCACAGATGGACCATTTTTGATTCGAACAGAGGATGAAAAATTACATATGCTCTGGTCAACGAATGCAAAGACAGGATATGTAGAAGCTATGGCATATTCAGATAATAATGAAATTAACGGAAACTGGAAAATTGACAGTCAGCCATTATATGATCACGATGGTGGACATGGAATGATTTTCAAAAGTTTTTCGGATCAATATTATCTGGTTTTACATTATCCGAATAAATTTGGAAAAGAACATCCGTCATTCATGCCGCTGAAGTATGAAAATGGGAAGTTTCAGTTGGATAAGAATGCAATCTGACAGTAGTAAGGGAGGCAGCTAGTTATGAATAAAGTGCAATTATGGGATGAATCGGAATACAATTACGCAGCAGCATGCGGTTTTATCCCGAACATGCGATTATATTTCCATGAAGACGAAGAAATACGACCATGTATGCTGATCGTTCCAGGTGGTGGATATACTGTGGTTTCTCCATCAGAGGGCGAGATTGTAGCAAAGAAATTTTATGAGATGGGATATCAGACAGCAGTTGTAACTTATACAACCAATCTGTTGCAGATGATTCCATTAAAAATGCAGCCAATGCAGGATCTGATGCGCGCAATCCGTTATATTAGAAAACATGCCGAAGAACTTCATGTAGATAAAGATAAGATCATGTTATGCGGATTCTCGGCAGGTGCACATGCATGTGGAAGTGTTGCTGTACACTGGCAGGAGTTTGAAGAAGCTGAGAGAGGGGAGTATGCATTTGTCTCAGCAAAACCAAATGCAGTCATTCTTTCCTATCCGGTAATTACTTCCGGTGAATACGCACATAGAGGTTCTTTTACAGCACTTTTAGGAGCGGATGCTTCTGAGGAAGAGTTAGAATATATGTCGTTGGAAAAACAGGTGACAGAAGATATGCCGCCATGCTTCTTATGGCAGACTGTAACGGATGAGCTGGTTCCGGTTCAGAATTCCTTTTTATTTGCACAGGCTCTGCAGGAAAAGAAGATTCCGTATGCAATCCATGCATTTTCAAAAGGAAAGCATGGATTGTCGCTTGCTGATGAAGCATGGGCAAATGAAGAGTTTGGAGAACCGTATACTTTGGAGCAGACTTTCGCATTAGGTCAGGCTGTGAACGATGGGACATTTCCAGTGCCGGATGAAGTGAAACAGGCTTTGAATGAGATGGCGAAAATGTTCACCGGACAGACGAAGCGTGAGAAAGAACAAGTGAATGAAGAAGTAAAGGATTGGCCGGAGCTGGCAGATGAGTGGATAAGGACGACACTTTAAGAAACTAATCAGGGGCGGAGATTGTCATTTCTTTCCGAGAGCCGAAAACTTGATGAGACAGATCAGGAACTATTAAATCAACTAAAGAAATGTCAAATGATTCACTGGTATACAGTATCAGAGAGCTTACAGAATTATTGGAGAAGCATTATGAGAAGAAAGTCATAGTGCTTCTTGATGAATATGATGTTCCATTGGCAAAAGCAAATGAAAATGAAAATGGTTACTACGATGAGATGGTATTACTTATCTGTAACTTGTTTGAGAATGGCTTGAAGACGAATAAGAGCCTGAAATTTGCAATTTTAACAGGATGTCTCAGGGTTGCAAAAGAAAGTATTTTCACAGACTATATGAGGAAAACAATCAGTATCAGAGATACTTTTGTGAAAAAACCAACGAAAGAGAACTTCTATCACGGATTACTTCTTGGAATTCTCGGTTTCAAGGAAAACTGGTCTGTCATGTCAAACAGGAAATCAGGAGATGGATTCAGTGATATTTTGATTCGTATCGAAGATGAGGATGTTGGAATTGTCATAGAGGTGAAATATGCATCTGACGGAAAGGTAGTGTCAAGTAAGTTATGAAAAAACTCTCGTTTTTTCACACGCCCTTTTTCTATTCCGTTATGTAAGGTGGCTTATACCTTTAGGCTGGTGTCGCTAATCGTCTCTTTCCAACCATTTACAAATAAAGTAGTTAAAAAGAATAAAATTACAATACAATATATAAAATTACAATAATTATACATCCTCAAATGTTATAGTCGCTTTAGAAAAACAAGAAACAAACGAATAGCAAGGAGGCGGTGTATAAACTATGAAACCATTTCTAAATATCAAATCCAACATCCCGGATGGTGAAGCTCATGTGATGCCGGATGGAAAAGTCTATATCTATGGAAGTCTTGACACAAAAGAGGATTCCTGGTGTTCCAATCAGTACAAAGTAATTTCGTCCGCAGATCTAGAACAATGGGTAGAGAGTGAAATCAGCTTTTCCATCAAGGATGTCCCATGGGCAGATGAGATTCAGGAACCTGCTTATCTGGATAATGTTAAGTCTTATAATGAACTTCCGGAAGCAATTCTGACTTTTCTCCCAGAAGAGACCAGAGAGATGCCGATAGATCAGTTTTTGCCGATTTTGAGGAATATACTGATAGAACAGCAAAAGAACAAGAGTCTGTTTGCACCGGATTGTATCTATAAAGATGGAAAATACTATCTGTATTTTTGTCTTTCTGACGATACGGAAGGAGTTGCAGTATCAGATTCTCCTACAGGGCCATTTAAAAATGCAGTGAAACTTCCTGTAAAAGGAATTGACCCGGCAGTTTTTGTTGATGATGATGGACAGGCGTACTATTATTGGGGACAGTTTTCTTCTTGTGGGGCAAAACTGAATCCGGATATGATGAGCATTGATGAAAGTACGATTGTAGAAGGGCTTGTAACGGAGAAAGAGCATCATTTTCATGAAGGAAGTTCTATGAGAAAGCGTGGAGATACCTATTATTATGTTTTTGCAGATATCTCCAGTGGAAGACCGAGCAGTCTTGGATATGCGACATCAAAGTCTCCGCTCGGACCATTTACATATCAGGGTGTGATTGTTGACAACATATCGCTGAATGAGGAAAGTTGGAACAATCATGGCAGTATTGAGGAAGTGAATGGACAGTGGTATGTGTTTTTCCATGTGAGTACAAATGGACAGTATCTAAGGAGGGCATGTATGGCGCCAATTGAATTCGATGAGAACGGATTGATCAAGAAGGTGGATTTAGAAAATGAATAAAAAAATATTCAAATGGGAAGATCTGTCAGTTTTAGGTGAGAATAAAGAAAAAGGACATGCAATTGCATTTACTTATGATAATAAAGAGGATGCCTGCAAAAAGAAAGAAGCAAAAACAAAATATTCTTTGAACGGAGAATGGAAGTTCTATTACCAGATGGGGACAGAACTTCCGGAAAACTTCGCAGAGAAACAACTCGATGATACAAAATGGAATACAATCACTGTTCCGAGTGTCTGGCAGTTAGAAGGATATGGGAAACCGTATTACTACAGTTCTTCCTATCCACAGGCAATCAATACGAAGAAAAAGCACATTCCGCAGATCAGTCATGAATTACAGGAATATGGAATTTACCGGCGTACATTTACAGTGCCGGAACACTTTAAAGAACAGGAAATCTTTCTTCATTTTGGAGCGGTAAAGGCGGCTCTTGAAGTGTATGTCAATGGAAAATATGTTGGGTACTCACAAGGATCCATGACTCCGCATGAATTTGATATCACAGATTATATAGAAAATGGTGAAAATCAGGTAACAGCAGTTGTCTGGAGATATTCAGATGGGACTTATCTGGAAGATCAGGATATTTGGTTCTTCGGTGGAATTTACAGAGAAGTATATCTGTATGCAGAACCGAAAGTGACGATCCGCGATTTTTATATGCGGGCAGATCTGGATGAAAAATACAGTGATGCACAAACAGTACTTTTCCTGCAGTTAAAATGCTGGGATGAGCCAGAGGATAGAACAGGAATAACAAACCAGGAATCTTATCAGGAAAAAATCCATGTGAAAGCAAGTATTCCTGAAAGAAACGAAGTACTTGGAGAGAAGGAACTCTCATTTGATACATTAAATCAGAAAGAGGGAAAGACGACAGAAATCCAGTTTCACCATCTCGTAAAAAATCCCTTGAAATGGAACCATGAGCAGCCCAATCTTTATACCATTCTGCTTGAATGGAAGATAAATGGGAAAACGTATTATAAATCTTTCCGTTTTGGATTCCGTAAGGTTGAAGTTGTTGGAAATATATTAAAATTAAATGGAAAAAGGCTTATCATACATGGAGTAAACCGGCATGATTTTGACCCGGATCATGGTTGGGCCGTTCCAAAAGAACGACATTTGCAGGATATAAAGATTTTAAAACAATTAAATATCAATGCAGTTCGCACCAGTCATTATCCGAATGATCCATATTTTTACGAACTGTGTGATGAATATGGAATCCTTCTGATGGATGAGACAGATCTGGAATCTCATGGAGTAAGGAGGATTCTCCCGACAAGTGATGAGCGGTGGACGAAGGCGTGTATTGACCGTGTGGAGCGAATGATCCTGCGTGACCGGAATCATCCGTCGATTCTCTTCTGGAGCCTTGGAAATGAAGCCGGCAAGGGCGAGAATTTTGTGAGAATGCGTCAAAGTGCTGAAAAGCTGGATGATACAAGGATTTTCCATTATGAAGGAATGTACGATAAAAGGTGTACAGATCTTTTGAGCCGAATGTATCCGGATGAGGTAGAATTTGAAAAACTTTGCAAAAAGCAGAAGATTAAAAACTGGACTGCATTTATAGCAAACAGTTTGGCAGCAGATGATAAAGATATCGATTGTCAGATGTATGAAAAGATGCCGGTTATTTTGTGTGAATATGCCCATTGCATGGGAAACAGTCTCGGAAATTTCAAAGAATATACAGATGCATTTGAGCAATATCCGCATATGTGCGGAGGATTTATCTGGGATTTTGTCGATCAGGCAATCCACAAGAGAAAAGATGATACAGATCAGTGGCTGTATGGAAGTGATTTTGATGAAGCGTATAGCCCGTATGGATTCCGAAAGAAAAATGCAAAAGGAAATGATGGAGCATTCTGTGCAAATGGAATTGTGGCGGCAGACCGGACACTCCATCCGGCAGCATATGAAGTGAGAAAATGTTATCAGATGCTTTCAATAGCTGTTGAAAGTATGCAGGAAAAGTCTTTTCGAATCTACAATAAGCAGATGTTTAACGGCTTACAAAATTATGAATTACACTGGGAGGCAAAAGAAGACGGAACACTTCTGTCACAGGGAGAAATCTCCCATGAATTGCTGGATCTGATCAGTCCGAAGACATCAAAAGTGGTGACTATACAAGATAAAATGGAAGGTGCGGATACAATTACATTTTGGTGGAAATTGAAAAACGATACAAAATGGGCCAGAAAAGGAGATGTCGTTGCATATGATCAGATAATTTTGAAAAATGTAATAAAAGAGAAGGTAAGAAAAAAGAGTGAAAATACAGAAAATATTACTCAAAGAAGGAATTTATCTGTAGTAGAAACTGAACAGGAGATTAAAATCAGCGGGAACCATTTCTTGTATAAAATAAAGGATGGACTGATCTGTTCTGCGCAAATCAACGGAGAAGAACTGTTTCTTGCACCGATGCGTCCCAATTTTTCAAGAGCTATGACAGATAATGATATTGATACGGCACATTTTGTTCCGGCGATGTTGAATTCTATGCCTGTAAAGAAGTGGCAGATGGCAGAAGAAAAGCTTCGATATGTAAAACATACAATTGAACAGACAGAAGAAAAGACAAAGATCAGAACCTATTGGAGACATCCACTCTGTAAAGCCCTTGTCATAGAGTATCTGTTTGGTTTGGATGGAGAAGTAGAAATCAGGATGGCAGGCATTTCAAAAAAGATTGATTTTGTCCGGATCGGAATGACAATTACGATGCCAGATAGTTTTGATGAGATCAGTTGGTATGGAAGAGGTCCATGGGAATGTTATCCGGACAGAAAAACAGCTGCATTGTTCGATCATTATTCCATGAGTGTGAAAGAATTAGAGCACAAGTATATGCGTCCGCAGGAAAATGGAACGAGATGTGATGTGAAAAAATTAGAATTAATTTCTAAGGATAGAAAAAGACTTTCAATCATTAATCTTAATCCTGGTGGAATGCTTTTTAGTGCATGGCATTACTCTCAGAGAGCACTGGAAGATGCCACACATAGTCATTTGTTGAAAAAAGAATGGGTGACAACATTAAATGTTGACGGCGCAATGTGTGGTGTAGGAGGGGATCTTCCGGGAATGCTCTCATTACATGAAAAATACCGGCTGCGGACTGGTGAAAAGCAGACAGCACATTTTAAACTCAAATTTGATGAATGAATGTATGATATTACAATAAATGGAATGATTTTACAATAAAAAGAATGTGGAACGTGATATTTTATAAGCACAATAAAAGTAGAAAGAAGGAAGAGAAAATGGCAAAGAAACCGTTGGGGAAAGATAAGTTCGGTGTCCAGAAAGTTATGAGGACAAAGGATTATCTTGGAGATTCATTAGGACAATTTTCACTGAATGCAATCTCAACAATTATTGGACAGCTGACTTATTTTTATACAGACAAAGTTGGTCTGGCAGCAGGGGCGATTGCAACTGTATTGTTGATCAGTAAGATTATTGATGCATTTACAGATCTGATCATGGGAAATATTGTAGATCATACGAAACCAGGTAAGGAAAAATACAGACCATGGCTTTTAAAGGCTGGTATACCGGCCGGTATTATGCTTGTATTGATGTTTACTGTACCAAAGACATCCGGAACACTTCAGATTGCTTATGCACTCGTAACCAATATTTTACTATCAGCAGTGCTTTATACAGCAGTAGCTATTCCATATGGCTCTTTGATGGCTGTCCGTACAAACAGTCAGGAAGAACGTGGAATTATGGGTACATGGAGAGCAGGAGCCGGCTATGTGGCAGGATTTATTATGGCAATTCTGATCATTCCAATTACAAATGCATTGGGAGGAACACAGAGTGCATGGATTAAATTTGGCGTGATTATTGGATTATTCATTATTTTAGCTTTTGGTATTGCTTATCTGACAAGTAGAGAAACGGCTACGGAATCAGGTACAGTGGCTGAAAAAGTTGAAGAAGAGGAAGAAGCGATTCCTTTCAGAGAGGCGATTACAAAATTATTTCATAATAAATATTGGGTGATCGTTCTTATTGTAAATCTTCTGGCTTGTATCCTCTACGGAACAACAGCAGCTGCGGGAACTTATTATTGCAAATGGATTTTTGGAAATGATAATCTGGTAGGATTACTTGGAGGAGTTGGATTGATTCCTACATTCCTTGGATTTGCCCTTGTAGGTGTGATGATCAAGAAACTTGGAGTTGTTGGAACATTGAAGTTTAGTTTCGGAATCGGTATTATTTCCAATGTGCTGATGATTTTCTTACATAATAATTTCACTGCATATATGGTTCTTGGATGCTTTACAACGTTTGCAACCATTCCTATGATGTGTCTGGTTGGAGTTATGACGACAATGGCAATTGATTTCAATGAATATAAATATGGTGTGAAAATGGTTGCGTGCTCCAACAGTGCTTCCAGTTTTGGAGGAAAGGTAGGAAGCGGAGTTGGAGGATCGCTGATTGGATGGATGCTTGCAGCAGTAGGATATGATGCTACCCTTTCTGTTGCGCCGGAAGCAACGAAGATGGCAATCTATGGATTTTCCTTCATTATCCCGTTAATTGAATTTGTGGTTATGTTTGTTCTTGTGAGTCAGTTTGATCTTGAGAAAAAGCTGCCTCAGATGAGAGAAGAGGTCGCGAAAAGAAAGCAGGAAACAGTAACGGACTAAGTGATCTGCTGTGTCTGTTTTCTGTATTGGGTAGGAGTAATTCCGTACTTCTTTTTAAATACATTCTGAAAATAAGCCTGAGAGGAGAAGCAGAGGTAACTGCTGATTTCACTCAGGCTTTTTTCTGTAAAGGTAAGCAGACTTTTGGACTCTTCTAACTTGCAGCGCATGATAAAACTGCTGATATCAAAGCCGAGTTCCTTTTTAAATTTTTTCGTAAGATAGGAGCGGCTTTTCCCGATATGTTCCGTGACATCACCAACCTGGATCGGTTCATTTACATGACGGGAGATGAACTGGACACAATCAAAAATTTCTTTGGACATTCCACCTGGAATTTTCCCTTTTGCAACACGCTCTGTAAAATCAATCAGCATGGAATAATTGAGATTTTCAATATAAGTGAGATTCTGTGAATGCTCACAATCCTGAATATAGACATCGGCCAGCTGATAGGCTTCTTCCAGATTCATTCCACCCTGAATGGCTGCACGTGTAGTGAGTGTTGCAATTGTAATGAAAATGTTTTTCTTTTGTCTGAGCGCATTGCCCGCGACAATCCCCTCCACAAGATTCTGCGAGCTGTTGAGAAGTTCTTTCAATCGTTTGATATCTCCGTTCTGGACATATTTCATCATTTCTTTTTCGTAAAAATATGTATTATGATATTTTTGATTTTCTTTGAGCTCCATGATTTTTTCTGTGTAAACACTGGATATCTTATCTGTCTGGCTCAATCTTTCCAATTGGAAATGCTCACTGACAGAGATTACTTCATCATTGATGCAGAAGTGTAAATAAGCAAGAACATTCAAAAAAGAATAGAGTGATTGCGGTGGAATGCTTTGTAAAAAATGTGAGACGCGGGAATGAAAGGAAGCATCAATGGTCCATTCCTTCATAAAATTGTGCGTATCAGATTCTGTTACCGGTGTACTGAAGACAGGTCCGACAATAAGACAATAATCGCGTCCGGATGATTCGACGTAACCATAATAAGTAAAAGAATCAGAAACAAAGTAGTCCGGATTCTTTTTGAAATTTAAAAAATCTGGAGAAGGATTATTTACAATAATATCAAACCCGGCATCTTCAGGATAAGTATAACTTTGATCCGACGCATAATCATAGCAATTGATTGGGAGAAAGGTGGATTCATAAAATAATCTGCAAAATGACTTAATATCCTTGATCATAAATAACCTCCGAAAAATGAATTTGATGTAAAAGGAATTTAAATACTGAAATATCCAACATATATGATTTTACAATAATTGAACTAATATTACAATAATCAATAGCTGGACGTATGATATTTTATACTCATGGTAAGCTGATATTTATAGTAACCAGAGTAATTTATATGATTTTAGAGAATAAGTGGGAGGAAATTTATGTTTATTCAGAATATAACTTGTGAATTTGTAAAAAATTCGATTTCGATTGATTGTCAACACCCAAGATTTTCATGGGAGATTGTTGCAGAAAAAAACAATGTTTTTCAGAAAGCCTGGCAAATGATTGTCAGAAATGAAGAGAATGTAATTGTATGGGATAGTGGTGTTCAGGAGACCTCTGATACTACAGATATTTCTTATCAGGGAGAAAAGTTAAAATCAACATCCGTATATCATTATCAGATTACTGTGTGGACAAATACAGGGGAAATGCTTCAAAGTGGAGAGAATTATTTTGAAACTGCATTTTTTGATCATTCTGACTGGAAAGCAAAGTGGATGGAGCCGGAGCCATTGCCGCAATTACCACAGAATCCTCTGCTTGAAGCGAAAAAAGAGTGGCAAAAGATTACAGAAGCAATGATGCACGGAGATATGAGTGCAATGAAAACAGAAGAGGATATCTGGGAGGCTTTGCCGATGGAACCTTATGATCCGGCAGTACAGATGCGCCGTGTTTTTCGGGCAGACAAACCAGTGAAACGAGCCCGTCTGTATGTGACCTCACATGGTATTTATGAAGTGAAGATCAATGGAAAGTCAGTGACGGACAGCCGATTAAATCCAGGATTTACAGCATACGACAGAAGGTTGAAGTATCAGGTCTACAATGTGGACGAATTGGTACAAAACGGAGAAAATGCAATTTCTGTGACTGTTGCGGACGGATGGTATAAAGGAAAGATTGCGCTTGGACACGGATGTGAATATGGAGAAGTTCCGGGAGCATTGCTACAGTTGGAGATGATAGATGAAAATGGTAAAAAACAAGTCATCTGTTCCGATGAAAACTGGAAATATTCCTTCGATGGACCGGTACGAAGTGCGGATTTATTCTTAGGTGAAACCTATGATGCAAGAAGATATGACGGGGAGCCATCCGAGATAGAGTATGATGATAAAAAGTGGCTTCAGGTGAGAACACATACAATGGAAAATCCAATACCGGAAGCGCAGATCAGTCCACTGGCAAAGGTATTTGAAGAAGTTCCTGCACAGAGCGTATTTGTTACACCAAATGGCGAAACAGTGGTTGATTTTGGACAGAACCTTGCAGGAACCATCCGGGTAAAGATTCAGGAAGAAATCGGCACAGAAGTGAAATTCGAACATGGAGAAATGCTTGACGGTCAGGGGAACTTCTTCTATGTTTTTGCCGGAACAAGCAGGGCACAAGAGGATATTTATATTTGCGGAGAGAAGCGGGAAGAAATTTTTGAGCCACATTTTACATATCATGGATTCCGCTATGTGCGCGTGACTGGTGGAGCAGATTGGAAGAAAGAAGATTTCACAGCTCTTGCAATCAGTACAGAAAATGAAGTAACAGGAAATTTCCAATGCTCGGATGAGCAGATCAATCAGCTGCAGAGTAATATTTACTGGAGCCAGCGTTCGAATAACATTACGATTCCGACAGATTGTCCGACAAGAGAAAAAGCAGGATGGACAGGAGATGTAGTGGTCTATGGGGCAACAGCATTGTATAATCAGAATATGACAGCCTTTTACGAAGACTGGCTCCGCAGTATTCGCCTGGATCAGCTGGAAAATGGATATGTGCTGGGAACAGTACCACAGATCAGAAATTATGTACAGCAGGGGGATACAGGTTCTCTTGGCTGGGGGGATGTCATACTGACACTGCCACTTCAGTTGTACCAGCTCTACGGAGACAAAGAAGTTCTTCAGGCAAATTACGAGGCGATGGAGGAATGGATGCAGTCCATGGAGCGTGCTGCACATGAACTGCCAAGTGAAGCAGTTCCTTATGGGGGATCACAGACAGAACAGAATTGTGATGAAAGAAGTCTTGAAAACCAGCGTTATCTGATCAATACAGGATTTCATTTTGGAGACTGGATTATTCCAAGTGTTGTGAATGAAGAGGGATTTACCGATGGACCGGCTTCAGCATTTCTTACAATGAATTATGTTGGAAGCAGTCTGCTGGCAGCAGATGCAGATATGTTTTCGGAAATTTCTGAATTAGTTGGAAATATGGAGAATGCAGAGAAATACTGTGCTTATGCAAACAGAGTCCGTCAGGCGTTCGAAGAAGAATATGTATCAGAGGATGGAAAGCTTGGGCAGGAGATGCAGGGAAATTATATTCTGGCATTGAGACATCATATGGTGTCACCGGAGAAAGAACCACTTCTTGCGGAAAGACTGAATGAACTTGTAGTAAAGAACGGATTCAGATTGGATACCGGTTTTATGGCTACCCCACATATTCTTGATATCTTATGTCAGTATGGCTATGCAGATACTGCATGGAAAGTATTGCTTCAGAAGCAGTGCCCGTCCTGGCTCTATGAAGTAGAACAGGGGGCAACAACAGTCTGGGAAAACTGGGATGCAGTAAGACCGGACGGGAAACTGGCAGGTTGTTCCTTCAATCATTATGCGTTTGGCTGTGTCGGAGATTTCCTATACCGGAAAGTTCTTGGTATTCAGAATACAGGAATTGGGTATGATAAGATCCTGATCGCACCGGAGTATGACTGTCCGTTTAAGTGGGCAGAAGGAACCTATCACAGTGTAAATGGAAACATTGAGTTAAGATGGGAAAAGAATAAAAATCAAGTAAAGATTTCCGGACGGATTCCGGCAAATACATCCGCATGCTTAAAGCTGCCAGATGGAACAGAAAAAGAACTTGGAAATGGATGGTTTGAAGTAAAAGCAGGATTAGATTCAGGCATAAAAGAATAAGATGGAAAGGGAATGCTGCCGTTAGGAACAGAATGTATCTGACAGCATGAAAAATGGTATTGAAAATGAGTGAAAAGAAAATGATTTATCCAGGAGAAATAATGCTGGACACAGAAGGAAAGCGGATTTAGGCACATGGAGCCGGAATGATCTATGAGAACGGAACTTACTATTGGTATGGAGAGAATAAAGAGTTCACAACCGGGAAAGATGAAATCTGGACCTGGGGAATCCGTTTTTATTCTTCCAAAGATCTGGTCAACTGGAAGGATGAAGGTCTGGTAATCCAACCGGATATAGAAGATAAGGGATCCAGTCTTCACCCATCAAAACATGTAGACCGTCCACATATTCTGTATAATAAGAAAACGCAGAAATATGTCTGCTGGGTCAAGCTGAGCGAGGAAGATGGATATTTTCTTATTATGACTTCAGAAAATCTGCTTGGACCATATAAGATGGAGAAAGATCATTTTCATCCGTTTGATACGTCAGTGGGAGACTTTGATTTGTGGCAGGATGAGAATGGAAATGGATACTTGTATTTTGAACACGATCATGCAGGCGTGATTTCAACAGGGCTGACAGAAGATTTTCTGGATGTACAGGGAGAGCATCTGGATATGTTTACAGGTCTGAAACCACCATATACAAGAGAAGGATGTACACACTTTGTGTATAAAGAGAAACATTATCTCTTTACCAGTGGAATGATCGGATATATACCAAATCCAAGCGAGATCGCGGTAAGTGATACTCCGCTTGGTCCCTATGAGGTATTGGGAAATCCGCATAGGGATGATTCGAGTAGTGCGTCGTTCAATAGCCAGATCTCTTATGTGTTCCATGATCCTGAACGAGAAGATCTGTATCTTGTGATGGCAGACCGCTGGGTACCGGAATACGTGGTAACGAAAGCAAAATATGAAAGTCTGGAACGTGTGATTACTTTCCAGTATAATTCAGAAATCCACCCAACAGAAGCAGACTATAAAGTTGCAATGGATGCCCCATTTCTTGGAAATGCGAATACTTCTATTGCAGACTATGTCTGGCTGCCACTGAATCTGGATGGAGAGTATCCGACGATTGAGTGGAAAGAGGAGTGGAGACCATATATGGAAGAGGAGATAGTTGAATATTTAGCTAAATAGCAGGAAAAGGCGGGGAGATATCCTCGTCTTTTCAGTGCCCGGACTAAATGAAAGAAAGGAATTCTTCAATCTCTGCCACAGACATTGCATTATACACGCTTTTATGAAAGAAGGCAGCTACTTCCAATTCCCCATAACTGCTGCCTTCAAAATCACAACAATCCTGTAATGCAGAGGTGAGAAGAACTTTGAAATCCTCGCCTTCTTTCGTGTTAAGATAGTCTTTTAATAGCATACAGCAGCCGTGTATATTTTCATAATATTTTTTATAATCAGGATGAAATTCAAGCATCAATGAACTGATTGAAAAAGCAAAAATAGTGGAGGGATGTATCAGTGGCTGGTATAGCAGCTTCCATTTCTTTTTTTGTGTTTCATCTGTTGCAAATAAAGTGAGAGAATCTTTCAATTCTTCAACAAAGGAAGGATAGTCATCCGGGGTGAGTGCGATAATCTTCTGATTACGAAGATACTGGTTTATATTGGCAGCATCTAATTGTTCCGGGGAAAGGGTCTGAAGATAATGTGTCATGATCTTCAAATCTGAATCAATATGTTCCAATGTGGACTGCATGATTTTCTGCCAGAGAAACTGACGGTATTCTGTCATTGGAGCGTCAAGAAAAGACTGCCACAGATATTGGGCAATCCGGCTGGCATCCCGGGAAGTGTATTGTGCATGGTATCTGCTTAGATCCGGCTTGAGTTCGATGTCTTTCAGACATTCAGAAAGTTGCTCAAAGGAATGACAGACCGGAAGTGAAGCCGAAAATTCATCCAGATTTTTCATTGTTTCTTCTGTAGTAAGCAGCAGCGTCTGAAGCTGATGAATCTGTTTATGAAGATAATAAGGAGCTGTTCTTGGATTGGATAAAATAGCACGGATATCAGCAAGGGGAAGTCCGGCATCCCGTAGTTTGCGGATGATCAGAAGACGGGAAACGTCAGATTCTGAGAAATCATGATAACCGTTTTCGGGAGTCGTGGCCGGTGTGATCAACTGCTCCTTGATATAGAAATAAATGGTTCTTTTCTGTAAATTCGTTGTAATTAAAAGCGTACACCTGATATACACTTTTTCTCTTATTATAAGCTATTTCTGAACAAAATACCATGGAAACATAGAAAAAAGTAACAAAGAAAAGAGGAAAATGCAGAAAAAAGAGGAGGTGTTTTGTGAATTATTTAACGTTGACTTTCCACTTACTGTAGATTGTATAGTTGAGTTAAGAGGCGGACAGAACAGATGTGACTTACAATAGAAATGTATGAGCAAAAAATTTTTATCTATGTGTGGTCTGTACGAAGTAGTCCAGCAGAAAAGGAGAAAAACAATATGTTTGAAAAATTATTCAGCCCAATCACAATCCGTGGAATGGAACTGAAAAACAGAGTCATGCTCCCGGCTATGGGAACAAAATTTGCAGGAAAAGCAAGTTATGTAACAGATCAGCTGATCGACTATCATGTAGCACGTGTCAAAGGTGGATGCGGTTTAAATATGGTAGAAGTCTGTTCCGTTCATACACCAAGTGCACCGAGAGGATTTCTTTCTATCAGTGAGGACGAGTATGTTCCGGGACTTAAGAAACTGACAGATGCGATCCATGCAGAAGGGGGTAAAGCAGGTATCCAGCTGTGGCAGGGAAGTATGGCAGTCGGAATGGATCAGACAGCACAAATTTTGATGGCCAGTGATATGCCGATGGGACCTGGAATCACACTTCCTGGAATTACAGTAGAGCAGATTAAAGAAGTTGTAGCATGCTACGGAAAAGCAGCAAAACGTGCAGCAGAAGCAGGATTTGACTGTATCGAATTCCATTGTGCACATAACTATCTGCCTCATTCTTTCCTTTCGGGTGGAATCAACCACAGAACAGATGAGTATGGCGGAAGCTTTGAAAACAGAAGCAGATTCCCACTGGAGTGTATCCGTGCGATCCGCGAGAACATGCCGGAAGATATGCCGCTGTTTATGAGAATTGATGCACATGATGATTATCTGGAAAATGGACTTACTATCGAAGAAGTAATTGAATTCTGTAAACTTACAAAAGAAGCAGGAGTTGATACACTTGACGTGTCTAGAGGAAATATTCTTTCAGCAGGTCTCAAATACGAGGTACCTTCTATTGATATTCCAAGAGCATTTAACATTGACAATGCTGCAAAGATCCGTAAAGAAACAGGAATGTTGACAATCGGTGTCGGAAGAATCAACACACCACAGCTTGCAGAACAGATTCTGGAAGATGATAAGGTAGATATGGTTGTGATTGGACGTGGACAGCTTGTAGATCCTGATTTCTGTAACAAGGCAGAAGCTGGAAATACAGAAGAAATCGACTACTGTGTTGGATGTAATCAGGGATGCTATGATGGATTTGAGAGCAAAGATTCTCCATGCATCACTTGCCTTCGTAACCCGGCAGTCGGAAGAGAGAAAGAATGTGAACTCATTCCGGCAGAAAAGCCAGAGACAGTTTTGATCGCCGGTGGTGGAATCGGTGGACTTGAAGCTGCTATTATTTTGAAGAAGAGAGGACATAACCCGATTCTTTGTGAGGCAACAGACACACTAGGAGGACAGTTCCTGACAGCAGGAGAGGCTCCGAGAAAAGCAGAGATGAAAGCAGCAGTTCTGTCTATGGCAGAGAAAGCAAAACGCCTTGGTGTTGACATTCGTATGAATACAAAGGTAACTCCGGAAATGATTGCAGAGATCAAACCACATACATTTATCAATGCAATCGGTGCAGCACCGATCGTGCCTCCAATTCCGGGAAATGATAAAGCATTTGTTGTAGATTCTCATGCAGTTCTTGACGGCGAAGCAAAGGCAGAAGGAAATGTTGTAGTCATCGGCGGCGGAATGGTCGGCATGGAAGTTGCAGAGTATCTTTCAGAAAAAGGTGCTAAGGTTACAGTTCTTGAGATGATGAAAGAATTCTGTGCAGATATGGGAAGCACAAGAAAAATCTGTGTGACAGAGCAGGTCTATCAGGATGGAATCACTCCGGTAACAGAAGTGAAAGTAACAGAGATCCAGGACGGCAAGGTTATTGGTGAAAAAGATGGAGAAAAAGTTGAATTCCCATGTGATTACGCAGTGATGGCTGTCGGAGCAAGAAAACGTGACGGAAGCGCATTAGAAAAAATGTGTAATGATCTTGAAATCGGTTACTATGAGATTGGTGATGCAGGAATGGCAAGACGTGCACTTAACGCAGTAAGAGAAGCATTTGACGCGGCACTTAACTTTGATAAAGAGGAAGAACATAAATATGTAAGCAAACCGAAAAAGGTCGTATTTATTACAGGTGCAACAGGAACAATGGGACAGGAGACAATGAAGCAGCTCTTATCCAGAAACAATCGTTTCAAGACAAGAATCCTTGCAAGGCCATCAGAGAAAAACCGTCAGCTTCTGAAGAAATATATGTGTCCGTCACTGGAAGTTGTCTGGGGAGATATGGCAGATTACGATACAATCAAGAAATGTGTAGATGGATCTGATTATGTACTCCATATCGGTGCAATGGTATCTCCTGCAGCTGATAAATATCCGGAGAAGACATTGTATACAAATATCGGTTCTACATTAAATATCATCAAGGCAATCAAAGAACAGCCAGATCCAGATAAAGTACATTTCGCATATGTCGGAACAGTTGCAATGACAGGAAGCAGACTTGAACCGGTACAGTTTGGACGAATCGGAGACCCAATGAACCCGTCTATCCATGATTACTATGCAGTATCAAAAGTATTTTCAGAGGCAGCAGTCTTTGAAAGTGGACTGAAATACTGGGTATCCATCCGTCAGACAGGACAGCATCCAAGTGCAGAGGGCGCTGGAGAGGAGCCAATCGTATTCCATCAGCCGGCAAATAACGTACTGGAATGGAGTACAGCACTTGATTCTGGTATTTGTATGGCGAACCTTTGTGAAGATTGGGTTGATGAAAGCTTCTGGCGTAAAGCATACAATTTAAGTTCAGGTAAGGATTACCGTCTGGCAACCTGGGAGATGGCAGGACTTTCACTGGAACCAATGGGAATTAAATATGAAGATGTTTATGATCCACAGGATGTGGCAAGATTTAACTTCCACGGACAGTATTATCTGGATGCTGACAAACTGGAAGAGCAGCTTCATTTCCGTCAGATTCCGGCTAAAATTTACTGGGGTGCTGTTAAGAATGAGATGGAAAGAATGATGGCAAATCCAATGATCGCAGCCATGATGCCGACAGCTGAAGCAATGCATGTACATAATAAAGAAATTGCAGCGAAGAAGACAGGAACTATCTGGATGGAAGAAAACATGGAGATGGATTGGATCAAGGCATTCTTCGGTTCTCTGGAAGAAAAACAGAATGCAAAACCATTTGAACTCTATCATCCGGCAGAAGAACCGGAAAGACCGCTGGCTCATGGTTATGACGAAGAAAAGGGAATTGAGAATCTGGATGTAAATGATCTCGAGAAGGCAGCCAAGTTCCGTGGCGGTTCTTATGAAGAAGACCATGCAGGAGACATTTATACACCGGTTGAGTGGAAGTGTGCGTTCGGACATAAATTTAAAATGTCTGTCAATGCAGTTCTTCACGGTGGTCACTGGTGTCCGGAATGTATGAAGAATTCTTGGGCATATCCGAAGATGGCGAAAGAGAATCCATTCTACGCACAGGTATGGAATCCACAGCACAGCCCGGAGGAAGATTATGAAATCCCAATGCAGTTCAGTGCGTATGACATCAAGAAAGAACTGGAAGAGAAATTGGGACTTTAATAACAGATGAACGCTTTGCGAGGATGCGCAGTGATTCTGATAGGAATATGTCAGCTTCGCTGACCAGAATCACGCGCCAAGTCTCACGGACGTTCGACTTGAGCTAGAATGAAAGAGGAGGACTTTGATAATGGAATTATTAAAGGATAAAGTAGCGGTAGTTACAGGCGGAACCCGTGGAATCGGATACGCAACAGTGAAAAAATTTCTTGAAAATGGAGCGAAAGTTGTATTGTTCGGCTCCAGACAGGAGACAGTTGATAAGGCACTTGCTTCTTTAAAAGAAGAGAATCCGGCATGGGAAGTAAGCGGAGCATGCCCGGATCTGTGCAATGCACAAGCTGTTACAGAAGAAATTAACAAGATTAAAGAAGCGTTCGGAAGAATCGATATTCTTGTAAATAACGCAGGAATTTCTGATAGCACACCAATTGACAGTTACACATCTGAAAGATTTGACCAGGTGATGCAGCTGAATGTAAATGCGGTTATGAATGGTGTCATGCCGACAGTTGCAGTTATGAAAGAACAGGGAGGCGGAGTTATTTTAAATACAAGCTCTATGGTCAGCATCTGCGGACAGCCGGGTGGAGTAGCTTATCCGGCAAGTAAATATGCTGTAAATGGTCTGACATGGTCACTGGCAAGAGAACTTGGACCATTTAACATTCGTGTAAATGCAGTAGCACCTGGAATTACAAAGACAGATATGGTTGCCGCACTTCCGGATGAAGTGATCCAGCCAATGATAAATGCAATCCCTCTTCGTCGTATCGGAGAATCTGAGGATATTGCAAATGCATTCCTTTATCTGGCAAGTGATTTGGCTTCTTATGTGACAGGAGAAATTCTTTCTGTTGATGGAGCAATGAGAACTTGATAAAGACCTTTAGGGACGGGGATTAGTGGCTTTTTTGCAAGCAAAAAAGCCACTAATCCCTGCTTCTGTTTTACGATATCGTTATTCCGGTGAAGACGACAGCAAAGAGCGTGCTGAAAGGATTGGAAGTGCAGAATGTTGGGGCTGGAGAATATCATATTGAAGTGGAGGAATAAAGAAAAATTTAAAAAAATTTATATTTTTAAGTTGACTTTTTAGCCTGTATGGCATATTCTGATAATAGCTAATAAAAGAAATTAGATTTCTACAGATTAAACTTCTGCAGGAAAAAGAAAAAGCTCAGAGTCGTGACCTCTGAGCTTTTTCTATTCCGTTATGTAAGGTGGCTTATACCTTTAGGCTGGTGCCGCTAATCGTCTCTTTCCAACCATTTGCAAATAAAGTAGCTAACAATACCTGCCATTACGGAGACAATAAAAGAAATTAGAATATCCACAGATTTCACCTCCCTTCTACCGGAAGGAGTCGCGGCTATTTAAGCATATCATATTACAAGTGATTTGGCAAAATGTTCACTGAAAGAGAAAATAGGGCTTTAAGTTATATTGAAATGTAGAATATATATAAAGAGATTGAAAAACAGAAAGAAAAATTGTATAATTTTACCTATAACAACAAAGGAGGAGCTTTGAAATGGATCGTTTGAAAGGTAAAGTAGCTATTATTACAGGAGGTAACTCAGGGGTTGGAGAAGCAACAGCAAAAATGTTCGCTAAAGAAGGCGCAACTGTTGTTATCACAGCAAGAAGAGAGGCTGCGCTGGAGAAAGTAGCAGAAGAGATTAAGGCAGCAGGCGGAGACGTTTATGCTGTTTCAACAGATATCTCGAAGAAAGGGGATCCGGAGCGACTGATGGATCTCGTGATTGAAAAGTATGGCAAGGTAGATATTCTTGTGAATAATGCAGGAATCCTTGAGGAAGGGCTGAAACCAATCGATCGATTCTCAGATGAAGATCTTGATCGTATCGTAGAGACGAATGAAAAAGGAACTATGCGCTGCATGCGTGCAGCAGCACGGAAGATGCAGGCAGGAGCATCCATCGTAAATGTTGCTTCTATTGCCGGAGTAAAGGGATGTGGCGGAGCTGCTTATGTAGCATCAAAAGCAGCAATCGTAGGTGTGACAAAGCATACAGCACTTCGTTTCCAGGCAACAGGTATTCGTTGTAATGCAATCTGCCCGGGAAATATTATTACACCAATGACATCAGGAACAAATCCGGCAGCACTTGATCCGGATATGATTGGTGCGATGTCAACACATAGTAATCTTAGAACACCATCTTGTACAGCCGAAGACGTAGCAAATGTAATTTTGTTCTTTGCAAGTGATGAATCAAAGGCGATTACAGGACAGGCAATTGTAACAGATTTTGGAGCTATGCTGTAAGAATATAATATGGTTAACAAAAACAGGAGCAGAGATTGTTCCTGTTTTTGTTACTGTGCGCCTTGCGGTGCACATTTCTAATAGGTGACAAATTTTGCTCCAAGGGGTGTTCATTTTGGAAAATATACTTTATGCTTAGAGTAAACAAAAAAAGAGTGGTGAGATAAGATGAAAACAAGAGAGGAAGCAGTTGCCTATGGTCTGACTTTTCAGGATAGCTATGAAGACAGACCCTTCAAAGACCAACGATGGCAAGTGATTCGTGTAAAGCCAAGTAAAAAGATATTTTTGTGGATCTATGAAAAAGACGAAAAGATTTGCTTGAATGTAAAGACTGATTTTAGATGGAGAGATTTCTGGCGTGCAGCATATCCATCGGTAATTCCAGGATATCATCAGAACAAAGAGCATTGGAATACAATTATTCTGGATGGATCTGTTCCAGACAAGGATATTAAACAGATGATCGGCGAGAGCTATGACCTTGTGACAGACAGCCCTACGAAAAGGATTTATGAGGCTGTGAAAAAGATTCCGAAAGGGCATGTGGCAACTTACAGTCAGGTTGCGAAGATGGCAGGAAATGAAAAGATGTCTAGGGCTGTTGGGAATGCACTTCACAAGAATCCAGATCCGGAGCATATTCCATGTTTCCGTGTCGTGAATGCAAAAGGAGAGCTTGCCGGAGCATTTGCGTTTGGCGGAGCGAATGTGCAGGCAGAACTTTTGAGAGAAGATGGTGTGGAGGTTATAGATGGAAAGGTGGATCTGAAAAAGTATCAGATGTGATTAGCAGGGAAGCCAATAGGGACGGAGTTTCTGGCTCTTTTTTGCAAGCAAAAAAAGCCAGAAACTCCGTCCCTATTGGCTTCCCTGTTGGCTTAAAAACTTCGTCCCGGTTATTGGCTTTAGCCAAGAAAAATGTTAAAATAAATATAATTATACTGAAAAAGGAGAGAACGGTTATGGAAATAAAGAAAACAAAAAATGGAAACGAATTGATTTTTGCTATCCAAGGACGATTGGATACAACTACGGCTCCTCAGTTTGAAGCAGAGCTGAAACAGAATATAGATGGTGCGGAAACGCTGATATTGGACCTTGTTGATTTGGAATATCTTTCATCCGCAGGACTTCGCGTGTTTCTTACAGCGCAAAAGATAATGAATAAGCAAGGTGAGATGATAGTACGCAATGCAAATGAAACAATTTCTGAGATATTTGAAGTTACTGGATTTTCTGATATTTTAACAATTGAGTAAAGCTTTTGTAAAAGCGAAAATGAGGAATAGGATTTTACAGATTAGAGAATTTGTGAGGTGCTTATGGATACAAAATTTGCGAGTGACGCATATAGATATTTTCTGATATGGGGCATTTGTGCGTCCCTTGCAATAACAATTTGCACGATTGTGGATGCGGCCCTTGTAGGCAATCTGGTGGGAGCAGAAGGTCTGGCTGTTGCAAATATTTCTACACCAGTCTTTTTGTTGTATGCTTTGTTTGGTATTACGATAGGGGTAGGTGCAAATGTACAGATTGGCAGACTGCTGGGAGCATCAGATATTCACACGGCAAATCGTGTGTTTCATTCCCAGCTTGGAGTGGGGCTCATTATTGGTGCGTTGTGTCTTTGCCCGATTTTTTTTAAGGACGCGTATTTTTCTTTCTTAGGAGTAACCAAAGAACTTTATCCTCTGGCAGAACAGTATCTTACAGTGGTCATGTGGTCAGCTCCTATATTTGTAATGTACCACATTTTGTCGATATCTGTTCGCACGGACAGTGATCCTAAGCTTGCAGCTGTCGCATCAGCTGTTGTAATCCTGACCAATCTTTCTCTGGATCTGTTTTTTATGAAAGTGCTTGGCATAGGGATTATTGGTGCATCTGCATCTCTTTGCATTGCAGAGACATTAGGCGTTCTCGTGTTGTTGGTTCATTTTATAAAAAAAGACAGATTATTAAAGCTTCGATTGGCTTGCCCATCAATTTCAGACGTCTGGAAATTTGTATACAATGGGTTTGGTATGGGGGCTGCAAATATTTTCGGTGCGGTTGTTATGTTGGTGTTTAATACACTGCTTCTTAGATATGGTGGCGAATCAGGAGCATTTTATGTCGCCATTTATGGCGTGATTTATACAGTCAGCACAATTCCGGCAGGCATATTTGAAGGTGCATCGGGAGCACTCTCAACGGTAACATCATTTTTCGTGGGTGAATCGGATGTGGACGGTATTTTTATTGTACTTAGAAAAGCATTGATAGTTGCTGTTTTCAGTGGCGGTGTTCTTGCAACCCTCTGTGCAGTATTTTCAAATCTTATTTTAAAATTTTTTGGCATCAGAGATATAGGTGCTGTTGAAAATGCTTCTATGGCAATGCGGTTATTTGCACTTAGTATGGTATTTATGGGAATTAATATGATCATTACAGCATTCTGGCAATCCATTGAAAGAGCGAAACTTGCAGGGGCGATGTCCGTACTCCGAAATTGTTTCCTGTTGCTTGCGATTGGTACAATATTGATCCCAAGAGAAAATATTGTCGGTCTTTCAGCTTCTTATGTATGTACAGAAATTTTTTGTACACTGGGGATTGTTATTGTATATATATTCCGTTCATCTAAGAAATATGTGTCAGAAAAATACGGAATGACAGGAAAATGTATAGAGTGTAGTTATCGTATAGAGAAGGAAAGCATGACACAGATATCCGAAGACCTTGAACGGATTTGTGAGGAGTGGAAAATTGGAATAAAGCAGGCATTTGTCATCAACTTTATTTGTGAAGAGCTTCTGCTTAATATCATTAAATATGGACTTAGTAACAGAAGTGCGTCGAACAAGGAGCATTATATTTCAATCAAACTGCTGGAAAAGGACGGCGATTATATTCTTCGTATCCGTGACAATGTCAGTCTGTATAATCCGTTTGAGTCAGATGGGGACGAGATAGATGCAGGTGTATTAAAGCTTATTCAAAAGAAAACAAAATACTGCGATTATCAGCGGAAAATGATATTTAATAACTTATATTTGATTATTTAAGGAGGAACAGTGGTGCAAAATCAGCTTGTTTTTCAGGAAAAAACAGAAATGGAAAGACTACGTGTTCAAAATAACCTCCTGGCGTGCTATGAGACTCCTGTTTTTAATCAGATTTTTTCTGGAAGACAAAATTTGGCTGTGCTTGATATCGGATGTAACGATGGAATGAAAACAGTGGAACGTTTTTCTTCAGAGGTAGTATCACGTGTGATTGGACTGGAATATAATGAGAAACTTGCCACGAAAGCGCAACAATCCTATGGCGATGAAAAATTTTCGTTCTATGCGTTTGATGTGGAAGCGGAGGATTTTGCAGAAAAACTTCGCACCATAATGAAGACAGAACAGATAGATGGATTTGATGTGATCTATCTTTCTTTTGTTTTAATGCACTTAAGTGATGTAAATAAATTACTTGTATCCATTCGTCCATTTCTGAAAACAGAAGGAAAATTAGTTATTATCGAGGCAAATGATTCGGCTTCCTATTTGAGCCATGATAAACAAGGGCTGCTTGGTGAGTTTTTGAAAATATTGAAAAAAGATAAATATTCAGGCAACCGCGAGGTAGGAGCAAGTATTTGTAGCATACTTCCAGAGTGCGGCTATGAAAATATCTGTGTCTGGCACGATTGTGTTTCGGCATCAGGAAGAGAACGTGAAAAGAAAAAAGCAATCTTTACCACTTTTTTTAGCTATCTCTCGGAGGATGTATTATTACTTTTAGAGTCAGAGCCGGAGAATGAAGAATATAAATTGTGGGCAGAATGGCTGGATTGTTATTATAAGACTTTAAAACGTCTAATTCTGCAGAAGAAATCAACAATCTCAATGGGAATTAAATTATTGACATGTACGAAAGGCGGTGAATAATGTATACAATTACTCTTGAAAATGGAATGAGATTTTATCTTAGACCACTGAAAAAAGAAGAAATTGAGGAAGCGAGTTTTTTGAGCGATGAATGTGTGGGAAAGAATCTTTATCCAAAAGAGGAAATTGCCGCAACGCTTAATGATCAAGAAAAATTTTTCTATTTACTGAAAAACGAAAAGGATGAAACAATTGGGTATATTTATTATTTTCTTACAAATGAAGAAGAGATAGCAAAATACTCAAAATTAGATATAAATGTATTTCGTGAGGTATATTCTAATTCCGATAAAAAAGTGGGAAAGATACAGTCTGTAGGAATCAAGAGGGAATATCGGGGAAATGAACTTGCGGTAGAAATGATGCAGTTTATTTCGAAGGAAATGAAAAAGGCTAATATAGACATTACCTTTATTGTCTGTTGGAAGCCTGGGGGAATTCTCCCATTAGGGAAAACGCTTGCAAAGTGTCAGTTCGACTATTTAACGGAAGCGAAAAAAATTTGGTACGATGATATGGAATTAATCTGTCCTCATTGCAAAGGAAGATGCAGCTGCGATGCGGAAATTTATTACAAATTACTTTAGGAGGGATGAGGATGAAAATTAAACTTTTGCCCAAATTTATCATTTCACTGGGGATTGTAGGCTTGATACTTACAATTGCAACATCACTTTTTAGTTATGCAACGTCGAAATCCTACCTTGAGGAAATGTGTGCGAATCGTGTGATGACAAACTGTAATGCAATAGCTGCGATGATCGATGTGGAAGATGTAAAAACAATTCTCTCTGACGGCGGAAATCAGACGCCGGAGTATCAGAAAATGTGCAAACTTTTCAACCAGCTGAAAAAAGATGGTAATGTTACATTTCTTTCGCTCGTAGTTCCGGATGAAGATAGTGTTTGTTTTTATATTGACGCTATGGTCGAAGAAATGGGAGATGATCCTGCAAATCAGATTCCTTACGGAAGCGATATCCTTTATGTTGATGCGGCAAATCCGGACGACCCGGCAGATATGGAGAAGTATATCACCATCTGGCAAAGATATGCGGAAAATAAGGGACTTGATAAACCACTTGTCACGGATAATGATTATGGATACAACTACACGGGGGTATCGGTTATCCTCGATGAATCGGGAAATGCGATCGCAGAAATTCAGTATATACTTGATATGAGTGAAGTAAGGGCATACTTAATTTCCGTGCTGACCAATATGCTGTTGATTTCTTTTGCAATTATTGGTTTGACCATTGTCGCGTACGTTTTCTTCGTCAGAAAGATGGTGACAAAACCGATTGGCAAGCTTACCGATTTCACACAGGAAATCACAGAGACGAACAATTTTGAAAATCAACGTATAGAAATCAAGACCGGAGATGAGATAGAGTCTTTGAGTGATTCCTTTAATTTTATGTTGGAGGAGATTCAAAATTATATATCAAACCTTTCTAAAATAACTGCTGAGAAGGAACGTATCGGAGCGGAATTAGATGTTGCAAAACATATCCAGGAATCCATGCTTCCATGTATTTTCCCGGCATTTCCTGATCGGCATGAATTTGATATTTTTGCATCTATGACTCCTGCAAAAGAAGTCGGCGGTGATTTTTATGATTTCTTCCTGGTGGATGATGATCATTTAGCAATGGTAATGGCAGATGTATCCGGTAAAGGTGTTCCGGCGGCAATGTTTATGATGATTTCAAAAACGTTGATCAAATCAGCGACACAGAGCGGATTGTCTCCGAAAGAAGTGTTAGAAAAAGTGAATAATCAGCTTTGTGAAAATAACGATGCTGAAATGTTTGTAACCATCTGGCTTGGTATTCTGGAAATATCTACCGGAAAAATGATATGTGCAAATGCAGGGCATGAATATCCGGTGATTATGCGTAAAGACGGAGAATTTGAACTTTACAAAGATAAACATGGATTTGTACTGGCTGGTATGGAGGATATTCGATATAAGGAATACGAGCTGGAAATGAATGCGGGTGACAGGCTCTTTGTTTATACGGATGGTGTGCCGGAAGCAATCAATTTGTCTAATACGCTATATGGAACAGACAGAATGGTAGCGGCTCTTAATACAGCTAAGACAGGTTCATGCAGTCAGCTGTTAGAAGCAGTACATCAAGATGTGAAATCCTTTGCTGGCGAAGCGGAGCAGTTTGATGATATTACCATGCTGTGTCTCGAAATAAAAAACACGCTGCCGGATTTGAAAGAAATCAAAATTGAACCATCTTTGGACAAACTGCCGGAGGTGACAGAGTTTTTTGATAGAATTCTTTCCGAGGCAGAAGTTCCGGCAAAAACAATTTTGCAGATCAATGTAGTTGTGGATGAAATTTTATCTAATATTATTTATTATAGTGGTGCAACCAGCGTTAAGGCTGGATGTGCTTCGGCAAATAATCAAGTGATTTTGCAGTTTACGGATAATGGATGCCCATATGATCCTAGAGAAAAAGCAGATCCGGATATTAGTTTACCGCTGGAAGAACGTGAAATCGGCGGCCTTGGAATCTTCATGGTGAAAAAAATAATGGATGAAATTTCTTATGAGTACAAAGATGGTCAAAATATTTTGACGCTCTTCAAGAGGTAAGGATGGCCAAGGGAGCCAACGGGGACGGGGGTTAGTGGCTTTTTTGCTCGCAAAAAAGCCACTAACCCCCGTCCCCGTTGGCCGTCCCAATGTTATTGCCCCCGTCCCCGTTGGCTCCCGCCCTGGCATTATTCTAATTTATTTTCATTTCTCCAATTTCTTGGTGATACCCCATAAACATTTTTAAATGCACGTGAAAAATGTAGCTGATTCGGATATCCTACTGCATTTCCAATATCTGCGATTGAGAGTGAAGTGATTTTTAAAAGCTCGGCAGCTTTGGTCATGCGATAACTAATCAGAAATTCCTGAGGGGAACGTCCAATTGTGTCATGAAAGATTTTTCCGAAATAGCTTCGGTTCAATCCGCAGGAAGCGGAAATATCTTCTACGGAAATATCATTCTGAAAATTCTGCTCGATATAAGAAAGAGCTTCTTTGACATAAAAGTCCCGGATACTTCCGTTTTGTTTTACGTGAACTGTTGCAGCAGAACGCATAAAATAATCTAAAAACAGATAAAGATGTCCGATTAAATGAAACGGAGATTCCTCAGGATGCCGGCTTAGATAAAGCATTTCTTCCATCATCTGATTGCGAAGTTCTTTTGAACTGGCATGATACACAGGATGATTCAGGCTCAGACCTGCGGTTGTAACAATCTCACGGGCACGAAGACCATCGAATTCTACCCAGGTGTATTCCCACGGAAGCGTGGAATCAGCAATATAAGTCGTAACCTGTCCGGGAAAAAGCATGAAGCCCTGTCCGCTTTTTACCTGCCAAGTGATGGTGTTTCCATTTTCATCATCTGCAAGTAATGTTCCTGTTCCGGAAATTACATAATGGAAAATGTAATGATTTCTTGCGGCAGGACCAAAAGAATGTGCCGGTGCACATTGTTCCCATCCATATTGATATAATCCAAGATCAACAAAATTTTCATTTGGAAATACAGAAAAAAGTAAATCGCTCATTTAAATCACCTCTGATATCATTATATATCAAAATACTAGATAACTTCAATATACGAGATGGAAAATTGCATTTTGATATAAAACATAAAAAATACAGATATTTACAGTCGCATAAAGATATGTTAGAATTTATTTATCAAATAGAAAACCCGAATAAAGAGACAAAAATATTCCGGAATGTGTCAAAATGAAAGGTGTATGGTAAAAGGAAGGAGTAATGAAATGTATAAGAAGAGCAATCGAATCATCTGCATAGGACTGATGTTTTGCATGACTTCGGCAATGATACTTGGAGGATGTGGACAGAAGAGCGATAGTAGTGGAAAAATAGAAATCGAGCTTGTGCAGTATAAACCGGAAGCGGTGAAAACATTTGAAAAAATTGAAGAAGAATTCAATGCAACTCATGATGACATTCATTTAACAATTGAATCTCCGAATGATGCGATGACAGTTCTTAAGACACGTTTTATCCGAGAGGACGCACCGGATATTATTGGAATCGGAGGAGATGTCAATTTTTCTAACTTTATTGATTCTGACATGCTGATGGACATTTCAGATTATGAAGGACTGGACTCTATCAAACAGGCATACCTGGATATCGACAAGGCACTTGAATTTGTGCCGGAGGATGGTGTATATGCTGTGCCATATGTGGCAAATGCAGCAGGAGTTTTGTATAACCGAGAAATGTTCAAGGAACATGGATGGGAAATTCCTGAAACGTGGGATGAATTTGTTGCTCTCTGTGATCAGATTCAGAGTGAAGGAATCCAGCCATTGTATTTTGGATTTAAAGATACGTGGACATGTCTTGCACCTTGGAATGCGATTGCGGTGGATCTTGCACCGGCAGATGTTTGCCGCCAGGTGAATAAAGGGGAGACAACATTTTCAGAAGAATACAGAGAAGTGGCGGAAAAGATAAAAGCACTGCTTGAATATGGACCAAAAGATCCTTTTGCTTATGATTACAATGGAGCCTGTACAGCATTTGCAAATGGAGAATCTGCAATGTATACAATCGGAAGTTATGCAATCCCACAGATTCAGACAGTAAATCCGGACATGGATATCGATTCCTTTGTAATGCCTGCCAATGATGATGCGTCGGAGAATAAATTGAATTCCGGTGTGGATCTCCAGTTCAGTGTCATGAAAGACTGTAAGAATAAAGAAGCTGCATATGAAGTACTTGATTTTCTTTTGAAAGACGAAAATGTACAGAGTTATCTGGATGAACAGAAAGCAGTTCCTTGTAAAGAAGGAGATTTTGAACTTGCTTCAACACTTGATGGAGTGAAAAGTTTTATAGAAGAAGGGCGAATGGCAGATTATCAGGATCATTATTATCCTTCAGAGATGTCAGTAGATGCACAGATTCAGACATTCCTTATGAAGGGGGATGTAGATGCATTCTTAACAAAGTTTGATAAAGACTGGAAGAGATATAACCGTGATATCATCCGTAAAGTTGAAGACTATGAGAAAGAACATGCAAACGAAGATTAAGGAAGGGGTATTCAAGCATGGGAAAGAAATCAATGAGTGGAAGAAAAAAGACATTTCTTCTGATTACGATTCCAATCGTGGCGCTGTTTTTCTGTTTTAATACATTGCCATTGATCAAAGGTGTGATTTATAGTTTTACAAATTTTAAAGGCTATGGAAGTTTTGACTGGGTAGGTCTTAGAAATTATCAAGATTTGTTTACAGACAGCAGAGTCGGAGGATCTTATCTGTTTACATTTAAATTAGCAATCGTAGCTACAATTGTAACAAATGCAATCAGTCTGATCCTGGCACTTGGACTGAACAGCAAAATTAAATTTAAGAGTGCATTTCGTGGAGCATATTTCATTCCAAATGTTCTCGGAGCATTGGTTGTAGGATATATTTTCAATTACTTCTTCACATACATTCTTCCGGCTTTCGGGGAAATGCTTGGAAGTGAGACACTTTCCTCCAGTATGCTGTCCAGTACAAAACTGGCATGGATCGCAGTTGTAATTGTATGTGCATGGCAGGCAATTGCGATGAATACAATCATTTACATTTCAGGGCTGCAGACAGTTCCGGAAGATATTTACGAAGCAGGAGCAATTGATGGTGCAACAGGATGGAATAAGTTCAAGCATCTGACATTCCCGCTTATTATTCCATTCTTCAGCATTAACATGGTGCTTTGCGTGAAAAACTTTCTGATGGTATTTGATCAGATTATGGCATTGACAAAGGGCGGTCCGGCGCAGAGTACAGAATCCATTTCTTATCTGATTTATAACAATGGTATGAGCGGCGGTCAGTTTGGATTCCAGAGTGCAAACGCAGTGATATTCTTTATTGTTATTGTTGTAATTTCTGTATTACAGATGACGATCACAGGGAAAAAGGAGGAGCAGCTGTAATGGAAAAAATGAAAATAAAAGAACGGGTAAATTGGCCGGTAACAATTTTACTTTTACTTGGGTTGGTCACAGTTGCATTTCCATTGTATATGACAATTGTAATTGCATTGAAGAAACCTTCTGAGATGACAAATAGCATCAGCGGAATCCTTTCGTTGCCAAGTCATTTCAGTCTGGAAAATTTTGCAGAGGCAATGCGGGTGACAGATTTCTGGCATTCTCTTGGAAACAGTGTGCTTATCACGCTTGTAACAGTTGTACTTTCTATTCTGATTCATTCTCTTCTCGGATATGCAATCGGAAGAAATAAAAAGAGTAAATTTTACAAATTCATCTATTTCTATGTTGTCAGCGGAATGTTTGTTCCATTTGCAATTTTGATGATGCCTGTTGTAAAGCAGACAGCACAGATGGGGCTGGCGAACAGGGCAGGAGTTATTATTCTGTATGTTGTATTCTATATGCCGATGAATGTGTTGCTTTATTCCGGATATCTGACGAATATCCCGTTGGCACTGGAAGAAGCAGCCTGCGTGGATGGTGCAAGCACATGGAAAACTTATTGGAAAATTGTATTTCCAATTATGAAACCAATGCATGCGACAGTTGCAGTTCTGACAGCACTCGGCACATGGAACGATGTAATGACACCACTTGTAATTATGTCAGGCTCAGGAAGCGGAAATACACTGCCATTGGCACAGTTGACCTTCCAGACACAGTTTGGGACAAACTATAATCTGGCATTTGCATCTTATCTGTTGGCATTGCTTCCGATTCTGGTATTCTATCTGATTTGTCAGAAGCATATCCTCAATGGAGTTGTAAACGGAGCGGTGAAATAATAAAAATTAGAAATAAGTTTTTGGTCGCACATAGTGTGAACAGTAAAAATAGCGAAGCAGGAGCAAAAAAGTAATGAAACCCTTGCTTCGCTATAATAGAAAAAGGAGTATTTTAGGTATGGGAATTATATATTGCGAGAAAGATAGGACATTTACATTACAGACAAAAAATACGACATATCAGATGCAGGTGGACCAATATGGATTTTTGCTTCATCTGTATTATGGAAAAAAGATAGAAGGATGTATGGATTATCTTCTGACACATTATGACAGAGGATTTTCAGGAAATCCGTATGATGCAGGAGAAGATCGTACTTATTCTATGGACACACTTCCGCAGGAGTTTCCTTGCTATGGAAATGGCGATTTCAGAAGCACTGCCTTAGTAGTTGAAAATGCAGACGGAAGCATGAGCTGTGATCTTCGATATAAGAGTCATACAATCCTTAAGGGAAAATATAATCTGGAAGGACTTCCGGCAGTTTATGCAAGTGATGAAGAAGCGCAAACACTGGAAATTTTGATGGAAGATCAAGTGACAGGAGTTAAAGTGATTCTGCTTTATGGTGTTCTTTCAGAGTTGGATATTATTACAAGAAGTGTGTGCATAAAAAATGGAAATAATGGGAAAATCTATCTGAACAAAATAGAGTCTGCAAGTTTAGATTTCCTTTATGGAGATTATGAACTTCTAACATTTTATGGTAGACATGCGATGGAGAGAAATGTCCAGAGAGTTCCGGTAGTGCATGGAACACAGAAAATCGGAAGTGTCAGGGGAACTTCCAGCCATCAGTATAATCCGATGATGATTCTTGCTGAGAGAGAAACGACAGAAGATAAAGGAAACTGTTATGCGATGTCCTTTGTATACAGTGGATGCTTTCAAGGGGAAGTGTTAAAGGATCAATTAAATCAGACGAGAATGATGCTTGGACTTCAGGAGAAAGCTTTTCGTTATCCGCTAGAGAAAAATGAGATGTTCAAGGCACCGGAAGTAATATTATCCTATTCTTCACGAGGAATGAACCAATTATCTCAGAATCTGCATCAGTGTATCAGAAAGCACATTTGCAGAGGAAAATATAAAGAACAGGTTCGTCCTGTATTGATCAATAGCTGGGAAGCATCTTACTTTGATTTCACGGGAGATACAATCTATGAGCTTGCAAAAGCGGCAAAAGAAGTAAACATTGATATGCTTGTTATGGATGATGGCTGGTTTGGAAAACGTGATGATGACAACAGCGGACTGGGTGATTGGTTTGTGAATGAAAAGAAACTTGGCGGTACACTTGGAAATCTGATAGAGAGAATCAATGCTCTTGGTGTGAAGTTTGGTATCTGGATCGAGCCGGAGATGGTTTCAGAAGACAGTGAGCTCTATCGAAAACATCCGGATTGGGCATTGACGATTCCGGGAAGAAGACCGGTCAGAAGCAGAAATCAGCTCGTACTTGATTTTTCAAGAAAAGAAGTTGTAGATGAAATTTATAGTCAGATTTGCAAGGTATTAGATCAGGGAAATATTGAATATGTAAAATGGGATATGAACCGAAGCTTGATGGACATCTATTCAGCGACTACGAAAGACCAGGGAAGAGTGTTACATGATTATGTGCTGGGACTTTATGATTTTCTGGAGCGTCTTGTACAGAGATATCCGAATCTTTTGATTGAAGGCTGCAGTGGCGGAGGTGGAAGATTTGATGCAGGGATGATGTATTATACTCCTCAAATCTGGTGCAGCGATAATACAGATGCGATTGACAGACTACAAATCCAGTATGGAACATCCTTCGGTTATCCGGTGTCAGTAGTTGGCTCTCATGTATCAGCTGTTCCGAATCATCAGACAGGAAGAAAAACTCCGCTTCATACAAGAGGCGTTGTGGCAATGTCCGGAACCTTTGGATATGAGCTGAATCTTATGAACCTTTCGGAAGAAGAGAAACAGGAGATCAGAGAACAGATTGCAGAATATAAAAGCTATGCGCCAATCATTCAGAACGGATTATATTATCGTTTATCTAATCCGACAGAGGAAGAAATCTGTGCATGGGAGTTTGTTTACACTGATGAAAAAGAGCAGAGCAAAGTACTTTTAAATATAGTAATGCAGGCAATACACGGAAATATGACAGTAAATTATGTTAAGCTTCAAGGACTTGAAGAAGCAGCCGTGTATCGGGAAGAGAAAAGTGGAAAAAGGTATACCGGCTCAGCACTTATGTATGGAGGTATGCCATTGCCTGTGGAATTGGGAGAATATCAGGCATATCAGTATTGTTTTGTGAGGGAATAAATATATCAAATTGTTGATAATGAAATAGAAAGTGATGAGAAATGTGAATAATATAGAAAAAATATTTACGCAACGTATGGAAAAGCATCAGGATGAACTGCGCTGGCTTTACATGGAGTTGTATGGAAATGATGCAATGTATGCAGAACTTTGTAAGCAGATGTATGATTATTATTCAAAGCGTGGCACAGAATTAAAAAAGAGAGATGCTAAGAAAGAGAAGAATCCTGACTGGTTTAAAGAAAAAGAAATGCTTGGCATGATGTTATACATTGACAACTTTGCCGGCAATCTGAAAGGTGTAGAGAAAAAGTTACCATATTTAAAAGAGTGTAATGTAAATTGTATTCATCTTATGCCATTTTTGGATACTCCGAAAGGAAAATCAGATGGCGGATATGCAGTGGCAGATTTCAGGAAGGTGAGGCCGGACCTGGGAACGATGAAAGATCTGGCAAGATTGACAGAAAAATGTCATGAAAATGATATGAATGTGTGCATGGATTTTGTGATGAATCATACTTCAGAGGAACACGAGTGGGCAAAACGTGCAAGAGCCGGTGAAGGGGAATATATGAGCCGGTATTTCTTCTATGATAACGGAGAGATTCCGGCAAGATATGAAGAAACGGTTCCACAGGTGTTCCCGACAACAGCACCTGGAAACTTTACATGGCTTCCGGAAATCGGTCATTATGTGCTTACGACATTTTATCCGTATCAGTGGGATTTAAATTACCGCAATCCAAGAGTATTTAACGAGATGATGTATAATTTCCTTTTCCTTGCAAACCAGGGAATGGATATCATCCGAATTGATGCAGTTCCCTATATTTGGAAAGAACTTGGAACGAGCTGCCGAAATCTGAAAGAAGTACATACAATTGTAAGAATGATGCGCATGATTGCGGAAATCGTCTGCCCGAGTGTGATACTGCTCGGTGAAGTTGTTATGGAGCCGGAAAAAGTGGTACCGTATTTTGGTACAGTCGAAAAACCGGAATGTCATATGCTATATAATGTTACAACAATGGCAACAACGTGGAACAGTATTGCAACAAGAGATATCCGGCTTTTGAAGAAGCAGATGGATATTGTAAGTCGTTTGCCGAAGCAATATACATTTTTAAATTATCTTCGTTGCCATGATGATATTGGCTGGGGACTTGATTTTGATACCATGAAGCAATGGGGAATGGAAGAGCCTTCTCATAAACGTTATCTGAATGATTATTTCACAGGAAAGATAGAAGGAAGTGTCAGCCGCGGAGAATTATATAATGACGATCCTGTAACACAAGATGCAAGATTTTGCGGAACGACAGCGTCTATGTGTGGAATTGAAGCAGCGGGATTTGAAGGCAACAAAGAGAAAATGCAGATAGCGATACAGGAAGATTTGATGTTGCATGCTTATATGTTGACACAGTCGGGAATTCCGATGCTTTATAGTGGAGATGAGTTGGGGCAGGTAAATGATTATAGTTATAAAGAAAATCCTGAAAAAGTATCTGATTCACGTTATCTCCACAGAGGAGCATTCCAGTGGACACTTGCAGATAAGAGGAAAGATCTTTCTACCGTACAGGGACAATTATTCCAGATGTTGAACCTCCTGGAACAGATTAGAAGACAAGAAAAAATCTTTTCTCAGGAAGCGGAAGTGTATACTTATGATGTTCACAATGACAGCATTTTAGGAATACTTAGAGAATATAAGGGCGAGCGTTTCATAGCACTGTTTAATTTCAGTGAGAGAGAGCAGACAGCGTGGATGCAGGAAGAAGGCATTTTCAGAAATCTGGTGAATGGTGAGATTATAGAAGTGAAAGATCCGGTTTTAAAGGGGTATGATTTTGTCTGGATGAAATATAAAATGTGAAATGCCGGCCAAATGGAGAGAAAACGGTTGACATCTCCCAGACAAGCTTTTATACTAAGCATGTGAAGAAAACACGGGGAGCTTGTGTACCAGGCTGAGAGGAAGTTGAGAACTTCGACCCATAACCTGATTTGGATAATGCCAACGTAGGAATGTATAAAGCAGTACTTTAGAGAGATACATTTGTTGGTATCTCTCTTTCTTTATAATCAGGCAAAATTGATAATTGAAGATTGAATAAGTTGAGATTGAACAAGAGTTCATGAAGGGGTGCACCACCACGGGTACATTTCTTTCATGAACTCTTTTTTCATTTCATAAGGAAAGGAGCAGTTATGATTACAGTAAATGGAAAACAGATTCAACTGGCATCTGAAATGAGTGTTGCAGATTATCTGGAACAGAATAATTATCAGATAAAAAGGATTGCGGTGGAATTGAATGAAGAGATTCTGCCAAAATATAGTTACTCGGATACAATGCTCAAAGACGGCGATCGTCTGGAGGTTGTGACATTTGTAGGAGGGGGCTGATATCAAATGGCATCTGAAAAAATATTAAGTAAAGAAGAAATTGAAGCGGCACTGAATGAACGACATTCATCGGAAAAGCAGAAATTATTGTCGCAAGGACAGGTGACAATAGCGGGACTGGGCGGATTGGGCTCGAATGTGGCTTATTCGCTTGCAAGAATCGGTGTAGGGCGTTTACATTTGATAGATTTTGATGTCGTGGATATTACAAATTTGAACAGGCAGCAATATTTTATGGAGCATATAGGAATGCCAAAAACAGATGCATTGAAATCGTTGCTTTTGAAAATCAATCCTTATCTGGATATTCGCACGGATTGTGTGAAGGTGACGGAAGCGAATCTGAAAGAGCTGTTTGAGGATGCACAGATTGTCTGCGAGGCATTTGATAATCCAGAGGCAAAGGCGATGCTTGTAAATGGGATTCTGGAATATTTTCCGGAAAAGAAGCTTGTGTCAGCAACAGGAATGGCCGGTTATGAGAGTAGCAATACGATTTGTACGAAGAGAATGATGAAAAATTTTTACTTGTGTGGAGATCGTGTGACAGAGCCGACTTATGGAAACGGATTGATGGCTCCAAGGGTGGCAATCTGTGCGGGGCATGAGGCAAATATGATCACACGCCTACTTCTTGGAGAAGAGGATGTCTAAAAGGGCATCTTGGGATTAAAAAACAAGGTGATTATTCTAAAAAATCACAATATAACATAGAAAGAAGGATTTAAATCATGAATCAGAAGGATACATTTACACTTGGCGGAAAAGAATTTAATTCGCGTTTTATTTTAGGATCAGGAAAGTTTTCATTGGATCTTGTGAAAGCATGTGTAGAAAAAGCGGGGGCAGAGATTATCACGCTTGCCCTCCGTCGTGCTAATGAAGGTGGGCTTGCAAATATTCTGGATTATATTCCGGAAAATGTAACACTTCTTCCGAATACTTCCGGAGCAAGAAATGCAGAAGAGGCAGTTCGTATTGCAAGACTTTCCAGAGAAGTTGGATGTGGTAATTTTGTGAAAATTGAGGTTGTAAGAGATTCCAAATATCTTCTTCCGGATAATTACGAGACAATCAAAGCAACAGAAATCCTGGCTAAGGAGGGCTTTGTAGTTATGCCGTATATGTATCCTGATTTGAATGCAGCAAGAGATCTTGTCAATGCGGGAGCTGCTTGTATTATGCCTTTGGGAGCACCAATCGGCTCCAATAAAGGTCTTTGTACAAAAGATTTTATACAGATTTTAATTGATGAGATTGACCTGCCAATTATTGTTGATGCAGGAATCGGACGTCCATCTCAGGCTTGCGAGGCAATGGAAATGGGAGCAGCTGCAGTTATGGCGAATACAGCAATTGCGACAGCAGGAAATGTTGCAGAGATGGCAGAGGCATTTAAGAAAGCAATTGAGGCCGGAAGAAGCGCGTACCTTGCCGGACTTGGAAGAACACTGGAACGAGGTGCAAGTGCATCTTCACCACTGACAGGATTTTTGGAAGACTAGGAGGATGTGAAGATGGAAAATACACATATTAATGAAAGTATTTTAAGCGAAGAGATTCTGGAAGATCAGAAGAAAAACAGAATTGATCATATGACATATCTTCAGGGAATGGAAGACATTGGTTCGGAAATTATGGATCAGGTAATAAGTGCAATGGAGGAATATGATTACAGTAAATATACAGCGGCAGATGTAAAAAATGCGATTGCACATTCAAAGCGTACCCCGGAAGATTTCAAGGCACTTTTATCTCCGGCAGCGTTACCATTTCTGGAAGAAATCGCGCAGGCCGCACAACTGGAAACAAGAAAACATTTTGGAAATAGTGTTTATATGTTTACTCCGATTTATATTGCAAATTATTGTGAGAATTATTGTATTTATTGTGGATTCAACTGTCACAACAAAATTAACCGTGCACAATTAAATGCACAGGAGATTGAAAAAGAAATGGCGGCGATCGCAGAAACCGGATTGCAGGAGATTCTGATCCTTACGGGAGAAAGCCGTAGCAAATCTACAGTAGAATATATAGGTGAAGCCTGTAAGATTGCAAGAAAATATTTTAAAGTAATCGGTCTGGAAATCTATCCGGTTAATTCGGATGAGTATGCATATTTGCATGAATGTGGTGCGGATTATGTTACAGTATTCCAGGAAACCTACAATTCGGATAAATATGAGACGCTGCATCTGGCAGGACATAAAAGAATCTTCCCATATCGTGTCAATGCACAGGAGAGAGCTTTAAAAGGAGGTATGCGAGGCGTTGGTTTCGGAGCACTTCTTGGATTGGATGATTTCAGAAAAGATGCATTTGCAACAGGATATCATGCATACCTTTTACAACGAAAATATCCCCATGCAGAGATTGCATTTTCATGTCCGAGACTTCGTCCGATTATTAATAATGACAGAATCAATCCGATGGATGTTCATGAGCCACAGCTTTTACAGGTAGTCTGTGCATATCGTCTGTTTATGCCATTTGCAAGCATTACAGTTTCAACGAGAGAGTGTGCACGTGTCAGAGATAATCTGGTAAGTATTTCTGCAACAAAAATTTCTGCGGGGGTAAGTACAGGAATTGGAAGTCATGTGGACGATATTGAAGATAAGGGTGATGACCAGTTTGAAATTTCGGATGAACGTTCTGTAGATGAGGTATATCAGGCGTTATTAGAGCGTCATTTACAGCCGGTTATGAGTGATTATATTTACGTGTAAATCAGACTTCATTTGAGTCGGGTAAAGATTTTATACATAAAAACAAAGGAGACGAAAAATGAATTGCGATTTGGCAAGGCAGGATTTCAAAATCATAGCAGTTAGTAATCGTAAATTGTGTGAAAGACCATTTACAGAGCAGATAGAACGTGTATGTCAGATAAAGCCGGAAGCAATTATCCTGCGTGAAAAAGATTTGTCAGAAGAGGAATATAGAATTTTGGCTGAAAGGATAATGGAAATCTGCAAACAGTATCAGGTTACATGTATTTTACATACTTTCTGGAAAACAGCAGCGTATCTTGGATGTACTTCGATACATCTTCCTATGGCAGAATTAAGAAAACTTCCGGAAGAAGAGAAAAAACATTTTAATGAAATAGGTACTTCTGTTCATTCTGTGGAAGAGGCAGAAGAAGCAGTCAATCTTGGAGCAACGTATTTGACAGCGGGGCATATTTATGTGACAAACTGTAAGAAAGGTGTTCCGCCAAGAGGGCTTGGATTTCTAAAAGAGGTTTGCAGCAGGGTGAAGCTTCCTGTATATGCAATCGGAGGAATCCGGTTTGATCAAGAACAGTGGGAAGAACTAAAACAGGCAGGCGCAGAAGGCGGATGCATCATGTCTGGGATGATGAACCTTTAGGGACGGGGTTTCCCGGCTTTTTTAAAGCCGGAAAACCCCGTTTTTACATATAAAGTAAAAGAAAAATCAGAAGTCATAGAATATTTGTTTGAAAAGACTGGACTTACAAAGAAATAAAATGTACACTGAAAAGAAGTTCAAAAAGATGAAGCTATTAATTAGGAGGAAATATAATGAAGAAATGGCTGGCAATCGGAGCCCTTATACTGGTTACAGTCATATGGGGCGGAGGCTTTGTGGCAAGTGATATAGCATTGGAAAGTATGAAGCCTTTTCAAATTATGATGGTAAGATTTTTGCTCGCATCTGTACTTATGGGAGTGATTAGCAGAGGGCAGCAAAAAAGTGAAGAAAAATTAAAAGACCGTGCAGGAGCTATAAAAGCAGGAGTCTTGATGGGAGTAACTCTTTTTATGGGATTTGCTTTCCAGATTATTGGATTGCAGTATACGACACCTTCAAAAAATGCATTTCTTACAGCACTTAATGTAGTTATTGTGCCGTTTATAGCATTTGTTATTTTAAAGAAAAAAATCGGTGCGAAGGGAATTGTTGGAGCAGTTATGTCTGTTCTCGGAGTTGCATTACTTTCTTTGAATGGAAATTTTACAGTAAGTCTGGGAGATGGTTTAACATTATTTTGTGCCGTTGGATTTGCATTTCAAATATTTTTTACTTCGGAATTTGTAAAAAAATATCCGGCATCTGTACTTAATACGGTTCAGATGTTTACCGCATTTGTATTATCAGCAATTAGTCTTATGATTTCTGGGGAAAATGATTTTTATGTCACAACACAGGGCTGGTTAAGTGTGTTATATTTGGGAGTAGTAAGCACGACAATCTGTTATTTGCTTCAGACTGCATGTCAGAAATATATAGATGAGACGAAGGCTGCAATTATCCTTTCCATGGAATCTGTGTTTGGAACAATCTTTTCAATACTGATTCTTCATGAGGTGGTTACCGTTCGTATGGTAATCGGATGTGCGGTTATATTGGCGGCAGTCATTATTTCTAATATGTCTGAGACATCAGAGAAAATAGAAGATAAAGAAATTTGCAAAATATAAAAAATAGGGGAAAATAATATGTTATTGCAATTAAAAGAAAAATATATTGGTGATGCAGCATTTTATAAGAGATATCTTTGTCTTGCATTACCGATGATCTTGCAAAATGCCATTACGAATCTGGTCAGTTTTCTTGACAATATTATGGTCGGTCAATTAGGAACAGAGCCGATGTCAGGAGTAGCCATTGTCAACCAGCTGATATTCGTGTATAATCTGGCGATTTTTGGGGCAGTGTCAGCAGCAAGTATTTTTGGAGCACAATATTTTGGTAAAGGAAACCATAAGGGGCATATGCACTCTTTTCGGTTCAAATTATATGCAACATTAACTGTGACGGCATTAACGATTCTTTTGTTTATTACGAAAGGTTCCGCACTGATATCCTTATATCTGACGGATACGACGGGAAGCGGAGCAACAGAAGTTGCATTACAGTATGGATTGGAATATCTTGCGATTATGATGGTTGGACTGATTCCGTTTGCAATAAATCAGTCTTACGCAACGAATATAAAAGAGACAGGACAGACATTGATACCTATGATAGCCAGTTTTGTAGCTGTTGGAACGAATGCAATCTTGGATTATGTATTGATTTTTGGACTTGGACCGATTCCAAAACTCGGAGTTGCCGGTGCGGCACTTGCAACAGTGATTGCACGTTACATAGAAGCGTTGATCGTAATTGTGTGGGCTCATGCACATAAGGAGAAAAATAGGTATCTTGCAGGGGCTTATAGAGGTTTAGGAATACCAAAATCAGAGTTTAAAGCAATCATTATAAAAGGTTTCCCGCTTATGCTAAATGAAATTTTATGGGCAGCAGGCATGACAACAGTAACGCAATGCTATTCTATCCGAGGGTTAGAGGTTATTGCCGGATTAAATATCGCAACAACGATTACAAACTTGTTTAATATTATTTATATTCAGCTTGGTGCATGTATCAGTATTGTTGTCGGGCAGTATTTAGGAGCAGGAAAATTAAAAGAAGCGAAGGATGCTGACAATAAAATGATTGTTTTCAGTGTGTTTTGTTGTGTAGTTGTTGCAGTGGCAATGTTGCTGATTGGTGGATTCTTCCCACAAATCTATAATACTTCCGAACAGATTAAAGCATTGGCTAAGAGTTTTATTGCTGTTTCAGCGATTATTATGCCGTTTTGTGCTTTCAGCCATTCATCTTACTTTACTCTGCGTTCGGGAGGAAAGACGATGGTTACGTTTTTATTCGATTCAGTATTTACATGGGTAGTTGTAGTGCCATCAGCATTTATTCTGGCACATTATACAGGACTTGGAATTGTGAGTGTATATTTCCTGGTTCAGGCAACAGAGCTGATAAAAGTAGTGATTGGATATTTTATGGTAAAAAGTAACGTATGGGTTGTACAAATGGTATAAGCCGACAGGGACGGGGTTTTCCGGCTTTTTTGCTTGCAAAAAAGCCGGAAAATCCCGTCCCAAAATGGCACTAGGAGGAAAAAAAGATGAGTTATATTACTACATATACAAGGAAACATTTTGACCCGGTAAACCCTGATCCGGAATTAATCTGTATCGAAGATATTGCTCATGCACTTCCGCTAATCTGCAGAGGAAATGGACAGGTTAGTTCATTTTGGTCTGTTGGGGAGCACTGTATTTTGTGTTCAAAAGAAGCTGTGGCAAGGGGCTATGAGGATCGACTGGTATTGGCACTTCTTTTGCATGATGCGAGTGAATGTTATATGTCAGATGTTCCACGTCCGTTAAAACAAATCATGGATATATATAACAAACAGGAAAAGCATTTGCTCGATGTTATATATACAAAATTTCTTGGTTCGACATTAAGCGAAGAAGAGGAGCGTCAACTAAAAGAAATTGATGATGCAGTTTTATGGTATGATCTGAAATATTTATTAGGTGAAGGAGAGGAAGCTGAAAAGCCCAAACTTCATGTAAATGTTGATTATACAGTACGTGAATTTAAAGAAGTGGAGCAGGAATATTTGAAATTATTTGAAAAATATACTTGCAAATAAATTCTTTTGAAATATTGACAAGTGATAAAACATATGATATATCTATCATAACTCTTTGCACTGCATATAAAACTACAGTACAAACTGAGCAGACCGTGATAGATTATCATGGAGTCGGGTCACACAAGTGACAGTGGAATGAATCTTTGCATCCACGGGACAGTAGTTGCTTATACTGGTTCGTGGGTGTTTTCTTTTTTTTTGGAAAACGTATCATATTTAATTCCCACATATATTAGTGCCATAGAGCTATCTTATTGTTACTGTTCACAGATACTGTGAACAGTAACATCTTATTTATTTGGAGGTAACGAATATGGAAACAAGTGATTTTCAAAAGGTGGCAAATAAGGTATCATTTATTACAATTATTGGAAATATTGTATTGTCGTTGTTGAAGCTTTTCGCAGGAATCATAGCACATTCCAATGCAATGATCAGTGACGCTATTCATTCCGCATCAGATGTATTTAGTACATTTGTAGTAATCATCGGAATAAAAGTATCTTCGAAAAGTGCTGATAAGGAGCATCCTTATGGTCATGAGCGTCTGGAATGTGAGGCTGCGATCATTCTGTCGCTGGTTTTATTTATTACAGGACTTGGAATCGGGCTGGAAGCATTAAATAATATAATGCAGGGAGAATATAATAACCTTCAGGTTCCAGGAATGTTGGCATTGATTGCTGCAATTATATCAATTGTCAGTAAAGAAGGTATGTATTGGTATACAAGACATTATGCCAAAAAAATTGATTCCAGTGCATTGATGGCAGATGCGTGGCATCATCGTTCCGATGCAATTTCTTCGATTGGAGCACTTATCGGAATCGCAGGTGCGAGATTAGGATTTCCAATAATGGATTCCATTGCAAGTTTAGTTATCTTTGTATTTATCGTAAAAGCAGCCTATAGTATTTTCAAAGATGCTATGGATAAGATGGTAGATCACTCTTGTGACGAGGATACAGAAAATGCAATCCGCGCGTGTGTAAGAAAGAATAAAAATGTGCGTGGAATCGATCTGCTTCAGACAAGAATTTTTGGAAATAAAATATATGTGGATATTGAAATCGCACTGGATGGAACTATGACCTTGCAGCAGGCACACAATATTGCAGAAGAAGTTCATGATGAGATAGAAAATGATTTTCCGAAGGTAAAGCATATTATGGTGCATGTGAATCCGGAAAAATAGAATGTCGAGGGTAGCCTTGAATAGAAAGTATAGAGAAATGTAAATGAATGAAAATCAAAAGGGAAAAATATATTATCATCTTCCGGGATTATTTGAATTTTATGAATTATATAGCGTATTCCTTCCATTATTTCAGAAACATAGAGAATATTTTTATGATTGGTGTGAAATAGGCTCTATATATGGTGCTCCGGCAGATTGCATCTGGGGAGGCGGACGAGTCGGATTTGGAGACTGCGATTCGCAAGCGGTGTTGAAAATGATGCAGAAATATGGAATTTCGGCAAGGCTTACATTTAGTAATTCATTACTGAAGGAAGAGCATTTATCAGATAAAAAGTGTAATGAATTGTGTGTACTGTTTGAAAATGCCAACGAAAAACAGAATGGTATTATTGTTCACTCTGATCTCTTATTAGAATATTTAAAAAATAAGTATCCGGGATTTTATTTTGTATCATCGACCACGAAAGTATTAACGGAATTTGAACAGCTCATGAATGAGGTAAACAGGTCAGAGTTTCGTTATGTAGTGCCGGATTTTCGGTTGAATAAGGCTTTTGATAAATTGGAGCAAATGACTGGAAGTGAGAAAGAGAAGATAGAGTTTTTGTGCAATGAATGTTGTTGGTTTGGGTGCAAAGACAGAAAATATTGTTATGAAACGGTCAGTCGGAAGAATCTGGGAGAAGATTGCCCGGAGCATCAGTGTCGTGCACCGGAGTCAGAACAGGGGTATCTTTTTTCGAAAGCTATGACAAATCCGGGATTTATTGGTATTGATGATATAAAAAATATTTATGTGCCAATGAGATTTTCAAACTTCAAAATAGAAGGTCGTAGCCTTGGCAGTGCATTAATTTTAGAATTTTTACTATATTATATGACAAAACCAAATTATCAGCTTCAAGTCAGAGAAGCAATATATTTGGATAATATGTTGGACCTGTTTTAGAAATACGATGTCTAAGGAGGAAAGCAGTATGTGTACAGCAGCAACTTATAAAACAAAAGATTTTTATTTTGGAAGAACACTTGATTATGAATTTTCTTACGGAGATCAGATTGCGATAACACCGCGCAACTATCCGTTGCATTTCCGACATGCCGGTGATATGGAAAATCATTATGCAATCATCGGAATGGCACATGTGGCAGGCGATTATCCACTGTATTATGATGCCATTAACGAAAAAGGTGTTGGTATGGCAGGACTTAATTTTGTGGGAAATGCAGTTTATGCGAATGTTCAGTCAGGGGTGGATAATATCGCACAGTTTGAATTTATCCCATGGATATTAAGCCAGTGTTCTTCAATCGTGGAAGTCCGTAAACTGCTTGGACAGATTAATATTGTAAATACGCCATTTAGTGAGCAATTTCCGTTGGCACAATTACACTGGATCATTTCAGATGAAAAAGAATCCATTACTGTAGAATCGATGGCAGATGGCATGCATATTTATGATAATCCGCTAGGAGTACTGACCAATAATCCTCCTTTCCCGCAGCAAATGTTTCAGTTAAACAATTATATGCATCTTTCTCCAAAGCAGCCGGAAAATAATTTCGGCAATGGGATCGAGCTTAATGCATATAGCCGTGGAATGGGAGCATTGGGGCTTCCGGGAGATTTATCTTCATCATCTCGATTTGTACGTGTGGCGTTTACGAAAGTAAATGCATTTTCCGGTGAGTCCGAGGAAGAAAGTGTCAGCCAGTTTTTCCACATTCTCGGTTCGGTAGATCAGCAGCGTGGTTGTTGCGAAGTGTCAGATGGAAAATATGAGATTACATTGTACACTTCTTGTTGCAATGCTACAAAAGGAATTTATTATTATAACACATATGAAAACCATCAGATCAGTGCAGTAGATATGCATAGAGAAGATTTAGAAAGTCAGAAATTGATCTGCTATCCGGTTATTCAAGGAGAAAAAATAAACTTCCAGAATTAGAGGGGTGGACCATTGGGGACGGAGTTTAGTGGCTTTTTGCGAGCAAAAAGCCACTAAACTCCGTCCCCAAATGGTCCACCAAACTCCGTCCCCAAATGGTCTTGTATGAAAATAATGTTTTTGATAATATAAATATATTAAACTGTTTAAATGTCTTTTATCGATAAAGATCATATTGGCAGAGAAAATAATTTTATAAGAAGTGGTGAAAGAAATGAAAACATCTGACAGAGTCATCCTTCCTTTGGTTGGAAGTGCATTTCAACCGGGAAAGGCAGCAGAAGCAATTGAAAGAATAGAAGATAAGGAACTGGCGCAGATTGCACAGGGAGAATATTATTTCTTCTCAGCTCAGGCAGAAAAATGTGTGGAGATGGTAAAAGATTATCTGGATCACGATGATGTGATGCTCCGGTTATCGGCGGATATGCTTTATATATTTGCGAATCTTACACTTGGAGATCCTCAGGCAGCACAGCATACAAGGGAAGATGTGCATCAGTGTCTGACATGGGCAATGCAGGAGGACGCGCCTGTGAATGTAAAGTCAGCATGTCTGTTCGCATTTTATGTAATCAGCACATTTCTTCATATACCGCCGGAGAAAGGAACCCCACCACTTCAGCAGTACATTCCGTATCTTCCAATTGGACAACGATTATTTGCAGTGAGTCTTTTAGCACATGAGATTTATCTGAGACAGGATTATGCAAAGGCAAAAGGTGTTGTACAGGGTGCATTTCTGATGGCAGACGGAGTTTATCCGATTTCCATGATTTATCTGGGGTGCGTACAGGCAATGTGTCAGATTAATCTGAAAGAACAAGAAGAAGCAATTCAGACGGTGACCCGGGCATGGGAGAGGGCAAGACCGGACAAACTCATGGAACCATTCATCGAGTATCATGGTCTGCTTCAGGGGACTTTGGAAGTCTGTATCCGGAGAAAAGAGCCGGAAATGTACAAGAAGCTGGCGGATGGTGTACTTGCATTTAGCCGTGGTTGGATGAAGATTCACAATCCCAAGACGCAAAAGGCAGTGACGGATCTTTTGACTCCGCTGGAATTTTCCATAGCCATGCTGGCGTGCAGGGATTGGACGAACAAGGAAATTGCAGAACATCTAGGAATGTCAGTGAATACAGTCAAGCACTATGTCTCTGGAATTCTGGAAAAACTACATATTGATAAACGCGATAAGATTAAAGAATTTGTAAATCAATAATATGATATGGAAAGTGTCTGTTTTACAGAGAAATTGTAAAATAGGCACTTTTTTTGCTTTCAACGGGCATGTGAGGATTGTATTTTTTTTGATACAATATGTATAGACACTTATTTTTGAGAAAAAAATGAGGAGGGATAATACATATGAAGAAACGTCTGATCAGTATGATTTTGAGTGCGGCACTGCTTGCAACATCGGTGCCGGTCACGACATTTGCTGAAGATGCGAATACGCAGAATCCGGTTGTGCATTCGGAGGAAGGAACGTCTCAGGGTTCGAATGTGCGGAAGGAATCCAGCATTGACTATAAGAAAAATGGAGGAGCGTTTGTGGAAGGATACACGGCTCCGTCTAATTACGACGAGCCGGTGACAGAACTTCCGGGAGCAGAGAAGATCACAAAAGCAGGATATGAGTTTGCCGGCTGGTATGATAATGAGGAGTTTAACGGGGAACCGGTTAATTTGCTTAGTACGGCTGATCATACTGGCAGCGTTGTCCTCTATGCAAAATGGACGGAACGTTACTATTATGTGGATATTCCACAGAAGGTCAATGCGAATGGGGATAAGTTTACGATAAAAGCGGATGCAGGTGGATTATATGACAAGGATTATGTGAGTGTGACAGTCCAGTCTGAAAATGACTGGAAATTAAAGAGTGGTTTACATAGTCTTGCATATGAACTGAGAAATCCGCAGAGTGGTTCGGCACTGGAAAATGGTTCGGTTGTCGCAAGTCTTACGAAAGATGAGAGCCATAAGCAGCAGGAATATGACTGCAACATTCTGGACAAACCGAACTATACGGGGGATTATACAGATCACCTGACTTTTGATATTGCATTTCAAGATACAACGTACAACATTAAATATGAGACAAATGGCGGAACTATCACGAAGAAGAATCCGCAGCAGGCAGATCAGATGCTCACAATAACAGAAGAGCAGTACCAGGCAGGAACTATTCTGAAGGATCTGCCGGCACCGGTGAAAAAGTCCAGTACATTTCTTGGCTGGTGTTACGATGAAGCATGCACCAGATATGTGGACAGTAAGGATCGTCTTTTGAGTGATGTGACACTGTATGCTTCCTACGCAGACAACCAGCCGATGGAAGAAGTGTCCATGGCGACTTATGCCAGAGCAAATGATGTGGCAACAGATTTTACGATTCCGGTGACGGATACAAGTGCTGCTATGACGCCTGACCAGGTGCGAAAAAATTTCACGATAAAAAACGTGACAGATTCTTCCGAAATGGTTACGGTAGATGTGACCGAAGGAGCAGACCATACATTTACGATCAGTAATCCGAACGGATGGACACCGGGGGCGGCCTATAAGTTGGAGCTTCAGGAAAAGGCATTATATTTTACAGGATTTGACCCGACGATCCGTGTCTATGATTTTACGGTCTACCGCGAAGAAGTCAAAAATGTAGAGTTAAATAAAGAGATTAAGTATATTCACAAGAAAGAGCTGTCCAATCTGACTGTAAATGGAAAGAAAGTAGAGGAAGTCTCAATCGCGGCAATGACGATTGGAACAGACGGTTCCCTGACCGAAGAAGGCAGTGACACGACCGGAACATTTACTTATAAGAAGCAGTTAGAAGTCGGCGACCAGGTCGCAATTTATTCCAGTGATGTGATCCCGACCATGGATATGTCCTCTGGTGACAACAGTGATGTGTCATTTGTCGAGATTATAGGAGCGGATGGTGACAAGTATACATATCGCGGCTCCAGACCGGAAGATGTGCTCTTTATGCCGGATGTGCTGCCGCTTTCTATGGATAAAGATCAGGACGGTGACCCGGATAATAACAGTGTAACGATTAATGTCAGTGATCTGACCTTTGGTGATGACGCTATGAGTCAGGCTATGGATCTGGACAGTGAGACAACCGTAGATGCGGGTGATTATCTGGCAATTTATACGGGGACAATGGGAGAGAATGGAAGCGGAGCTGTGTCTCTCTATGGAGAGATTACGAGCGTGCTGTTATCTGGAGACAAATATATAGTAAGCTATATTCCTGTGAGCGAAGAAGATATGCGTCAGACTATGGACGTGTATCAGAAGGAAAATGTAGAAGGTGAGGAGCTTCTGGAAGATACAGATGTGCAGGCGCTGGAAGAGGATATTGAGACACAGGCAGTAGACAGCGGATTTGCATCAGAAGTTGCAGAAAGAGTTGCTGATGCGGCAATGGAGACAGAATCTTTTGAGGAGCTTCAGGAATCTCTCAAGGAAGATATGAATGCAGATATCATGATTCAGAGCCAAAGCTATGGTCAGTTGAGAAAGGCAAGAGCTGCAGGTGGGGCAGGCGGTTCCCGTGTGGAATTAGGAGTACCGACGGTAAAAGCAAATCTCGGCACGACACTAAAACATTTTGACGGAGATGTGAGTGGACTAAGGCTTGCACTGGAGATCGGCGTGCCGATTACAATTCATGTGAACCGGGGCGCAGACATCGAGATCATGATCACGGCGACATTTGAACAGGAAGTGCGAGTATCCATCGATGTGGACGGTTCAGCCGTGTGGAAAACATGGGGATTTATTCCGTACATTGCAGATTACCGCGTAACGGCATCTCTGGAATTATATGAATACACAGGAATCGGACTAAATGTCAACTTCAAGACTGCAGAAACCGGAAACCCGGTATCTGATTCCAGTTCGAAATTACGAAAAGGTGTCAACAAGATTACCGAAGAGCTGAAGAATATGATGGAGAATGGCGAGGATTATCTAAATTCTGCATCAGGTCTCGTCAGTGGCGGAGATGAAATATCCGTATCCAAGTCCCTGGCAGAGAGGTACTCGGAACTTCTGGCAGACGAGGCAGACTGGGTGGAAATCTACAAGCGTCCGCTGGTAGACCAGCATTTCCGTGTGCTTCTGATCATTGATATTCAGGTGAAGCTGGAATTCGTTGTTTCCGCAAATGTGAACATTTCCATCGGAATGACGTACTGGTATAAGAATGCGAAAGAGTATGTCTTCTGTGTACGGGTCAAAGAGCGGACGGCGACCAATGATACGATAGATCTGGTAGAGGAGCAGTATGAATTTACGGCATATGCTATGGGAACTCTTGGCATCAAAGCCGGTGTGAGACTGACGGTGCGTGTGGGATTATTATCAACGTCCATCGCCAGTGTCGGTATCTCGGCGGATGTGGGCGGTTATGCACAGGTCTGGGGTTACCTCTACTACGAATTGAAGTATACGGCATCGGCAGGACGAAGCAGCCGTGCTATGGGAGCTATGTATCTGGAAATCGGTATTTATCTGGAAGTGAAGTTCGAGGCACAGGCACTGTCCAATGCATTTACCTATAATCCGACACTTTACGAGAACGAGTGGCCGCTTTATAGGGTAGGTGTTCTGGAAAATGTACTGGATTTTGCTTATACCCAGGATAAGATTGCCGAGATTAATATGAAGCGGGAGATTCAGTCGGTTCAGATTCCGGATGAATATTTCAAGATGCAATATATGGACATGAAGAACGGACTGGACGACGGAAAATATTACGAGAAGATTTACGAAGATGATACAAAGTATTTCAACATTTCCATGACGAACAGTGCGTTTACGTATGATCCGGCGACCAATATTATCCGTGTAAATCCAGGTGATGAGCCGGAGCAGGATGGCGAGATGATCATTACATGGAAAAACCAGGAAGGTACCTTCAATACGAAGCCGTGTGCAAGAAAGATCAAGCTTCACTGGGACCGCCTGCGAGATGGTTACTATATTGCATTCCAGAGTAATGGCGGATCTTTCGTCGATGCAATTACCGGAAAATATAATGCCGGGATCAAGAAACCGGAAGACCCGGTAAGACTCGGATACACATTTGCCGGCTGGTATGAGGACATGAATCTCACCATTCCATACACAATTCCGGAAACCATGCCGGAAGAAGACAGACTTGTCTATGCAAAATGGGAAGCAGCCGATGTGGGTTATACAGTCGTAGATTATATAGAAGGAACGAATGGAACCTATGAAGCACAGACTCCGGTCAAAATGAGTGGCAGGACGGAAGAGGAAGTAAGCCCGGTTCCGGCAGAGCGTACGGGATTTGTGACACCGCCGCAGCTTACGGAGACTGTAAAAGCAGACGGCAGTCTGGTCATCAATTACTATTATGCAAGAAATAAATATACACAGACATTTAAGTCCGAAAAAGAGAAGGAGAATGGAACTGAGACAGAAGTGATCGCAGACGGAAATTACCGATATGGAACCATGATGCCGACACCGGCAGTCTACAGACCGGGATATGAATTCCTTGGCTGGGAGGACGAAGAAGGCGCTGGGGTTCCAAAGGAAGTTCCATCTGAGAACAAGACCTACATTGCAAAATGGAAAGCACTGGAAGGCATTACTTATACCGTGAAATACTACGTGCAGAATACGGATAACAGTGGATACAGCTTAAGTGAGACTGCGGCTCTGACCGGACAGATGGGAGAGGAAGTCACAGCAAAAGCAGCAGATTTTGACGAGAAAGTCTATCACTTAAAAGGTGAACTGCCGAAGGGAACGATTAAGGCAGATGGCAGTCTTGTATTGAAAGTGTACTATGATCTGAATGAGTACAAACTGACCTTTGATGCAAAAGGAGGAGAATCAGACCAGACAGAAGTGACGGCAAGATATGGTGACAAGATTGCATCACCGATGCCGACAAGAAAAGGCTATGTATTTGAAGGCTGGTATACAGACGAGGCATGTGAGAACGCATTTGGCCAGACGATGCCGGCAAAAGATATGACGGTCTATGCAAAATGGGAGAAGCAGAAAGTCAACTATACAGTCCGGCATCTGATGGAAAAATTGCCAGATGCAGAAGAAGAAAACCCGGGTGGAGATAAAGAAGAGTATCCGGACTTAGATAAACCGGTTGAGGAAGAAAATCCATATATCTTATATGAAGAGGAAGTCTTTGCGGCATATCCGGAAGATAAAGTGACGCCGGACGTGAAGCGTTACGAAGGCTTTACTTCACCGGCAGCACAGACCGTGGCAGTGGACGGAAACGGCAACACAGTTATTGAATATAAGTATGCGAGAAATATCCATAAGCTGAAGCTGGTAGACCGCGGGGTCGATGAAAATAATATGGAAGGATTCGGAATGCCATTTGGTGCGGCAATTACAGAAGTAGCGATCCGGGATGGATATCGCTTTGAAGGCTGGTATACAGATAAAGATTTCAACAATCGATTCGATGGAACCATGCCGGACAAAGATCTGACGCTCTATGCAAAACAGACACCGGTGATGAGCAGCTATACCGTCTATCATTATAAAGAATCTGTAGATGGTTCTTACTTTGGTCTGACGGACGAAGAAGTATTAAGCGGCCTGACAGAATCAGAAGTGACTCCGCAGCCAAAACAGTATGAAGGATTTACTTCACCGGCGGCCAAGACAGGACAGGTAAATGGCTGGGGCGGACCGGATATCTGGTATCACTATACGCGGAACAGCTACAATCTGACTTATGTCCTGAATAATGGAGAAGATAACAAGACTTCAGAAGTTCGCTATGAGGCAGATATTACAAATACTCCGTCGCAAACAGGCTATGCATTTGCAGGCTGGTACACGGACGAAGCACTGACACAGCCGTACGTACAGACGACCATGCCGGCACATGACCTGACACTCTATGCAAAATGGGAAGCCGGAATGAAGACTTATCAGGTGAGACATTATCAACAGTCCATTGACAATTCAGAGCAGTATGATCTGGCAGGGACAGAAAATGTCACAGCTAAAACAGGAGAACATCTGACGCTTGCAGTAAAAGCGTATGAAGGATTTACAGCACCGGAGCCGGTTAGCTATGATGTAGTAGATGATGGCGAGATCACATATGTAGATTACAAATATACGCGTGACCGTCATCAGGTAACGATCCATTACAATAACGGTAATGACAGCGAGACAAAAGAACTTGCATATGGTGAGAAATGGGAGGAAAAACCATATCGTGCCGGTTATGCATTTGCAGGCTGGTATACAGACGCAGAGTTTACAAAAGCATTTGACGGAGTGGTTCCGGCACGTGACATCACACTTTATGCAAAATGGGATGTGCAGAGTGTAAACTACACAGTCAAGCATTGTCTGCAAAATGCCAATGATGACGGATATTCGCTGGGAGCACAGGAGAACTTCAACGCTGATACGGATACGGTTGTCACACCGGAAGTAAAGAACTTTGAAGGATTTACAGCACCGGAGAAACAGCAGGTGACAGTCGAAGGTGATGGAAGAACAATGGTCATTTACCGTTACACAAGAAATGTGCATACGCTGACGCTTAAGAACTACGATGGTAAGACAGATAAGACGGTAGAAGCAAGATATGAAATGTCCATACCGAAGCCGACAAGAGCCGGTTATGCATTTACAGGCTGGTATACAGATGAAAAATGTACGAAAGAGTACAAAACTAATATGCCTGATCAGGATCTGACACTTTATGCAAAATGGGAAGCAAACATCGTCAACTATGTAGTAGAACATTATCAGCAAAATGTACAAGATGACGGTTATACGCTGAAAGAAAGCAGTCATGCACGGGCGGCTGCGGATAGCGAAGTGACACCAGAGGTCATGAAATATAAAGGTTTCGAGGAACCGAAGACAGAGAAAGTTATCATTTCCGGAGACGGACAGACGACAGTGAAGTGCTACTATAAGAGAAATGTACATACAGTCACATTTGACGCAGATTCCGGAACATTCGCTGCAGAAAAGGGTGAGGACGACAGTAAGATTGTCGTGACCGGACGCTATGGTGCGAATATTATAGTGCCGAAAGCGCCGACAAGAACCGGATACCAGTTCCTTGGCTGGGACGAAGACGTTGAAATGACGATACCGGATAAAGACCTTACCTATAAGGCGCAGTGGCTGAAGATGGAATATACCCTTCAGTTCAAGACGGGAGAAGGAACGTCTGTTTCACCAATCAAAGGAAATTATGGTGATAAGATAAGTGTACCAAAAGACCCGACAAGAACCGGATACATTTTCAAGTACTGGAGTGAGAATGGTAAGAAGGTGGACAAGCTTCCGGCGACTATGCCGGCCGAAAGTCATATTTACACAGCAATATGGGAGCAGGAGACATACCAGATTACTTATGACTTAAATGGCGGAAGCATGAAGTCCGGGGAGAAGAATCCGACGACTTACAACGTGGATACCACTGTATTCAAACTGAAAAATCCAGTCCGGGCAGGATACACATTTACTGGTTGGAGCGGAACCCAAATTTCAGGAGTAAGTGACAATGTGTCTGTAAAACAGGGTTCTACAGATAACCGGACATATAAGGCGAATTGGAGAGAGAATACATATCAGATTACATTTATCTTAAGCGGTACGGAGGCAAAAGGCTCCATGGCAGCAAAGACGGTCAATTACACGGAAAATGTAATACTTCCAAAATGCGGATTCACCTGCAAAGGCCACTCCTTTAAGAGATGGTACACCGTGGATAAGAAGGGCAAGAAGACTTATTACTCTGACCGGCAGAAGGTGTCAAAGCTGACCGATGTAAACGGCGGTGTTGTGACACTCTATCCGGAATGGGAGGCAAATGTGTACAATGTTACATTTGACTATGGTGACGGAAGAGCGAAGACAGTTAGAAAGACTAAATACGGTGATAAATACCAGTTCCCGTCAGATCCGACACGTTACGGCTGGGAGTTCAAAGGCTGGAAAAAAGAAGGAGCCAACACAGCATTTGACATGAGTACGAAAGAGCTGCAGCTTCAGGACACGAAAGATATTACCTTATACGCAAGCTGGAAAGCGAACCAAAAATATTCTTACAGACCATCAAATTCCGGCAATACATATCGTGTGACAGATAAACATGAGTATACCAGATTTACTTATTATGTAGACGGTAATCAGACTTCTGTAAAGACAACCGGAGACAGTGGACTGAATCCGGCAAGATACCATTTGAATATGAAGAATATTTCCTATAATGCAGTACATCAGAATTATTCAAAGATGAGGATTAGGATTAGTTACAAGATTAAAATGGTAAAAGATGGTTATTCAGATCTGAGAATTTCCTACCATACGAAATCCGATAATAAGGATCACACAGAGTGGAAGAAAAATACGGAGGATCTGAAGAAGAAAAACGGTAAAACGATTACCTGTGAATATACACTTACGACCGGAAGCAAGATTGATGTGGACAGTCTGACGCTGGAATTTGATGCACATGGAATAGGACCGGATCGATATGATCTCAGCAATCTGAATGTAGATATTACATTTGAGTAGGAGGAAACAGATGAAAGAACATACAGAAAAAAATAAAATATTTATTGTCATTATCATCTGTCTGTGTGCGGTCATCATTGCGGGATTGATTTATTTCATGAAATTAAAAGGAGGTTCAGATTCGGCTTTTACGCCGGATCTGGATCCAAATGCGAAGACCCAGACAGCAGACGATACCGGGGAAAAGCCGACAGGAATCCGGATACCGGGCTATCCGTCCATTACGATTGAGGCAGACAAAAAAGACGTGCAGATGAACCTGATGAATCCGGAAGGAAACCCGTGTTACTTTACATTTGAAATTGTGCTTAACGACACAGGTGAGAACATCTACACATCAAAGATGGTAGAACCGGGGAAGGCAATTACAGAGGTGACATTAGACAAGGCACTTGCAGCGGGAGAATATCCGGCGACTATCAAGATTACGACAGCATCACTCACGGACGGTTCTGCCATGAACGGGGCAAATGTAGAGACTACATTAATTGCACAGTAACAGGAGGGGAGAACGATGAAAAAGAGAAGTATCAGAACACGAATTTTTTTCGCACTATTGACTCCGGTGCTGTTTACCTGTGTGGAAAAGCCAGCCTATGCAGCAACCACTCAGACGACAGGAAGTTCAACGGTCACCTATCATGTGGATCCTGCTTACCAGGTTACAATACCGGTAGATACAAGTATGCAGCTCAATGAGACAGAAGTTCCATATGGAAAAATTGTGGTAGATCAGGTGCAGATTGAGGATGGAAAATGTATCCAGGTGTCACTGTTAGCTGATTTTAACTTGAAGAATTCCAACAATTCAAAAGCAATAATTCCTTATCAGATTTTGGCTGGGGACGAGGCGGGAAGCCACCCATTTACATCAGCGCAGTATACAAAAGCCGGGGAAGAGACACCTCTTACTATCGCGATTAAAAAAGAAGACTGGAAGAAGGCGGTGGCCGGACAGTACTCAGATATGGTAACATTTACCATATCCTATGTAGACAAAAGTGAGTAAGGGGGGATTTCATGAGGGAAATAAAAGGAATTTCGTCAGGAAGTGTGGAAAACAGAAAAGTCAGAGTGACAATTGCACTAATTGCGACCATTCTGATTATAGCTGCGACAGTTATTGCCGTGTATTTTACAACCCTGTCTGTTTTAGCAGCAGATGCAGGAAGCACATCGAATTTCCAGAGTACCATAAGTACGACTGTACCGGATTCGCATAATATTCGTGTAGAAAAAAGTCATGCAGATGTAGTGATTGAAGGAGAAGAAGACCAGAGCGATGGAAACATGGATAACTTTGTTGTAGATCGTTTTGCAAAGCCGAAGATTCAGATCACACCGGAGAAAGGATGGAAGGTTTCAAGGATGCTTCTGAATGGGGAAGATGTTACGGAACAGTTCAAGGACGGATATCTGACACTGGAAGAAGTCTGTGAGGATCTGACACTGGTCATTGAGACAGCAGAAGATACCAGCGGCGGAGAAAACAAAGACCAGGACAAAGATAAAGATCCGGGAAAAAATCCAGATAAGGATAAAGATCCGAATAAAGGAACTACAGGCAGTGGAAAGGGAAAGGACTCAGGGGAGAAGACTCCGATGAATAAGCTGAAGAACTGGAAGGCTGCAGTCACAGGAGATGAAGCCAGACCGATGCTTTATACAATAGCAGTGATTGCAGCAGGAGTGATTAGTGTGCTGATATTAAGAAGAAAAAGTAAATAACAGGGCCGGTTGGGGACGGGGGACCAAATGGTCCCCCGTCCCTGCCTTATTCTTCAATAATTAACCGCCCTTCTATTTCCCTGCAAAGATGTTGCGTTACCATCATATATTCTTCGACCATTTGGGGAC
>NZ_JAKVPP010000011.1:0-51482 GCF_022487435.1 Mediterraneibacter sp. NSJ-151 | reverse complement strand
AGTGCCAGTTGGGGACGGAGTTTAGTGGCTTTTTTGCTCGCAAAAAAGCCACTAAACTCCGTCCCCAAATGGTCCACCAAACCCCGTCCCCAATCAAATGGTTTATTCTTTATCTAGTATTTTATTGAACCGGCTTAAGAAAGTTATTGTTGTGATTATCGCAGCCAGTATATCACTGATTGGTTCAGCCAAAAAGACGGCAAATACTTTATTCTGGATAAAAAGTGGCAGGATAAAGATTAAAGGAATCAATAAAATCAGTTTTCTTAAACAGGCAAGCAACAGACTGACCTTTGCCTGCCCAAGAGCCATAAAACTTTGCTGGCAGCAGACTTGAAAACCGAGGGAAAAGATTCCGGCCATATAAATTTTTAGAGCCCATGCAGTATAAGTGATCAATTCTGTATTATTGGAAAAAATTCCGGCAAAGAGTCTGGGAAATGAAATTACAATAATACAGAACAGGGTTGTAAATATTGTACATACTTTAAATTGTGTAAAAAATGCTTTCTTGACGCGGTCTTTATTTCCTGCACCAAAGTTGTAACTCATAATTGGCTGACCACCCTGACAAATTCCTTGAAGCGGTAAGGTGGCAAGCTGACTGATGCTTGTAATAATCGTCATGGCACCAACAGCAATATCTCCGCCATATCTTGAAAGGCTGGAAGTGAAGCTGATCGAAAGAATACTTTCTGTGGACAACATGACAAATGTGGAAATACCAAGTGCAAGACAAGGTAAAATAATCTCTTTTTCTAATTTGAAATTTTCTTTCTTCAAATGTAAAATTGTCTTTTTCCCAGACAAGAAGCGGAGAATCCATATTGCTCCGACTGCCTGGCTTAAAACAGTGGCAATTGCAGCTCCTTTTACTCCAAGATTAAATACGAAAATAAAAATCGGGTCGAGAATGATATTGATTACGGCACCGATTATTGTTGTGAGCATGCTGATTTTGGCAAATCCCTGTGTTGTGATAAAGGGATTCATTCCAAGAACAATTAAGACAAAAATGCTTCCAAGAATATAAATTCTCGCATATGCTACAGCATAAGGGAGTGTTTTTGCACTCGCTCCAAATAAAGTCAGCAGTTTTGGTGCTAAAATAAAGAAAATTACGGTAAGGGTTATGGCCATAAGAACCAAAAGTGCAAAACAGTTTCCTAGAATTTGTTCAGCTGTTTTGTTATCCTTCTTTCCCATTGAAATTGCAGCACGTGGGGCACCACCGGAACCGGCAAGCATGGCAAATGCATTGATCAACATAAGGATTGGGGTAAATAATCCGACTCCGGTTAAAGCTGCGGCACCAACGCCTGAAATGTGTCCAATGTAGATGCGGTCTACAATGTTATATAAAAGGTTAATAATTTGTGCAACAACAGCCGGAATTGCAAGCTGTGCCAAAAGACGTGGTATTTTTTCAGTTTCCATCGCTTGAGTGTTAGACTTACTATTCATATCTATTTTCTCCTAAATAATTATAAAATCAAAGAGCATTATATCCATTTATCAACAGAAATTCAAGTATTGGGGAGGGGGTTAGTGAACCATTGGGGGTTGGGGTGCCAGTTGGGGACGGGGGTTGGTGGACCAACCAAATCAACTCTTACCAGATATTCATGATATGTTGCATTATCAGGCTGACTACAGTAATGCCAACCCAGCAGGATGCTCCAAGTAAAATTGGTTTGCCACCGGATTTTACCAGCTTAACAACATTGCTGTTTAAGCCAATTGCAGCCATCGCCATAATGATGAAGAACTTAGACAATTCTTTCAGTGGAGCGAATACATCTGCGCTCACGCCGAGACTCATGCATATAGTTGTGATAATTGCTGCAATGATAAAATACAGGATAAACATTGGAAATGCACGTTTCAGGCTGAAATTTCCGGTTGATTTTCCATCTTTTGCGGCTGACTTTGCACGAATCATGGACAGAACCAGTGTAATTGGAATGATTGCAAGAGTACGAGTCAGTTTCACAGTGACAGCAGTATTCAGTGTTTCACTTCCAAGATTCCACATACTGTCCCAGGTAGAGGCGGCAGCAGTGACAGAAGATGTATCATTAATCGCAGTTCCGGCAAATATACCGAAAGCATTTCCGCTTGTAGTATCAAAACCGAGAGCATTTCCAAGGATTGGAAATAGTACAGCAGCGATGACATTAAAGAAGAAGATAACGGAAATTGCCTGTGCCACTTCTGTATCATCAGCGTCAATGACGGGTGCAGTGGCGGCAATTGCAGAACCTCCGCAAATGGAAGAACCAACTCCGACTAAAATAGAGGTATTAGAAGGAACGTTTAACACTTTGCGAAGCAGCCATGCGATAAGCAAAGAGGTACTAATTGTGCTGATGATAATCGGAAGGGACTGACGTCCAGTCTGCAAAATAACTCCGAGGTTCATACCAAAACCAAGGAGGACAACAGCGGTCTGTAAAATGATTTTGGAAGTCCATTTGATTCCGGCTTCTGCATTTTTTTTATTTGTCCAGAAACAAGTGATTACCATTCCGGCAAGAATCGCAATGACAGGTCCCCCAATGACAGGAAATATTTTTCCGATAAGCCAGGAAGGAATGGCAATAAAGAAACAAACCAGAATACCGATAAAATTTTTCTTGATAAAATTCATGATAAATTCCTTTCTTTGAAATAGTTTTGTGTTTTGTAATTGAAATCGTTACGGTTTACATTATGTGTGACCAGTAACTTGAAATCTACTAAACAATTACAAAGTATAACACTGGAAAACAATAATAAAAAATTATATAATGTTATTGAAAAATAAAAATATATTATTGAAAAGGGAAACGACATGTTAGATTTTAGAATAGAGACATTTTTGATGGTTTCTGAAACCATGAATTTCACAGAGGCAGCCAAGAGGCTTCATATTACACAACCCGCAGTATCACAGCATATTCATTTCCTGGAGAAAGAATATGATACCAAATTATTTTCCTATCATAACAAGCGGCTTAAAATGACAGAAGCAGGAGCAATATTAAAAAAGCGTCTCATGACGATGAAAAATGATCAGCTTGCACTGAAAAATGAAATCAAAGGACAAGAAAACAAGAAAGAAGTCCTTTCTATTGGAGTTACAATGACAATTGGAGAATATGCGATTGTAGAGCGGCTGGCAGATTTTTTGTTAAAATATCCTGAGATGAATTTGCATATCCATTATGGAAATACAGCACAGCTGTTAACGTTGCTTGATAAAGGGAATATTAATATGGCATTAGTGGAAGGAAATTATCCGAAAGAGAACTATGAACATAGAAAATATAGTACCGAAGATTATATAGCAGTTTGTGCAGTCGAGCATAAATTCGAACAAGCAAATCCAAAAACAATGAAAGAGCTTTTGTACGAACGGCTGCTTGTCAGGGAAGCCGGTTCCGGAACGAGAAATATTCTGGAAGAATTATTGCTTGCAAGAGGAATGAAGATAGAAGACTTTCAGCATTATGTAGAAGTAGAAAATATGCATACGATTATAGGATTCTTAAAGAAAGACTGCGGAATTTCATTTATGTATAAAGTTGCAGTTGAAGACGAATTGAAAAAGGGGACGCTAAGAGAAATTCAACTCTCAGATTTTAAAATGCAGCATGATTTTGATTTTATCTGGGAGAAAGGAAGCATTTATGCAGAAAAATATCGTGCAGTGTGTGAAGAACTGCAAAGTTAGGGATCATTTTGGGACGGGGACCATTTGGGGACGGAGTTTAGTGGCTTTTTGGGGCATGCCCCAAAAAGCCACTAAACTCCGTCCCCAAATGGTTCTCACCATAGCTTCAAACTATGACAAACTGCAATTTTTAAGTATTTTTCAAGTTATGGTGAAGATGTTAGAATATCTTCAGATTCAAAACAAAAAACGGAGGACATGATTATGAGTAAAATAACAACACCATATAGATACGATTTTGTAGGAAGCTTTTTAAGACCGCAGAGATTGAAGGAGGCAAAGATTTCATTTCAAAATAATGAAATTACACAGGAAGCATACGATGAAATTGTGAATGAAGAGATTACAAAAGTTGTAGCAAAACAGAAAGAACTTGGATTTCATGTAATCACCGATGGAGAATTCAGAAGAACTTTCTGGCATCTTGATTTTATGTGGGGACTGGAAGGCGTTGCACATGAAAACACGGGAAATGGGGTAAAGTTTGATGCAGAGTTAGCAGTGCTTGACGACACCTATCTCGTAGGAAAAATCAAGGCAAAAGCACATCCATTTGTAGAATATTTCAAATTTTTAAAACAGTTTGAAGATGAAAATACAGTTGCAAAATATACCATCCCGGCACCGGCACAGACATTCCAGCAGATGGTTGTTCCAATGAATCTGGAAAATACAAGAAAATATTATGCAACAAATAAGGAGTTGATTAAGGATATCGGAAAAGCATATCAGGAGGTCATTAAACAATTTTATGATGCCGGGTGCCGAAATCTTCAATTGGATGATTGTACATGGGGTGCAGTAGTCGGTGATGCAGCAGCACTTCGTTATAAATCATTAGGAGAAAATCTTGAGGATGTAAAACAACAGTTACTTGAAGTAAATAATTTGGCATTGGAAGGAAAACCAGAAGACATGGTGATTACTTCACACATTTGCAGAGGCAATTATCATTCCACATTTTTTACAAGCGGACCATATGATACAGTAGCTGATTATGTATTTGCAAAAGAAAATGTAGATGCATTGTTTCTTGAATATGACGACGAAAGATCAGGAGGATTTGCACCACTTGCAAAAGTATCAGAAGATAAGACAGTAGTATTAGGGCTTATTACAACAAAATCCCCGGTACTTGAAGATAAAAAAACGGTGATTAAGAGAATAAATGAAGCTGCCAGATATATTCCATTAGACAGATTGTGTTTAAGTCCACAGTGTGGATTTGCTTCCTGTGAGATTGGAAATAAACTGACAGAAGAAGAACAATGGGCAAAACTCAGGCTTGTAAAAGAAATAGCAGAAGAAGTCTGGGGAGAATAGACCAAATGGTCCTATTCTTGTAAAAAATAAAAAAACGCCGTATAATAGTGTTACAAATTGTAACACTATTATACGGCGTTTTTTTTATTAGCAAGAGAATATTTATTAGAATTGGAGTCAAAACAATGAAACTGATATTGGTGCAAGTCATTCTGCTTTCTTTCCAGACCCTATTGTATTTCGGCTGCGAGCTTTTTCAGAACAGGATCCATGACGTAAAACGTCCGGTGGATGATAAGATTCCTTTTCTTCCATGGACGGTGTTGCTTTACTGTTTTTGGTTTCCGCTGATTGCTTTTTATCCGCTGATCGTTTTCAGGACAGATTCATATTCTTGTTGTACTTATCTGATGACTATGATATTGGAAGTTGTACTCAGTGTGTTGTGTTATCTGCTCTATCCGACTTCTTTTCAGAGACCGGTGCCTCCGGATGGTTTCTGGGGCAATTTTATGAAATTTATTTATCGTGGCAGTTATAGAGGATTGAATTGTGCACCAAGTCTGCATTGTTCCAGTTGTTTTCTTGTAATATGTGTTTCTTGCACATGTGAGGGAATGAATCCGTGGGTTCGGATATTTACAACTTTAATTGCTGTCATAATTGTGCTGTCAACACTTACAACAAAACAGCACACACTAATTGATGTGCTGACAGCAGTTCCACTTTTTGGGATTAGCAGGATTCTGGGAATTTGGTTGACAGTACGATATTATGTACCGATTTTGACGTTTATTGGGAATTAAGTAAAAAATTTTAAAGGAAGGTGTAACTATGAAAATGATAAAAAAGATTAAGATGGATATGTGGATTAACGTGTTTATGCTGCTTTTGATTGGCATAGTGTTTATTGTTCGTCCACAGGACTCGCTGGAAGTGGCAGCTATGATCGCAGGGGCAGTGATACTTGCAAATGGTATTTTTGACCTCATTTATTATTTCCGGGTGTGGGTAGATTTTTATTCAAGGGGTTCTCTGTTTGAAGGAATCATGAAGTGTGTTTTGGGAATTTTTATAATTACCCATGCAGGAATTACGACAGTCTTATTTTCATATGTGTTTAGCATTTATATTATAATTAACGGCATTATCTGTATAGAAACAGCAATTTATATGCAAAGGGCATTTGAAGTGAATTGCATAAAAGATGTGATTTTGTCATGCTTTGTAGTGGTGGGTGGAATTATTATGATGTTCTTTTCACCAAATACAGTAAAGCTGGCTGCGATTATGACAGGAATTATTTTTATTATAAATGCGGTAATTGATGGAGTAATTTTATATCGTATTCATAGAATAAGCAGAAAATGTGCCGAAAAGCTTCAGGATGTCGTAGATGAATTGAGTGGAAATATTATTGATGAATGATCATATGGGGACGGAGTTTGGTAGACCATTTGGGGACGTGGATTATCGGGTTTCGGAAACGGTTAAACAGCAAGTCAGTGATAGCACCAGTTATTTGGCCGATAACGGTTGCAATTGCTGCACCACGGACTCCCATTGCAGGACAGCCAAGCAGACCGAAAATCATAATCGGATTAAGAATAATATTCAAAACAGCACCAAAGTACCGACGCCTACGGCAATCATTAAAAACTGAATGGAATATACTAGTGATGCAGCAGTTAATGCCGTTTCAGACAGTCTGGCGACGAAGATACTGTCAACAATGTTGTAGAGTGACTGTACAAGTAAAGACAGCATCAGGGGAACAGCCATTGTATACAGCAAAGAAGAGAGAATGCAAGAAAAAATTTGTTTGACTTTTTGAAAAAGAGGAAATATAATTACAAGAAACGAGTAGCAAGTAAGCGTAAATCCAGTTTACCGGCTACTCGTTTTCATTTTGCAAAAATGAATATCGCCATGAAAAAGTGTGTAGCGTGTCAGCGTAAGTCCAGCTTATATGACAAGGTGCGCACTTTTTTTTGTGCCAAAAAGAAAGGAGTTAAAAAAATGGCGGAAAGCAACAAGATGAAGGAGATGCCGGTAAATAAGCTGATGGTCCAGATGGGAATCCCGATGATTTTATCTATGGCATTGCAGGCAGTCTATAACATTGTAGACAGTGCATTTGTGGGAAATATGAGAGTAGGCAGTGAAGCAGCACTAAATGCGCTGACACTGGTATTTCCGGTGCAGATGCTTATGGTGGCAGTGGGGATTGGAACCGGAGTAGGAACCAATGCACTTCTTGCAAGGACACTTGGACAGGGAAATAGTAAAAAAGCTGCAAAGGTAGCAGGAAACAGTCTGTTTCTGGGAGTGCTCATTTATGTGGTCTGCTTATTGTTTGGTATCTTTGGGGTGAAAGCATATATTTCATCACAGACAGTAGATACAGAAGTATTGGAGATGGGAGTCAGCTATCTGAGGATATGCTGCGTAATCTCTTTTGGTATTATTTTCTTTTCTTTATTTGAAAAGTTATTACAGGCAACAGGCCGCTCTCTTTATTCCACAATTGGCCAGGTGGTTGGAGCACTTGTAAATATCATCCTTGATCCGATCATGATCTATGGTATTGGACCTTGCCCGGAAATGGGAGTGAAAGGTGCAGCTTATGCAACTGTAATTGGTCAGGTAGCATCCGCAGTATTATTGCTTATCTTTCATATCAAATTCAATAAGGAATTCGAGCATGGGTTAAAATACATGAAGCCGGATGGCGGAATTATCAAGGAAATCTATACAATCGGACTTCCGGCAATTATTGCACAGGCATTGATGTCCATTATGGTTTATGTGATGAATCTGATCCTGAAGTTCAATCCATCAGCACAGACAGCCTATGGATTATTTTATAAAGTTCAGCAGTTTGTACTGTTCCTTGCATTTGGACTTAGAGATGCAATCACCCCGATTATTGCATTTGCTTATGGAATGAGAAGTAAAAAGAGAATTCAGGATGGAATCAAATATGGTCTGATCTATACAATTGTGTTAATGATTCTGGGAATTGCAATCACAGAGATTTTCCCCGGAGCATTTGCAACGCTGTTTAATGCGGGACAGTCAAGAGAATATTTTATCGGAGCAATGAGAATAATCTCAGTCAGCTTTTTGTTTGCAGGCATCAATATTGCTTATCAGGGTATTTATCAGGCACTGGATGGTGGGATAGAGTCCCTTGTTATTTCGCTTTTGAGACAGCTCATTATTATACTGCCGCTGGCCGGAATTTTTTCAATATTTGTCAGAAGTGGACAGATGGGAGTTTCGCTGATCTGGTGGGCATTTCCGATTACTGAAATAATTTCATGCCTTGCAGGCTATGTATTTTTAAAGAGAATCAGAAAAAATAAAGTAGATGTTTTGAATTAAGGGGGAATCAGAGATGGAAAAAAGAATCATTACAATCAGCAGAGAATTTGGAAGTGGCGGACGTTTTATCGGAGAAGAAGTAGCGAAGAAACTTGGAATTGCTTATTATGATAAAAATATCATTAATGAGATTGCAGAGAAGTCTGGTTTATCTCCGGAATATGTCCAGGAAAGTGCAGAATTATCTCCGAAGAAAGGCTTGTTTGCATATGCATTTTCCGGACGTGATATTACAGGAAAATCAGTAGAAGACATCGTGTATGAGGCACAGAGAAAGGTTATTTTAGAACTGGCTGATAAGGAAGCTTGTGTAATTATCGGGAGAAATGCAGATTATATTCTGAAGGATAGGGATGATGTACTGAATGTATTTATCCATGGGAATATGTCGGAAAAAACACAGCGAATTATGGGTTTATATAATGTAGAAGAGAAGGAAGCTGTCAAAATGATGGCGGATACAGATAAAAGGCGTATGACGAATTATAATTTTTACACGGATCAGAAATGGGGAAAAGCAAGCAATTATACGCTGTGTCTGAATAGCTCACAGCTTGGATATGACAGATGTGAGAAGATAATTATGGAGTGTATTAAATAAGGGAACGGTTTGGAATGGGTGGACCATTTGAGGACGAGGGTTAGTAGACCATTTGGGGACGGAGTTTAGTGGCTTTTTTGCTAGCAAAAAAGCCACTAAACTCCGTCCCCAAATGGTCCACTATGTTCCCAATCGCCTCTGTTTTATGCTATAATATACCAGATTCATTTGAAAGAAAAGGAGATTGGTATGCATACATTAAAAAAATTTATTCAATATTATGGACCGTACAAAGGTGTATTTTTTCTGGACTTGATCTGTGCTGCTGTAATCAGTCTGGTGGATCTGGCATTTCCGCAGATTTTGCGGATACTAACGAAGACTTTATTTACGGAGAGTTCTGCCGCAATCCTGCAAGCTTTATTGCCGATGGCAGTGATTTTGCTTGTAATGTATTTGATTCAGACAGGATGTAAATATTATGTCAGCTACCAGGGGCATATGATGGGTGCACGTATGGAGAGTGACATGCGTCAGCAGTTGTTTGATCATTATGAGAAATTATCATTTTCTTATTACAATAAGAATAATTCTGGACAGATGATGAGTAAACTGGTGTCAGATCTTTTTGATATTTCAGAGTTTGCACATCATGGACCGGAAAATTTATTTATTTCATTAATAAAGATCATCGGCTCTTTTGTATTTTTGTTCCTGATCAACTGGAAACTGGCAATTCCTCTTTTGATACTGGTAGTATTTATGGTGATTTTTTCTTATGGACAGAACCGCAAGATGCAGGCAACATTTATGGACAACAGACGTAAGATTGGGGATTTGAACTCAAGCCTGCAGGATACATTAGCGGGAATCCGTGTAGTGCAGTCTTTTGCAAATGAAGATATTGAGCGGGAGAAGTTTAAAAAGAGTAATCAGGGATTTTTGATTTCAAAAGATGCCAATTATCGTTGTATGGGCAGTTTTATGAGTGGAAACCTGTTCTTCCAGGGACTGATGTATCTGATGACGCTTGTATTTGGCGGATGGCTGATCGCACATGGACAGATGGAAGCTGCTGATCTTGCGATGTATGCTTTATATATCGGAATCTTTATCAGTCCGATCCAGATTCTGGTGGAGTTAACAGAGATGATGCAGAAAGGATTGTCTGGATTTAGAAGATTCTTAGATGTAGTTGAGACAGAACCAGAGATTGTAGATGCTAAGGATGCAAAGCCGCTGGAGAATGTAAAAGGACATGTACGTTATGAAGACGTTTCTTTTCATTATAGTGATGACGATACACTGGTACTTGCGGATGTGTCTATTGATATTCCGGCAGGAAAATCAATTGCGCTTGTTGGACCATCGGGAAGTGGAAAGACAACAATCTGTTCACTGCTTCCGAGGTTCTATGATGTGACCGGCGGACGTATTACAATTGATGGAAAAGATGTAAGAGAACTGACTTTAAAGAGTCTGCGTAGTCAGATAGGTCTGGTACAGCAGGATGTGTACTTATTCTGCGGAAGTATCCGTGATAACATTGCATATGGAAAGCCGGGTGCGTCGATGGAAGAAATCATAGCTGCAGCAAAGAGAGCGAATATCCATGATTTTATTATGGAGTTACCGGATGGCTATGAAACTTTTGTAGGAGAACGTGGAACAAGATTATCAGGAGGGCAGAAACAGAGAATTTCGATTGCAAGAGTATTTTTAAAGAACCCTTCCATTTTAATTTTAGATGAGGCTACCAGTGCGTTGGATAACGAGAGTGAGAGATTTATCCAAAAGAGTCTGGATGAGCTGGCAAAAGATAGAACCACGATTACGATCGCACATAGATTATCAACTGTCCGTAATGCAGATGAGATATTGGTAGTGGCTGATACAGGAATCGCAGAGCGTGGAACACACGAAGAACTGCTGGCAAAAGGCGGAATTTACGCACATTATTATGAAATGTCGTAAAATTGTGCTGAAAGAGGAAAAAGAGTGACGTAGAAAAAAATGTTCAAAAATGATTATTACTGATACAACAAAATATTTAACAAAAAAATAAACATCTTAGCGAAAAACGGAACGCAGTAAGAAATAAGATAAAGTAGAATTACAATTACAGTAAGATTACTTATCGGAAATTTTATTCTTCAGGAGGAAACATATATGAAATATTATTGTAATCCAATTAACGTTCCGTATCGCTATCAATTCAATATGGATCCACGCTCCCACGGGAAATTACAAATTGACAGGGAAGCGGCGGATCCTTCTATGATTTTATTTCAGGGAAAATATTATATCTTCGCGTCAATGAATCTTAGCGTATGGGTATCAGAGGATATGGTGAACTGGGAGTCTTACAGATTACCGGATAATCTGCCTCTTTATGATTATGCACCGGATGCAAGGGTATGTGGAGATTATGTCTATTTCTGTGCATCCAAAAAAGGAGAAAACTGTAATTATTACAGAACAAAAGATATTATAAACGGACCATATGAGGAAATTCCAGGAACGTTTGATTTCTGGGATCCGAATTTATTCTTTGATGAAGACGGAAGAGTATATTTTTATTGGGGATGTTCTAATATTACATCGGTCTGGGGTGTCGAGCTGGATCCGGTTACGATGGTTCCAAAGACAGAACGGATTGACCTTTTATCTGGTAATGCCTATGAAAGAGGTTATGAACGGATGGGCGTGGATCATTGTGAATTTCCGAAAAGCGAGGAAGAAGTGGAGATGATGTTCCAAGAATTTGTGAAGCAGAACGGAATTACCGTAGATCAGATACCAAAACAGATGATTCCACAGATTCGGGGAATGTTTACAAGAAGAGCATTTATTGAAGGAGCGTGGATGGATAAGCAGAATGGAAAATATTACCTTCAGTATGCATGTCCGGGGGCTGAGTATAATGTCTATGCAGATGGTGTCTATATGTCAGATTCACCGCTTGGCCCATTTGAACTTGCAAAGAATAATCCGTTTTCCTATCATCCGGGTGGATTTATGCCGGGAGCAGGACATGGTTCAACTATGTGGGATAAAGAAGGAAATCTCTGGCACACTTCAACGATGAGAATCAGTGTAAACCACCAGTTTGAGCGGCGTGTAGGTATCTGGCCGGCCGGCTTTGATGCAGATGGGGAATTGTTCTGCAATCAGAATTATGGAGACTGGCCAAGAGCTGTAGCAGAGGGATACAATGATCCGTGGAAAGAGCCGGACTGGTATCTCCTTAGTTATGCGAAACCTGTGAAATGTTCTTCCAACGAAGAGGGAAAGGGCGCAGAGAAAACAGTAGATGAGGATTCTCAGACCTGGTGGAGGGCAAAGACAGCAGAAAGCGGACAGTGGCTTGAGGTGGATCTGGAGCAGGTAATGGACGTAAGAGCCGTTCAGATTAATTTTGCAGATGATGATCTTCCGATTGCTTCACCGGGAAAAATACAGGGCTCTGTTACACAGCCGAGATATATTGAAGAGCGAGAGTTGTGTACAAGATGGAAGTTTGAAGGCTCAACAGATGGAATTGAATATTTTACAATTGAGGATAAATCAGAGGCAGTGACAGATCTTCCACATGATTTTATTGTTAGGGAAAATGGAATCCAGGTACGTTTCCTGCGTCTTACAATCCTTGAGATTCCATATGATGTGGCACCATGCATTTCCGGGGTACGTGTATTTGGTCTGGGGAATGGAGAAAAAGCAGAGGTACCGGAGTTCACAGCGAAAAGAAGTGAAGACCGGCTGGATCTTCTTCTTACGATTGAAGGAAAGAAGGATGCCATTGGTTATAATATTCTCTGGGGACATGAAGAGAATAAACTGTATCACAGTTATCAGATTTACCGTGATACAGAAGATGTACAGGCAAAAAAGAATCATGTGATAAAGAAAAGAATCGGGGCACTTGTGAAAGCACAGGAGTATTTTGTGCGAGTAGATTCTTACAATGAAAATGGAATTACAAAAGGACAGGTCGTCAGACTGTAAAGGAGCATTAGAAGTATAGATGAAAGCAGTAAATTTAAGAACAGAACATTTAGTAGATCCAATCGGAATTGATATCCGGACGCCATATCTTTCCTGGAACTGTGAAGAGGGAAAAAAGCAGACAGCTTATGAGATTGAGGCAGTATCTGATGGAAAAGTGGTTTGGAACAGTGGGAAAAAAGAGTCAGATGAGATGCATACTACATTCGGGAAAGAAGCAGAAAGCAGACAGAACATTTCCTGGAAAGTACGTCTTTGGGACGAAAACGGAAAAGAAGGAGAATGGAGTAAGGAAGGAGTCTTTGAGCTGGGAATTCTTGAAAAAAATCAGTTTGTGGCAAAATGGATCAATCCGGAACTGGTCTGTGATCCGAAAGTGCACAAGCCGGCAAGCTATCTGAAAACTTCATTTTTCCTTGAAAAAGCAGGTAGAGCAAGACTTTACATTACTTGTCATGGGTTATATGAAGCTTCAATCAATGGAAAAAGAGTAGGAAATTTTGTGCTGGCACCGGGTACCTATACTTATGATAAAAGGTTGGCATATCAGACTTACGATGTATCTGGACTGGTACACGAAGGAGAAAACGAAGTGCAGGTGATTCTGGGAGATGGCTGGTACCGTAGTTGTTCAGGTGTTGATGGAGACAGAAATCTGTATGGAGAAGATATTGCACTTTATTTCCAGCTCGAAGTTGACGGAAAGCCAGTATGTATCTCGGATGAGAGCTGGAAGGCTTCTCAGTCTGGACCAATCCGGGAAAATGATATGCAGCAGGGAGAAGTAATCGATGCCACGATGGAAGAGCCAGATGATTATCATGAAGTGAAAGTGGAAGACTTTGGCGTGGAAAATTTTGTATGTTCAAACTGCGTACCAATCGTAGAGTGTGAGCATTTTGAAGGAAAGATTATAAAAACACCAAATGGTGAAATCGTGATTGATTATGGACAGAATCTTGCGGGTTATATTGAATTTACAGTAAATGCCCATGCAGGTGATAAAATTGTCCTGACACACGGAGAAACTTTAGATGAAAATGGAAATTTCACGACAGAAAATTTTCAGGATAGAAAACGTCATAAAGAAGGTGGAACAAAACAGCAGGTTGTTTATACTTGTAAAGAAGGAGAAAATCATTACAAATCCAAATTTACAATATGGGGATTCCGTTATGCACTGGTTGAAACAGAGATTAATTTGTCCGATGCCAAATTCACTTCCATTGCGGTATATTCAAAGATGGAACAGCTTGGAACATTTACCTGTTCCAATGAAGATGTCAATCAGTTAGTTAAGAACAGTATCTGGAGTCAGAAGTCTAATTTCTGTGATGCACCGACAGACTGTCCAACAAGAGAGCGCGCAGCCTGGACAGGAGACATGGGTGTATTTGCGGATACAGGAATTTATCTTGAAGACTGTTATCCGGTAATCCGTAAATGGCTGGATGAATGTAGAATTAACCAGTATGAGGATGGAAAGGTAGCGAATATTGCACCGAAGAATAATAATCCAAGTTTCTTTTCAAAATTGTTGGCTGGTTCTGTCGGATGGGGAGATGCATGTATTATTGTTCCGTATGTCCTTTATAAGAGATATCAGGATAAGAGAATTCTTGAAGAAAACTATGAGATGATGCAAAAGTGGTATCACTTTCTTGAAGAACGTGCAAAGCAGAAGCCGAAGAATCCAATGAAGCTGTTAAAGAGAAATCCATACCGCAGATACACGATCGAGACAGGAATTGATTATGGTGAGTGGTGCGAGCCGGATGTGGAAAGTACGAATGCAATGCGTACTCCACAGGGAAAAGTGGCAACTGCGTATTTCGCAAAATCTGGAGAAATGCTTTCAGAGATTGCATCTATTCTTGGAAAAGAGGAAGATGCTTCCGCATATAGAAAAACAGCGCAAATGGCAAAGAAAGCATTCCGGCATATTGCTCTGAAGGATGGAAAAATCAGTTCTGACAGACAAGCAGAATATGTACGTGCAATCTCTTTTAACCTTCTGACAGAAGAAGAGAAAAAGCAGGCAGCAGAGGAACTGAATGCACTGGTAGTAAAAAATGATTATCATTTGAATACCGGATTCTTATCAACACCATCCCTTTGTCCGGTATTGGCGCAGTATGGATATATAGAAACAGCGTACAGACTGCTTTTGCAGGACACGAAGCCTGGCTGGTTATATGCAGTGAAAAAGGGGGCTACGACAATCTGGGAAACCTGGGACGGAATCAATGAAAAAGGAGAAGTGAAGGAATCATTGAACCATTATTCTTACGGTGCTGTGACTGGCTGGCTTTTCTCCGGAGTTTGTGGGATTTCTCTAAATGAAGGAAAAATCAGTATAACACCACAGCCGAATCCACAACTGGGATATGCAAAAGCAAGTTATCAATCACCAGTGGGAAGAATTGTCAGTGGATGGAAATATGAGAATGATAAACCAATATATGAAATTGAGATTCCGTCCAATACAGAGGCAGAAGTTACACTGCCGGATGGAAGAAAAAGGATCTTGACAGCAGGAAGCTATAAACTGTGATGAACAGAAATTCCAGTTCTGCAGGCTGCATCAAGGCAGGAAATGACCTGATTATGCCAGGTTCACAGAATGATGTAGATGATATTGTGAAATCTGTCAATGCAAAAGAAGGCAAAGTGGAATATCCGCTGACGTTGAATGAACTTCAGCGGTGTACACGCAGGATTTTAGATACCATCGTGTCGGCTTTCTGACAAAAAAACATTTGAAAGAAAGAGCAAAACAGGTCGTGTAACAAGAAATATAGCCTGGTATCAGAAATATCTGGTATCAGGCTACATTTTTAATAAGGGGTTAGGAATTATGATTACCGTGTTAGTGATTGAAGATGATTACAGTACAAGGTTGGTTACAAAATTACATTTGAAAAATGAATACAATGTAGTGGAGGCATCCAATGGAGTAGAAGCACTGGAGAAGCTGGAACATCAGAAAGCAGATCTGGTCATTGCAGATGTGATGATGCCGAAGATGGACGGATATGAATTTGTAAAACAATTTCGGCTGATGAATAAAACAACTCCGATTCTCATGCTGACAGCAAAAAAAGAATGGGAAGATAAGAAGAATGGATTCGCAATCGGTATTGATGATTATATGACAAAACCTGTGCATTACGAAGAACTTCAGTGGAGAGTACGTGCACTTCTGAGAAGATCACAGATTCATCTGGAAAAGAAAATTACAATTGGCGATTTGATAATAAGCGAAGATGACAATACAGTAAGCTGTGGGGAAGAACGTATCACACTTCCCAAAAAAGAATTTGATTTGTTATTTAAACTTCTGTCCTATCCAAAGAAAGTATTTACTACAACACAATTGCTGGATGACATTTGGGGATATGAAACAGATTCTGATGAAACAACTGTAAGAACGCATATCAACCGTCTGCGGAAGCGGTTTGCTTCTTATCAGGAATTTGAAATTGTTACAGTACGTGGACTTGGGTATCGAGGAGAAATAAGATATGGTAAGTGAAGGAAGAAGGCGGATCGGTACAATTCGCTGGGCTGTCGGACTGGGGATTATCGTCAATGTTTTTGCAGTTGCATCCTATCTGGTCATGGTAGCTATACGTTATTATTATTTTGATATAAAAAGTGACAATTTTTTAGTATGGAGCGTTGCAATCTATCAGACCATGGGAAATCTGTGTGGCGTTGTTCTTGCTGTTGTTTCTGCTATGTTGTATCGGAGAATGGAAAAACTGATCAATGGACTGGATGAGGTCGCAAAAGGAAATCTGGATGTAGAATTATCATTAAAGTATTCAGGTGAGTATAAAGCAATTTATGAAAACTTTAATCGCATGGTAAAAGAACTGAAAAATGCAGATGAGCAGCAGAAGCAGTTTATGAAAGATTTTTCCCATGAATTTAAGACACCGATTAACTCTGTAAAAGGAATGGCAGAATATTTGGCAGTAAATGAGCTCCCAAAAAAAGAGGAAAAAGAATATCTGAATATTATGGCAAAAGAAGCAGGGCGTTTATCCCAATTATCCCAGAATACCCTGTTACTTTCCAAACTTGAAAATATGGAGCTAATTCAGAAGAAAGAAAAATATCGGCTGGATTCCCAGATAAGGAATTGTGCAATTCTGCAGTTGCCGGCTTTTGAAACAAAATACATCAGTCTGGAAGTGAATCTTCCAGAGATATGGTATTTCGGAAACGAAGAGTTACTGGATGAAGTCTGGACGAATCTGCTAGACAATGCCAGAAAGTATTCATCGGAACATACAACGGTATTTATTAATGGAAGAAAGACAGAAGAAGGCATCTGGATTGAAGTAAAAGATGAGGGACAGGGAATGGATGATGATATAGTGAGTCATATTTTTGAACGTTATTATCAGGGGGATGACTCGCATGAAACATCGGGCTTTGGACTTGGATTGTCCATTGTAAAAAGAATTGTCAAATTGTCAGGCGGTTCTATACGTGTGGAGAGCAGAGCAGGAAAAGGAACATCATTTTTTGTATATTTATAAGCAAAAGTTTATGTTGAGTTTATATACATCTCTTATTCTATTATCAGAAAACAGGTGATGGATTACAGAAACAAAAAGCAGTAATCCACAGAATAAAGGAAGGAAAGAAGAAAGATGGATTTTTCAAGTGTAAATGGAAAAGTAGCAATTGTTACAGGAGCGGGCAGCGGAATTGGGGAGGCAGTTGCAAAGATTTTCGGAGAAAATAGAATGAAAGTAGTCTGTGCAGATATAAATATAGAACAGGGACAGGCAGTAGCAGATAAAATCTGTGCGAATGGTGGAGATGCAATATTTGTACAGACGGACTGCAGTGAGAACAGTCAGGTTAGAAATTTGATTGATAGAACAGTAGAGCATTATGGAAAGCTGGATGGAATTGTGAATAATGCAGGAATCGGGCAAGGAGGCCGTCCATTGCATGAATATGAGATGGAAGAGTATGACAAAATCTTTGAACTCAATAGTAAAGGTGTATTCGCCGGAATGAAATATGCGGCAGAAGCAATCTTTAAATCCCACAGTCAGGGTGGATTTCTAATCAATGTGGCATCCATTGCAGGTCTTATCCCACAGCGAGGACAGGCTCTTTATACAGCAACAAAGCATGGAGTTGTTGGCATGACGAAAGCAGCAGCACTCGACTATGCCCCATATGGAATTACTGTAAATGCAATCTGTCCTGGATATACGAAGACGTCTATCTTTGGAAATGCTCCGGAGCAGGCAATGGCATTTTTTGCAAAGGACTGTCCGGCAGGACGGATTGGAAACCCAGAAGAATGTGGATATCTGGCACTTTTCCTTGCAAGTGATTTGTCACGTTATATCACAGGAGCAGCCATTCCTGTAGACGGAGCATTATCGGCAGGTCACATGAATGTATCAACATGGAAACATCCTGAGATTCGTGAGTAATAAAAGAAAAGAAGCCGGTGCGTTCAACGTAAAAAACGTTTGAAGCACCAGCTTTTTTTATATTAGGAAAGTCCTTGTATTTCACGGTTCATAAATTCAGAACTGACTTCCAAAGATCTTAAAGGAGATTTATCAATCCAGTTTTTATGACTCTCAAGAATAATGGCATCCACATTTACACGCAACGCCTGTGTTACAAGCTCTTTCAAATTCATATTACCATAGCCAAGTTCCATACTGTCAGATTTTAAAATTGGTGTCATGGATGCTCCTTCCAGTCTCGTTCCACGATCATTAATATGGTATAATTTCATGCGGCTACCTAATTTTTTCATAAGTGAAATGGCAGATATGCCGGCTTCTGTAGGCCAGTAGGAATCAAACTCGAATCCGACCAGATCGGGATCTGTATTTTCGAACAGAAGGTCATAGGCTGTTTTCTCAGACTCCACTTTACGAAATTCACAGTTATGATTGTGATAAAGCAGGTGGATTCCAGATTGTTTAAGCGTTTTACCGGCTTCATTTAAATCACGCGCAAGTTTTAATACAGTGTTTTTGTCTGAATAATCAAAGCGGTACATTCCTGTGATAACAACTTTGTCAGTACCGAAATTTTTTGCTTCGGTAATCACAGTGTCAGATTCACGCTGAATAGTTCCAAGATCTTCATGGACACTGACAACCTGAAGCCCTGCTTGTTTTACAAGGGAAGCCCAGTCGTAATTGCCACCTTTTCCGACAGGCATTCCGGCCATCTTTGTCATTATACGAACCAGAAATGAAGTGGGCCGGATCATAAATCCGTTCAACTCAATCCCATCATAGCCGGCTTTTTTTATTCGGTTTAATGTTTCTAGTGTTTCTTTTTCGTTTTTTGTCACGCTTCCAAGCATAATCTGTTGTACTGCTCTTATTGCCATCTTAATCCTTCTTTCCTATTTTTATTAAGAATACAACAAATTTTATGATTTTGTGTTCTTAATTTCGTGTAAATGTATTATAATTCGTTATACAGACTGTATTTAACGAAAAAACGAACATCATCCTTAATTATTTAACACAAGAAGTAGAAAAAAGATTTATTATGAATATGAAAATTATACAGAATATACATTGTTGTCATTCATGCGACATGTGAAATAATAAAGAATTAAGGAGGATATTTAAATGACACATTTTCCAAAAGAATTTTTACTCGGGGCATCGACAGCAGCACACCAGGTAGAGGGAAACAACACAAATAGTGACTGCTGGGCAATGGAACATATGGAACATACAAGTTATGTAGAGCCTTCTCTGGATGCAGTGGATCATTACAATCGTTACGAAGAAGATATTAAATTAATGGCAGAGGCGGGATTGAATGCTTATCGTTTCTCACTGGAATGGGCGAGGATTGAGCCGGAAGAAGGTGTTTTCAGCAAAGAGGCAGTTGAACATTACCGCAGCGTAATCAGATGTTGTAGAAAATATGGGGTAGAGCCGGTTGTTACATTGCATCATTTTTCAAGCCCGATATGGCTGATTAGTAAAGGTGGCTGGGAAGCAGAAACTACAATTGATGATTTTGCACGTTATACACGCTATGTGATTGAAAAACTGGGAGATGAGATTAATTATATTTGCACAATCAACGAAGCAAATATGGGACTGCAGATTACAGCAATTGCCGAACGCTATAAACGCCAGATGATGGCACAGATGGCAAAAGCGCAGGAAACTGCCGGCAAAGATGATGCAGATGGTACAGTTCAGGTTGGTATTAATTTACAGAAAATGATGGAGGAGCAGAAGGAAGCAGCAGAAGAAAATAAAAAAGTATTTGGCGTAGAAAAAGTTGCCAATTTTACTTCAGTGCGTTCTGTGGAGAGTGATATTCTTGTCATGAAAGCACATCAGGCTGCAAAAGAAGTAATTAGAGAACTGGCACCGCAGATTCAGGTGGGACTTACTTTAAGTCTTCATGATATGCAGGTTGTCCAGGCAGGAGGAGAGCCTTTTGCTGAAGAAGAATGGGAAAATGAATTCACACATTATCTTCCATATATTCAGAATGATGATTTTCTTGGAGTACAGAATTATACCCGTTCTTTATTTGGACCGGAAGGTGGAATGCCTTCTCCGGAAGGAGCTGAACTTACCCAGATGAACTATGAAGTTTATCCGGAAGCACTTGAACATGTAATCCGCAAGGTTGCAGAGAATTTTAAAGGAACGCTGCTTGTGACAGAGAATGGAATTGCGACAGATGATGACAGCAGACGAGTTGCGTTTATCGAAAAAGCACTTGAGGGTGTTCAAAACTGTATTCAGGATGGCATTCCGGTAAAAGGGTACTTTCATTGGAGTTTGCTGGATAATTTTGAGTGGCAGAAAGGATATTCTATGACATTTGGTCTTATTGCAGTGGACCGTTCTACACAGACAAGAATACCGAAAAAGAGTCTTACATATCTTGGATCTTTCAGGTAGATAAGGGAGGGCATTTTATGGAATATGTGTTTCCATTTAAAAATACAATTAATCTGAAAACATTTCTGGAAGATGTGACAAAGTGTGAACAGGAGGTGCTTTTTGAGTCGACAGAAGGAGATAAACTTGCATTGAAATCTTCTCTGAGCCGGTTTATCTTATATTCTGTCTGCAACCAGCCAGAATTATTGGAAGGTGCAGTTATACGCTGTAATTGCGATAATGACAGAAAACTTCTTGCACCATATTTTGAATAATACAAAGGAGAAAAGTAGTATGGAGACAAAGGATAAGATTTCTTTCTTTCTGGAATTGATTAATTGCAATTATGAACTGCATCATTGGAGCTTTGATCTGGATTTTAATCTGTTGGAAACAGATTGGGAGAATGCTTTGTTTTCCTGCGATTTCTTTGAGTTTGTGAATTTTAAAGACTTGCTCTTCCAACATTTGTCTGAAAAAAAATATGTTCCAGTTGTGCTGGAAACAGATGCCAGTCTTATGTGGATTGCCGGGTTTCAACTGGAAAATGGAAATCCGGTCAGAATCCACATAGTCGGTCCGGTTTTTTGTGGACAGAATGATCATCTGCTTCTCCAGAAAAAACTGGATTCTTATGAATTGTCTGTAAAACTGCGTATTGCAATACTGTCAATTTTTGAAAAAATTCCGACAGTCCCTTCTAATATTGTGATACAGTATGCAGTAATGCTTCATTATTGTCTGAATCAACAGAGGATTGCAATGAATGAGGTCGTTTTTTTGTCAAACAATCCATCCGGACAAGAGAAAGTTGCTGTAAAAAGTACTTCTCATGCCGGAATATGGGCGAATGAACAGCTTTTCTGCCAGATGCTGGCAGATGGAAATCTGAAGTACAAAGAAGTGCTTCAAAAATCATATACCTTAAGCCATGGTGTAAAGGCGAATATTGGAGATGCACTCCGTAGCCACAAGAATAATTGTCTTGTTTTACTAACTTTATGTTCCAGATCATGTATTTATGGAGGGTTGTCTCCAGATATTGCGTATGATCTGAATGACTATTATGCCAAGAAAATTGAGTGCTGCAAATCAATGGCAGATACGAACAGATTATGTTCAGAGATGTTGGATGATTATGTTAGTCGTGTACAGGAAATGAAGAATAATCCGTCTGTTTCTAATTTGATGAGAAATGCGTGTGAATATATAAAGAATCATCTGACAGAAGAAATTTCGATTGCAGATCTCGCAAATAATACAGGATATACAGAATATTATTTTTCACATAAGTTTAAAAAAGAAATTGGCAATAGTGTGAAGGAATATGTTCAGAAGAATAAGATTGAGAGGGCAAAAAGCCTTCTGTCCAGTACAGAAAAGACGATTCAGGGAATCAGTGATGAACTTGCATTTAGTACGAGAAGCTATTTCTATACCTGTTTCCAGAAAATGACAGGAATGTCTCCAACAGAATATCGGAAAATATACCGCAAATGAAACAGCACATCATTAGGATGTGTCTGTTTCATTTGCTTTTTCTATATTAGGAAAGTACCTTCAATGTTCAATTTTTTGGTAAAATGTTTTGAAATTCATACTATTATGAAATATGCATGAATTACAGAACATCTTTGTGAATTTGTGAACAGCATAATATACAAAATTATTCTATAGTAACATCATGAAGAAAACACATCAAAGAACGAATAGATGTATGGAGGACAAGGGAGAGAAAAATTATGGCGAAAACAAAAAAACGAACACAGAGTGAGATCGATGGCGTTCAGTATAGACGCGCAAAATTATGGCAGATTCTTTTGTATGCCTGCAATGGTCTGGTAGGAATGGGAATCTACCAGTTAATCGGTATGGCAAGCTATGCAGCAAGCGTTGGATTCGGAATTGCTACAGTAGCAGTCGGAGTAATACTGACAAGTACACGTATCCTGGATGCGATTACAGATCCGATGCTGGCATTTGTATATGACAGAGTAAATACGAAATACGGAAAAATCCGTATTCTGTTAATCAGTGGTTTTATTATTGAGGCAATTGCACTTCTGGCAATGTATGACTGGACAGCAGGAAAAGGATTTGGAGTTGCAGTATTTGTCATTCTGTATGTATTTTATGTTATTGGTTACACATTGGCAAATATGACAGCACAGACAATCCCGCCGCTTCTTACAAACGATCCGAAGCAGCGCCCGACAGTAGGTGTATGGACAACAATTGTGAACTATATGACACCGATGATTTTAAGTATTGTATTAAATGCAGTTCTACTTCCAAAATTCGGTGGAACATATAATCTTGAATTTCTGGCAGCAGCATGTAAGCTTTGTCTTGTAATTGCAGGAATCGGAGTAATTCTTGTATGCATCGCAGTTTCAGAATATGACAAACCAGAAAATTTTGTTGGTCTTCAGGAAAAGAAAGAACCACTGAAAGTAAAAGATATGATTGAAGTATTGAAGGATAATCGTCCACTTCAGTGCTATATTGTATCCGCAGCTTCTGATAAGCTGGCACAGCAGACAGCAACACAGGCAGTTATCACAACAATGCTCTACGGTATTATAATTGGCAATATGGGACTTTCTTCTATTCTTACAGTAATAGGAATGGTTCCATCTATCATCTTTGCAGCAGTAGGCGCAAAGTATGCCGGAAAGGTTGGAAGCCAGAGAACAATCGTTACATGGACAAAAATCAGCGTTGGTGTATCTGTTGTGATGTTTCTGTTCTTTGTAGCAATCGACCCAAGTAAGATTGCACAGATGGGCGCCATGACGATTGTTTATGTTTTACTTACATTCTGTAAAAATGGCGCAATGATGTGTGTTTCAACAGCAAATACATCGTTTATGTCAGATATCATCGACTATGAGCTTGACCGCAGCGGTCGTTATATTCCAGCAGTTGTCACAGGTGTTTATAGTTTCCTGGACAAAATTATTTCTTCTGTCAGCGCATTGATTGCAGCGGGGGCAGTTGCTGTGATTGGTTATACGGAGACAATGCCACAGCCGGGAGAAACCTGTACACCGCAGATTTTATGGCTGACAATGTTCATCACATTTGGACTTCCAATCTTAGGATGGATTTGTACACTAATCGCTATGAAGTTCTGTAAGCTCGGCAAAGAAGAAATGATTGCTGTACAGAAGCGTATTGAAAATAAAAAGAATGCGGCAAAGACAGAAGGGAATTAGAAAATATGAGAAATATCGTATCATTTAATGATAATTGGAAATTTATAAAAAATGCGGCTGACGAAGTGGAAGCAGCAAAGGGAGAAGGGGAGAGCATTGCTCTCCCACATACCTGGAATGCGGTTGACGGACAGGATGGCGGAAATGATTATCATCGTGGAACATGCTGGTATGTTAAAAAATTTGCAAAACCGGAAAAGAATGAAACAGATAAAGCTTATCTCGAATTTTGTGGAGCTGCAATGACAGCAGAAATTTATCTGAATGGAGAAAAAATATCCCGTCATGAAGGCGGATATTCTACGTTTCGTGTAGAAATCACAGAAAGACTGGAAGAAGAGAATACACTGGTTGTTTCTGTTGATAACTCGAACAATACGACAGTATATCCTCAGACAGCAGACTTTACATTTTATGGTGGACTCTACCGTGATGTAAATTTAATCATTGTTCCGGAAACACATTTTGAGCTTGCTTACTGCGGTTCACAGGGGATCAAAGTAACACCGGTTGTTAATTTGGAAGAAAAGAAAGCTGTTGTGACAGTTGAGGCCTGGGTATGTGGTGACGCAGATATGGTTACCTTTGAAGTAAATCAGGAGAAAATAAATGCTTCGTTAGAAGATGGACGTGCAAAGGCAGAATTTGTGATTGAAAATGTACATCTCTGGGATGGAGTGGATGATCCATATCTCTATACCGCAAAAGCATTTATGGAAAATGGAGACATCGTTAGCACTCGTTTTGGATGTCGCAAATATTATATAGATCCACAGAAAGGTTTCTTTTTAAATGGACATCCTTATCTGCTTCGTGGTGTTTCCAGACATCAGGATTTCAAAGGGGTTGGAAATGCACTTACGATTGAACATCACAAAAAGGATATGGAAATCATAAAAGAAATCGGAGCCACAACACTTCGTTTGGCGCATTACCAGCACGCACAAGAATTTTATGATCTGTGCGATGAAAATGGACTGATTGTATGGGCAGAGATACCGTATATTACAATGCACATGAAAAATGGACGTGCAAATACACTTTCCCAGATGGAAGAACTGGTGGTACAGAATTACAATCATCCATCCATTATCTGTTGGGGACTTTCCAATGAAATCACAGCTGCCAGTGCGGTAGATGATGACCTTTTGGAAAACCACAGATTATTGAATAATCTGTGTCACAGACTGGACAGCACGCGTCTTACTACAATGGCAAATGTATTTATGCTCGAGACGGATTCCCCGATTCTGGAGATTCCGGATATCAATAGTTATAACTTGTATTTCGGATGGTATCTTGGAGAATTGGAGCAGAACGATGAATTCTTTGATGAATATCACGAAAAATATCCGGACAGAGTGATTGGATTTTCTGAATATGGTGCAGATGCGAATCCACAGTATCAGGCAGCGGTACCGGAGAAAGGCGATTATACAGAAAGCTATCAGGCAGTATACCATGAACACATCCTTCAGATGATTGAAAAACGTCCGTGGTTATGGGCAACACATGTATGGAATCTATTTGATTTTGCAGCAGATGGAAGAGATGAAGGCGGCAAACATGGAGAAAACCAGAAAGGTCTTGTGACAATTGACCGCAAGACAAAAAAAGATGCATTTTACCTGTATAAAGCAGCATGGAATAAGAAAGAACCATTCGTACATTTATGTGGAAAACGCTATGTAGACCGTACAGAAGATGTAACGGAAGTGAAAGTATATTCCAACCAGTCCAAAATAACATTGGTTGTAGATGGAAAAGAATTTGAGACACAGACAGGAAAAACAATTTTCAAATTCAATGTGCCAATCTCAGGTGAGCATAAGATTACTGCAATTGCAGATTCTTGTACAGACAGCATTACAGTGAAAAAAGTGGAAGAAGAAAACCAAGATTACATTTTTATAAAACGTAGTCCGGTTACGAACTGGTTTGATGCAGATGAGTTAGATCCGGAATGTTTTTCAATCAATGATAAATTAGCAGAGATTAAAGCAAATCCAAAAGCAGGTGCAATCATTGATGAAATGATGGCAAAAGGAGCTTCTGACCGCGGAGATGTGGCAGATGCAGTAAAAGACAATCCGGGACTGCAGAGAATGATGGGACGCATGACACTCATAAGTCTGCTCAAGCAATCGGGTGCAGACGATGAAAGCATTAAACAGGTGAACCGCATTTTGCAGGGAATTAAGAAAGAAAACTAACAGATGCGACCGCGAGAAATCCGCAGGCATTATAGAAAGGATGATCAGAGTTATGGAAATGACCCTTAGATGGTATGGATCAAAATTTGATACTGTTACATTGGAGCAGATTCGTCAGATACCGGGAGTGACAGGAGTTATCACAACATTGTATGACACAGATCCGGGAGAGGTATGGAGCAGGGAACGTATTCGTGCATTGAAAGATGAAGTAGAAGCGGCAGGACTCCATATTTCAGGTATTGAGAGTGTGAATGTACATGATGCAATCAAGACAGGAAGTGCAGACAGAGATAAATATATTGACAACTATATTGAGACACTGGAGAATCTTGGAAAAGAGGATATCCATCTGGTATGTTATAATTTCATGCCTGTTTTTGACTGGACGAGAACAGAGCTTGCCCGTAAGCGACCGGATGGATCAACAGTTCTCGCTTATACACAGGAAGCTGTTGATGCACTGAATCCAGAAGACATGTTTGGCTCGATTGCTTCCGATATGAATGGCACAGTGATGCCGGGCTGGGAGCCAGAGCGTATGGAACATATCAAAGAACTGTTTGCAATGTATAAAGATATTGACGATGAAAAGCTCTTTGAAAATCTGAAGTATTTTCTTGAGCGTATCATGCCTGTATGTAATAAATATGATATTTACATGGCAATCCATCCGGATGATCCTGCATGGAGTGTGTTCGGACTGCCTCGTATCATTATTAACAAGGAAAATATTCTTCGTATGATGCATATGGTTGACAATCCGCACAATGGTGTTACATTCTGTTCAGGTTCTTATGGAACAAATCGTGAAAATAATCTTCCGGATATGATTCGTTCCTTAAAGGGAAGAATTCACTTTGCGCATGTGCGTAATCTGAAGTTCCATACACCGACGAATTTTGAAGAAGCTGCACATCTCTCATCAGATGGCTCCTTCGATATGTTTGAGATCATGAAAGCACTCTATGATATCGGATTTGACGGACCGATCCGCCCGGATCACGGAAGAATGATCTGGGGAGAAAAGGCAATGCCAGGATATGGTCTATATGACCGTGCACTCGGGGCAACTTATCTTAATGGGTTGTGGGAAGCAATCACAAAGGAGGAGAAAAGGCATGAAGTTGTATAAGGAAGGTCTTAAAGATCATGCTTTATGGGAAGAGAAAGGTTATCAGCTTCCTAAATACAATCGTGAAAAGGTTGCAGATGCTACAAAGAAAAATCCGTTCTGGATACATTTTGGTGCAGGAAATATTTTCCGCGCATTCCATGCAAACGTAGTCCAGAACTTGTTGGATGCAGGTGCGCTTGAGCGCGGACTTATTGTGGCAGAAGGATATGATTATGAGATTATTGAGAAGATGAACCATCCGCATGACGATTATTCTATCCTTGTAACTTTAAAAGCAGATGGAACAATGGAAAAGAGTGTAACGGGAAGTGTCGTTGAGTCTCTTGCACTGGACAGTGAAAATGAAAACGCTTTTGGAAGACTAAAAGAAATCTTTGCTTCCGATTCCCTTCAGATGGCAACATTTACTATTACAGAAAAAGGTTACAGTGTGACTGACAGACATGGAGAGGCTGTTCCGGATGTAAAGAAAGATATTGAGAATGGACCGGAAAAACCATGCAGCTACATGGGAAAAGTAGCGTCTCTTCTCTATACACGTTTTGAAAACGGAAGAAAACCAATCGCATTTGTAAGTACTGACAACTGTTCTCATAATGGAGACAAGCTGAGTACTGCCATCCTCACATTTGCAAGGGGATGGGCTTCTAACAAGTCTGTTTCACAGGAATTTGTGGAATATGTTTCCAATCCAAAGGAAGTATCTTTTCCATGGTCTATGATTGATAAGATCACACCACGTCCAAATGCCTCTGTGGAAGAAGTACTTCAGAACGATGGTGTGGAAGAAGTGGCTCCGATTATCACTTCAAAAAACACTTATGTTGCACCGTTCGTGAATGCAGAAGAATGTGAGTATCTCGTAATTGAAGATGCATTTCCGAATGGAAGACCTGCACTTGAAAAGGGCGGACTGATTTTTACAGATCGTGAGACAGTAGATAAAGTTGAGCGTATGAAAGTATGTACCTGCTTAAATCCACTTCACACTGCTCTTGCAGTATTTGGATGTCTGCTGGATTTCCAGCTTATTGCCGATGAGATGAAAGATGAAGATCTTAGACAACTGGTTGAAGTAATCGGATACAAAGAAGGGCTTCCGGTTGTGACAGATCCTAAGATTATTAACCCAAAGGATTTTATTGATACAGTTTTAAAAATTCGAATTCCAAATCCATTTATGCCGGATACACCACAGCGAATTGCGACAGATACTTCACAAAAACTTTCCATCCGTTTTGGTGAGACAATCAAAGCATATGAAAAATCAGAAGAGTTGAAAACTTCAGACTTGAAGCTGATTCCACTTGTGTTTGCGGGATGGCTTCGCTATCTGCTTGCTGTGGATGATAATGGAAATGCATTCGAACTTAGTCCGGATCCGATGTTGCAGAGCCTGAGCCCGGTATTTTCTAAGATACAGCTTGGTGAAACTGCTGAGATAGAAGAAATAATCCGTCCGATTTTGAAGGACAAGAAGATCTTTGGTGTGGACCTTTACGAAGTAGGGCTTGCAGAAAAGGTATGTGGTTATTTTGAAGAGATGCTACAGGGAACTGGTGCAGTCAGAGAAACTTTGAAAAAATATGTATGGGAAAAATAAATGGAGGCTCTTTAATGAAATCATTTATTCATGACGACTTCTTACTGACGAATGAGACAGCAAAGGAGCTTTATCACAATGCAGCAGAGACTATGCCAATCATTGATTTTCATAACCATCTGAGTCCAAAAGAAATCTATGAAGACCAGTGTTACGAGAATCTGACACAGGTATGGCTCGGTGGAGATCATTATAAATGGCGAGGGATGCGTGCCAATGGTGTACCAGAAAAATTAGTTACGGGAGATGGAGATCCTTATGAAAAGTTTCTTTCATGGGCAGAGACTGTGCAGAACAGTATAGGAAATCCACTATATCACTGGACACATTTGGAAATGAAAAGATATTTTAATATTGATGAAACACTTTCACCGGCTACAGCAGAGAAAATCTGGCAGATTGGAAAAGAACAGTTGCAAAGACCGGATCATTCCGTTAGAAATCTTCTTCGGATGCAGAATGTAGAAGTGCTTTGCACAACAGATGATCCGGCGGATGATCTGAAATATCATAAGCTTTTGGCACAGGACGAGACACTTGGATTTAAAGTGCTCCCGACATTTCGCCCGGGCTCTGTACTGGATATTGAAAATCCAGGATTTTCAAACTATATTACACATCTTGGGGAAGTTGCAAAAACTGATATTACAACATTGCACGGACTGTTTGAGGCCCTTGAGAAAAGACTGGATTATTTCGTGGAAAAAGGATGTCATGTAACGGATCATAGTCTGGAAAAGGATTTCTATCGTCCGGATACGACACTTGAGGGAGTAGCATACATTTATACGAAGGCATTAGGCAATACTCCAATCACAAATAATGAAGCAGCTGCATTTCGAGGTTTTGTTTTAAAGAATCTTGGTCAGATGTATGCAGAGCGATCTCTTGCAATGCAGCTTCATATTGGTGCGCTGCGGAATACTTCTACAAGATTATATGAAAAACTGGGTGCAGATATCGGGTGTGACAGCCTGAATGATTTCAACTATGCACCGCAACTTGCAGGGCTGCTGGATTCTATGGATGTTACAGATAGTCTTCCGAGAACAATCCTGTATTATCTGAATCCGAAAGATGGTCCGATGCTTGCCGCTATGGCAGGAAATTATCAAAGCAATTCTGATGGAATCCGCGGAAAAGTACAGCTAGGAACAGCCTGGTGGTTCTGCGATCATAAGCGTGGTATGGAAGATCAGATGGATGCACTGGCAGATACCGGAATGATTGCAAACTTTATAGGAATGCTTACCGATTCCAGAAGCTTTCTGTCATTTCCAAGACATGAATACTTTCGGAGAATTCTATGCAACAAGATCGGTTCATGGGTAGAAAATGGTGAATATCCAAAAGATATGGAATATCTGAAACAGATGATTAAGAGAGTCTGCCATGATAATGCAGAAATGTATTTCCGATTTTAACTTATAAATGAAGCCGGCAGGATAAGTAATTCTGCCGGCTGTTGTATATAGATAGAGGAGATTATAGAAGATGGAGAATATTTATTCAAAAATTAAAGAAACAGGAATTATACCGGTTGTTGTTCTGGACCAGGCCGAAGATGCTGCTCCGCTTGCGAAAGCTTTGTGTGATGGTGGAATTCCATGTGCTGAAGTTACATTCAGAACACAAGCAGCAGAAGAGGCTATCCGTGTGATGTCAGAAAAATATCCTCAGATGCTTGTTGGTGCCGGAACTGTACTTACAACAGATCAGGTAAACAGAGCAGTTGAAGCGGGAGCAAAATTCATTGTCAGCCCGGGATTAAATCCTACAGTCGTAGATTATTGTGTGAAACGAGGAATTCCAATCATTCCCGGATGTTCTACACCAAGTGATGTAGAAGTGGCTATGGAGTTTGGGCTTAGTGTTGTGAAATTTTTCCCGGCAGAACCGGCAGGTGGACTGAATTATATTAAAGCAATTTCAGCTCCGTATTCTAATATAAGATTCATGCCGACAGGAGGGATCAATCCAAAGAATGTAAGTAGTTATTTAGAGTGTCCGGCAATTCTTGCATGCGGCGGAAGCTGGATGGTGAAAAAGGATCTGATATGTGAAGGAAAATATGATGAAATTGAAAAACTGGTCCGTGAAGCGGTAGAACTCGTTTCAGAGGCAAGGAAGAAATTAAAATAGGAGGAGAAATCATGGCAAAGGTTGTTACACTTGGAGAAATCATGTTGAGACTTTCTCCTCCCGGAAATCAGAGATTTGGACAGGCACAGTTATTTGATGTCTGTTATGGAGGTGCAGAGGCAAATGTCGCAGCATCACTTGCGCAATTTGGCCATCAGGCTGTATTTCTTTCCAAACTTCCAGATCATCCGCTTGGTGATGCTGCAATTGGACAGCTGCAGAAAGTCGGCGTAGATTGCTCACAGATTGCTCGAGGAGGAAAGCGTCTGGGAATTTATTTCCTTGAAAACGGAGCATCTGTCCGTCCGTCAAGCGTCATATATGACAGACAGGATTCTGCGATTACAGAGGCAAAGGCAGAAGAATTTAATTTTGAAAGCGTATTTAAAAATGCAGATTTATTTCATGTATCAGGAATCACCCCGGTCCTTAGTAAGGATACATCGTTACTTACACTAGAAGCTTTGAAAAAAGCAAAAAAGTATGGAGTTACGACATCTTTTGATTTGAATTACAGAGCGAGACTTTGGACAGAAGATATTGAAGGAAAGCAGAAATCTCTTGCAGAAATGATGAAGTATGTAGACATCTGTTTTGGAAATGCAAGAGATGCAGCAAAATGTCTCGGATATTCAGTTCTGGGAGTGGATCTGATTGACGGAGATTATAGTATCTGTGTAAATGAAGAAAATATGAAAAAAGTGTTGGAAAAATATCAGTTGAAGTGCCTGATCACGACATTGAGAAAAAGTATCAGTGCTTCTGATAATACATTATCAGCAGCAGTATGCAGCGAAGAAGGACTCTATACAGGAAGTTCGTATCCACTTCATATTGTTGACCGCGTAGGTGGAGGTGATTCCTTCGCAGCAGGATTTCTACATGGATATCTTTCTAAAATGAGTATTTCGGATGCACTGGAATTTGCCATTGCAGCATCTGCGATTAAACATACGATGCCTGGGGACATCAATTATACGACGGAAAAAGAAGTACTGGCACTTATGAACAGTGATGGAAGTGGAAGAGTGCAGAGGTAGAGGGATACTGGTTCATAGGTAATATGTGAAAGTTGCTTTACTGTAGAAGAAACTTGCAGGGCGTTTTTTTCACCATTTTGCATGGTTCAAGGCGTTCACAAAATCTTCACAAAAAAATTAGCACTCGCCTCTTGACAGTGCTAATAATAGGTGCTATAGTACAACTAGAACAAAGGAAGAGGAACAAAAAGAAGAGTTCCGAATCCGGAGTTGAAAATGTTGATAACACTCAGGAGCAATCCGAAAGTGCATGATTAGATTTTAAGATATCTTTTGAAAGGAGATATGACTTATGTTAATGCCTAGTATTTTTGGAGAGAATTTGTTAGATGACTTTTTTGGATTCCCATTTGATGGAAATTATAATTATAATGCAGCAGGTTTGATGACCACAGATGTGAAAGACACAGATCATGGTTATGAAGTAACGATGAACATGCCGGGAGTAAAGAAGGAAGATGTGAAAGCTGAACTGAAGGATGGCTACTTGACCGTCAGTGCTGTATCGAATAAGCAGACAGATGAGAAGAACTCGGAGGGCAAGTATCTCAGACGTGAACGTTACAGCGGTTCATGCAGCAGAAGCTTCTATGTTGGTGAAGGTGTTAAACAGGAAGACATCAAGGCTAAGTTCGAGGATGGCACCTTGAAGCTTGAAATTCCGAAAGAGGAAGCAAAGCCTGCAGTAGAGCAGAAGAAATATATATCCATTGAGGGATAATGATTCATCGGCTCAGATGTTTTTAGACAATAACAGTTAACAGATTGGAATATAGATATTTGATTGAAAAGGAGATATGACTTATGTTACCTAGCATTTTTAACAATAATTTATTTGATGATTTCTTTGATTTTCCATTTTATTATGACAACAGAGCAGAAGATAAGGCAGAGAAGAAACTGTATGGTCACCATGCAGGCAATCTGATGAAGACAGATATCAAGGAACTGGACAATGGCTATGAACTTGAGATTGATCTTCCGGGCTTCAAGAAAGACGAGATTAAGGCTGAATTGAATAATGGTTACCTGACCGTCAGTGCAGCAAAGGGTCTTGATGAAGATAAGGAAGACAAGAAGACAGGCAAGTACATCAGACGTGAGCGTTATGCAGGCGCATGTCAGAGAAGCTATTATGTTGGCGAAGATATCACAGAAGAGGATATCAAGGCATCCTTTGAACATGGTATTCTGACACTGTTCGTACCTAAGAAAGAAGCAAAACCTGCTGTAGAAGAGAAGAAATATATTTCTATCCAGTAAAAAATAAATGTATATGAAGCGCAGGAATTCTAAGCAAGTCCTGAATCAAAAAGGCCGCAGCCCATTTGGGTTGTGGCCTTTCGCTGCTTTTAGGGTTTTAAATAAATCGGATGCAAAAATGTAATAAGTTATGTCGCCGCGGTTATATCTCAATATCAAAACGGGCATTTTACAACACCATTTTCTGTTGCTATACTCATAGTAAAGATAAGAATCATAGTGATATATTTGACAGTAAATAATGGGGGATGAGTATGAATCAGAATTTATATCCGCATCTTTTTCAGCCGCTGACGATTCGCGGCGTGACGTTGAAAAACAGATTGGAATATGCGCCGACGGTTGTTCTGAAGTGTAATGCGGAGCAGATCTGCAAGGTTTCATTCACGTCATCGACATGAAGGTGCTGATCGGCTTGTTGACCGGTAATATCGGTATGTAGTATTATATGAGTTGAAAAAATGGACAGTTAAAGAGAAAGGCGAAGCATAGCGAATGATAGTTGCAACGGTATTTGGAAAGATTATTTCTATTTTTATTATTATGATTGTAGGCGTGATCTGTTATAAGATGGGAATCATTGATGATTATACAAAACAGCGTTTGTCTAGACTGAGTACACTGGTTGTGAATCCTATTTTGATTTTTACTTCCTTTCAGATGGAGTATGACAGTGAGTTGCTGAAAAAAATGGGCCTTCTTTTTGTGTTGGCCGTCATCAGTTATCTGATTTCCATTATGATTGGTCATTTCCTTTTGCATGAGAGAGAAGGGTATGATCTGTCAATTGAGAAGTTTGCAGTGACCTATGATAACTGTGGATTTATAGGGGTTCCGCTTGGTTATGCGCTTTTTGGAAATATCGGTGTTATCTATGCAACCGTGTTTGTCGCCGTTTTTCATATTTTCTGCTGGACACATGGCATCATGCTGTTGGATAAAGGTGGTTTTCAGCTGAAGAAGCTGATTAATCCGTGCCTCATTGCGGTCATCGCAGGTATGGTATTCTTTATTTTTCAGATTCGTCTGCCGGAAAGTATTGATTTTGCAATGGGTGCCATTGGCGATATGAATACGCCGCTGGCGATGCTTTTGTCCGGCGCGATTATGACACAGCTGAATTTTAAGGAGGTTTTGACAAAAAGAAGACTCTTTTTCGTGGCGTTACTGCGCCTGATCGTTTCGGCAGGTCTGTTCTGTTTGTTACTGAGATTTCTGCCGATTGATGATCAGATGCGGACAGTAGCCGCAGTGACTGCAGCGTGTCCGGCCGGTGCCATGACGATTACGATGGCGATTATGTATGAGCATGATGATCATTATGCGACAGAGCTTTTTACAGTGACAACGCTGCTTTCAATCCTGACAATGCCACTGTGTATGCTGATTGCCGGATAGGGCACTGCGCAGCAATTTTACATGCGAATACGTCACGATGAAAATCAAACTAAATCATAAGCATTTCTTGGTGTGCCGTCGGCAACATGGATAATTCCGCAGTAGCGGAAGCCATAACTGTCGATGGCATTTTGCATGACTTGTAGCGTTCACAAAATCTTCACAAAAAATTAGCACTCACCCATTGACAGTGCTAATAATAGGTGCTATAGTACAACTAGAACAAAGGAAGAGGGAAATAAAAGAGAAAGCCTCAGATCTGAAAGTTCAAGAACACAACATTTTTGATAATCAAAAGTGCTAACATATATGGATTCAAAAAAAGGAGAGATGACTTATGTTAAGACCTAGTATTTTTGGAGAAAGCTTTTTAAATGATTGGAACGATTGGGATAACTGGATGAATTTTTCATTCCCGGATGTAGAGAAAAAGTTGTATGGAAAACATGCAGCACATGTAATGAGAACAGATATTAAGGAACATGATGATGGATATGAATTGGTAGTAGATTTACCAGGATTCAAGAAAGATCAGGTTCAGGTAGAATTGAAAGATGGTTATTTGACTATCAGTGCAGAGAAAGGTCTTGAAAAAGACGATAACGAGAAGAAAGGAAAATATCTCAGACAGGAACGTTATTCAGGAAGCACAAGCCGTACATTCTATGTAGGCGAAGGCGTTACAGAGAAGGACATTCATGGAAAATTTGAGAATGGTATTTTGACACTCGATATCCCGAAGAAAGAGGAGAAGAAAGAAGTGGAAGCGAACCACTTTGTAACCATTGAGGGATAGGATAAAAAGAGCTCCCTGGGAAGTCCTGGGGAGCTTTTTCTAAATAAGAGAAAAATTTTACGTGTTGTTGATTTGAAATAAGTTGATAGATGCTGTTAAGGCAATGCTTTGAAAAAATATCAGGAGGTGATATGAATGGCAAAGAGGGATTATTATGATGTATTAGGGGTTAGTAGAAGTGCAAGTGCCTCAGAGATCAAGAAAGCTTATAGGAAGCTTGCAAAAAAATATCATCCTGATACGAATGCGGGAAATAAAGAAGCAGAACAGAAATTCAAAGAAGTTACAGAAGCGTACAATGTATTAAGTGACGAAGAAAAGAAAAAAATGTATGATCAGTTTGGTCATGCAGCATTTGACGGAAGTGCACCAAATGGAGCATATCAAGGTAATGCAGGAAATTATGGTTCTGGTTTTGGCGGCTCTTACAGCGGAGCATATCAAGATGCGAATGGCGCTTATCACGAATATCATTTCAACAGCAGTGACAGGGGAGACATTTTTGATGATATGTTTGGAAATATCTTCCATGGTGATGAAAGCGGCAAAGGTTTTGGCAGTTTTAGAAGCGGAAGTACCGGTGGTTTCAAAGGCTTTGGAAGTGGCGGAAGCAAAGGCTTTGGCGGGCAATATTATCAAAATGCACCACAAAAAGGTTCCGATATCCACGCAGATGTAACAGTAGGATTTGATGAGGCAGCATTTGGCTGTGATAAGATAATTACATTACAAAATCCATCAGATGGAAGCAGTCAGTCGTTAAAAGTACACATTCCGGCCGGTATTGATACCGGAAAAAGTGTACGGCTTCGAGGAAAAGGCCAGCCGGGATTTCAGGGCGGCGAAGCCGGAGATTTGTTCTTGAAAGTGACAGTTGCCAATAAACCGGGATATGAACGAAAAGGTTTGGATGTTTATACAACGATACAAATTCCATATACAACAGCAGTATTCGGAGGCGAAGCAAGAGTACACACGTTGTATGGCGATGTGATGTGCAAGATTAAAGAAGGAACACAGTCAGGAAGCAAGATTCGATTAAGAGGAAAAGGAATTGTTTCCATGAAAAATGCATCCGTGCATGGAGATCAGTATGTCACAGTGGAAATTCAAGTGCCGAAATATTTGAATCAAGAAGCAAAAGAAAAATTAAAAGAATATCAGAGAGCGTGTGCGTGATAAAAAATAGTACACGCGGATAATAGAAAGAGACTTTACACTATGCTATAATATTTACGATAAAGGCAGAGTGTAAGGTCTTTTTTTACTTTATACAAAAGCCTTTCCATTTTACACAAAGGAAATAAATAAAAATGTCGAATGTAAATGAGTATAATTGGGATAAGTTGTTAAAAATAAAAACAAGTGGCAGAGATGATACAAAAGCAGACCAATATTGCTATCCGTATGAACCTACGCCATATTGTGTACTTGAGAGACTGGCAAACAGCGGGTATATCAAGAAAAATAATTGCGTGATCGATTATGGTTGTGGAAAGGGCAGGGTTGATTTTTTCTTATCTTATCAGACAAGATGTAAAAGTGTCGGAATAGAATATGATGAACGGATTTACAAAGATGTCTGTAATAATCAAGACACTGCAGTTTCCGGTTCAAGAACCGAATTTTTACTTCAAAAAGCAGAAACATATTCATTAGAAAAACAAGAAGACAGGATGTTTTTCTTCAATCCATTTTCAATAGAAATATTGAGAAATGTAATAGCTCGAATTGTTCAATCATATTATGCAGAACCAAGACAAATGTTGTTGTTTTTCTACTATCCGTCAGATGAGTATATTGCGTATCTGATGACGGTAGATGAATTGACATTTGTTGACGAGATCGAGTGTATGGATTTGTTTGAAGGAAACAATAAACGTGAACGAATTATGATTTTCGAGATAGGAAATGAGTAGAAAAATAATGGATTTGTGTTGAAAATGTTGCCGAAAATTGTAAAGCATGTGGATATTTGTTATAATAAAAAATATTTGCAATTCAAAGGGGAAAATACAAGTAGAAAGGAATAGAGAAATGAAAGAAAAAATTCATGCATTGACAGAAGAAATGTTGGAAAATATGGGGAGATTGGTAGAAATTGATTCTCAGCTGGGGACACCAGAGGAAGGAAAACCATTTGGCGAGGGACCTGCAAAAGCTCTGGAGGAAGGACTTAAGATTGCGGAAGAGCTTGGATTTAAAACAGTAAATCTGGACAATTATTGTGGATATGCAGAGATGGGAGAGGGCGAAGAAATCATCGGAATCGCAGGACATCTTGATATTGTTCCGGTAGGTGGAGACTGGAATTATGATCCATTTAAGCTTACAAGAGATGGAGATTATGTATATGGACGTGGAACAACAGATGACAAAGGTCCGGTTATAGAGGCACTTTATGCAATGAAATTGTTGCGTGATTCTGGAATTAAAATGAATAAACGTGTCCGTCTCATTATGGGATGTAATGAAGAAAATGGATCAAAATGTATGGAGCACTATAATGAGGTCGCAGAAGAATTATCCTGTGGATTTACTCCGGATGCAAGCTATCCATGTATCCATGGTGAAAAAGGACACATGGCTATGATGGCGTATTCTAAAAACACAAAAATCATTTCCATGAATGGTGGATTTGTTTCAAATGCTGTATGTGATACATGCACAACAGTGATTCCAAGTGAAGCCGGTCTGAAAGATAAACTTGAGAAAACATTTGCTGAAACAAAACTTCAGGAATATAAATTGACAGAAGAAAACGGAGAAATCAGCATTTATGCAAAAGGAGTACCGGCACATGCAAGTACCCCAACTCTTGGAGTAAATGCAGCAGGTGTGACATGTGAGTGTCTTGAAAAAGCAGGTTTTGAAGATGATTTTGTGAAGTTCTATAATACGCATATCGGTACTGCGTGTGATGGCGCAGGTGTAGGACTGAAAATAGCAGATCAGTATGGTGATTTGACATTTTGTAATGGAATAGTTAAGACAGAAGATGGTGTTATTTCATGCACAATTGATATCCGAGTACCGGTGACATTGAAGGCAGAAGATGTCCGTAAAATGTGCGAAGACAAATTAGAAGACGAAAATGGACGTATTGAGATATTAGAAATCGGAGATCCATTATTTTATCCAAGAGAATCACCACTTGTAAATGCTTTATATAAAGCATATGTAGATGTGACTGGAGATACAGAGAATGAACCAATGGTAATCGGCGGTGGAACTTATGCAAAATCATTAAAAAATATAATTGCATTTGGACCGGAGAAGGTTGGTATGGATTATCGTATTCATGGTGCGGATGAATTTATTCTTGTTTCTGAGATGGAGGAAACTGTGCTGATTTATATGGAGGCAATTAAGAATTTGCTTGCTATTTAGTTCATTAGGTGGCAATACGTTCCTTACAAAAAATTGATATAAGAATTCTTGCTCAGATTCCATGAGCGGGAGACACATAAGAGCGTAAATTTTTGCTAAAAGCAAATGAATTTGAACTCAAACTTGCTGCTACGCAGCTTCAAACACGTTCGTTCAAATTCATTAACGCAAAAATTTACGCTCTAAGTGTCTCCAACGCTCACTCCATATTCGCTCGAATTTCTTATATCAATTTTTTTGTAAGTAATGTATCGGCTCAACTTGTGAAGTAAATAGAACGCAAAGGGTATTTGGGGAAGGTATCTGAGATAATGGATTTGGGGGAATTGAAGATGCAAAATTTTGATAGGGAGTATCTGCAAAGCATTGAAAGAGCAAGTTAAGGATGCGTAATTTTACTGGGGAGCATCTTCACGTTATCGAAAATGTGGGATGTAGATGCAAAATTTGTAAAGGGAGTATCTTTAAATCCAAGAAAAGGCAAGATGCAGATGTAATTTTACATGACAGGCAGGCTTAAAAGTATCTGCAAGTTCGAAGAAAAGCAAGTTGCAGATACATTGGTCAAGAAAAGAGCATCTGTAACAGAAAATATTAAGGTCTTGCAGATACAACGGTCTAAAAAAGAGCATCTGCAATAACGAATATCAAGGTCTTGCAGATACATCAGTTGCCACAAAGACATCTGTACAAGCAAATAACCTCATGATATAGATACATCAGGCACCAGAAAAGTAAATCCTTCATCGCTCCACCTATTTCAATCACGATACACTACAAAGCAAGAAAAAGACTATGCAATCCAGCGAATTGGAGTCGGGTTTGTCCGACGAAGCTGAGCAGGAGTGCATAGTCTTTTCTGGCTTGTGGGCTGTTCTGAACTAAATAGCAATCTAATGAACCAAAGTAACTTGGCTTTCTCTTGACAATACAAAAATAATTGTGATAAACTTGTTTATAGATAAACAGTTCAACAATGAACAATTTAAAAATAAACAGTTCTTTTTTGAACAAATAAATTGATTAAACATGAACGAAAGGTGGAGAGACATTTGTGTGAAGAACAAATCCATGTTAATCATCAAATACACAAAATGGACAGGACAATATCAAAATTGTTAGAGACGCGTGTAAAGGACGAAGGGCTGGATGAGGCTACACTGATGCATGGATGGATATTGCGTTATCTGTACGAGCATCAGGAGCAGGATATTTATCAGAAAGATATAGAGAAGTATTTTGGAATATGTCGTTCGGGAGTGACAAATATCATTCAGGCTTTGGAAAAGAAAGGGCAGGTGTACCGTGCTTCGGTAGAAACTGATGCCAGATTAAAGAAAGTTATGTTGACAGAAAAGGGAAAGTTAAGTCATGAAAAACTTGGAGAGATTTTCCAAAAGATGGATGCAGATCTTGAAGAAGGAATTTCAGAAGAAGAAATCCAGGCATTTATGAATGTAATCAATAAGGTTTATTGTAATATTGAAAAAATGAAAGGAGAGAATCTATGATTCGTACTTTATTAAAAGAAGTAAAAGAGTATAAGGCAGCATCGATCGCGACACCAATTTTTATGATTCTGGAAGTATTGTTTGAAACATTGATTCCATTTTTAATGGCGTCGATCATTGATAAAGGTGTTAATACCGGAGACATCAACCATATTTATAAAGTTGGCGGAATTATGATCGTTGCGGCAGCATTAGGTCTGGTTGCGGGAATGGCAGGAGGACGTTATGGCGCGAAAGCTTCTACCGGATTTGCAAAGAATCTGAGAAATACGATGTTTGATCATATTCAGACATTTTCATTTGCAAATATCGATCATTTCAGCACAGCGGGATTGGTTACGCGTCTGACAACAGATGTGACAAACGTACAAAATGCATATCAGATGGTTCTGCGTATGATGATGAGGGCACCGGCGAGTATGATCTGCGCCATGGTCATGGCATTTGCAATCAATGTAAGACTGGCAAGTATTTATCTTGTTGCTGTTATAATTCTGGGAATCATTTTATTTTTCATTATTCGCCATGCAACAGCTTATTTCCAGCAGGCATTTCCGAAATACGATGCATTGAATGAATCTGTTCAGGAAAATGTATCTGCGATTCGTGTTGTAAAAGCATATGTAAGAGAAGAGCAGGAGACAAGCAAATTTCAGCGTGCGAGCAAAAATATTTATGACATTTTTGTAAAGGCAGAAAAGAACGTTGTGTGGAATGCTCCAATCATGATGTTTACGGTATATACCTGTATCATTCTGATTAGTTGGTTTGGAGCAAAAATGATAGTAGTTGATTCTCTGACGACAGGAGAGTTGATGAGTCTTCTTGCATATTGTATGAATATTTTGATGAGTTTAATGATGCTGTCTATGGTGTTTGTCATGATTTCCATGAGTATGGCCAGCATGCGCCGTATCGCAGAAGTGTTAAATGAAACAACAGATATTCACAATCCGGAAAATCCGATTTACGAAGTTTCGGATGGAAGCATTGAATTTAAAAATGTAGATTTTTCTTACAAAAAAGACAGTGCAGAAAAAGTTTTGAAAAATATTAATCTGGATATTCATTCAGGTGAAACAATCGGAATCATCGGAGGAACCGGCAGTGCAAAAACGAGCCTTGTTAATTTGATCAGTCGTCTGTACGACGTGTCGGACGGAGAGATTCTGGTTGGCGGAAAAAATGTAAAAGAATACGATTTGGAAGTACTGAGAAATCAGGTTTCGGTTGTGCTTCAGAATAATGTATTATTTACCGGAAGTATTTTAGATAACCTTCGTTGGGGAAATAAAGAGGCTTCGGATGAGGAATGTATTCAGGCATGTAAATTGGCATGTGCCGATGAATTTATCGAGCGTTTCCCACAGAAATACAATACACATATTGAGCAAGGTGGAAATAACGTATCCGGTGGTCAGAAACAGAGACTTTGTATTGCAAGAGCATTGCTGAAAAAACCGAAGATATTAATTTTGGATGACAGTACGAGTGCTGTCGATACAGCGACAGATGCAAAGATACGTCGTGCATTTAGAGAGGAAATTCCGGATACAACAAAGCTTATCATTGCACAGCGTATCTCCAGTGTACAGGATGCAGATCGTATCATTGTTATGGATGAAGGCCAGATCAATGGATTTGGTACGCATGAAGAACTACTCAAGACAAATGAGATTTATCGCGAGGTATATGAATCACAGACACAAGGCGGCGGAGATTTTGACGAAAATGGAGGTGAAGCATAATGCCAAGACCAATGGGAAAACCACAGAATAGAGTTAAAAATCCGGGGAAATTACTCATGCGATTGATGAATTACATTTTTCGAGATTATAAATTTCATTGTATTGCAGTATTCATTCTCATTTTTGTAGGTGTTATTGCAAATGTACAAGGAACGATGTTTATAAGAGATTTAATCGATAAATATATAACACCATTTCTTTTGTCCAGCGATACACCGAATTTTTCGCCACTCGCACATGCAATTTCAAGAGTTGCAGTATTTTATGGTATTGGAATTGTAGCAACATATGCATACAATCGTATTATGATAAATGTTACTCAGGGTATGATGATGAATATGCGAAATGAAATGTTTGAGCATATGGAAAAGCTTCCTATCAAATATTTTGACACGCATGCACATGGCGATATTATGTCAATCTATACAAATGATATTGATACATTGCGCCAGATGGTCAGTCAGAGTATCCCGCAGATTATCAATAGTGGATTTACAATCATCAGTGTATTTATCAGTATGTTGATTTTAAATATTCCATTGACTATCGTGACACTTATCATGGTTGCAATCATGATTTGGGGAACAAAGAAATCTGCCGGACAGAGTGGAAAATATTTCTTGGAACAGCAGAGAAATCTTGGTAAAGTAAATGGATATATCGAAGAGATGATGAATGGTCAGAAGGTTGTAAAAGTATTCTGCCACGAAGAAGAAAGTAAAAAAGAGTTTAAAGAATTAAATGAAGCTTTGTTTGTAAGTGCAGACCGTGCAAATACATTTGCCAACTTCCTTGGACCTATGAATGCACAAATCGGAAACATCAGTTATGTAATCTGTGCAATCGTCGGAGGAGCACTTGCATTAAATAGTGTCGGCGGATTTACGTTGGGAGGACTTGCAAGTTTCCTGACATTTAATAAGAGCTTTAGTATGCCGATAAACCAGGTCAGCCAGCAGATGAATGCGATTGTAATGGCACTTGCCGGCGCGGAACGTATCTTTACATTGCTGGATGAGAAAGTGGAAGTAGATGATGGTTACGTTACATTAGTAAATGCAAAAGAGGAAAATGGAAAGCTTGTAGAGAGTGAAAAACGTACAGGACGCTGGGCTTGGAAGCATATTCATCAGGCAGATGGCCTCGTAGATTATGTTGAACTTCAGGGAAATGTTGTCTTTGACGGAGTAGATTTCGGATACAATGATGATAAGATTGTGCTTCACGATGTGAAATTATATGCAGAGCCGGGGCAGAAGATTGCGTTCGTTGGTTCTACAGGGGCAGGAAAAACAACCATTACAAACCTGATTAACCGTTTCTATGATATTCAGGATGGCAAAATCCGATACGATGGAATCAACATCAACAAGATAAAAAAAGCAGACCTGCGTCATTCGCTTGGAATTGTATTGCAGGATACACATTTATTTACAGGAACAGTAAAAGAAAATATTCGTTTTGGAAAATTGGATGCTACAGATGAAGAAATCATTGCAGCAGCAAAACTTGCAAATGCAGATGGATTCATCCGCAGACTTCCGGACGGATACGATACAATGATCACCGGCGATGGAGCAAACTTAAGTCAGGGACAAAGACAGCTGTTAGCAATCGCCAGAGCAGCTGTGGCAGATCCGCCGGTATTGATTTTGGATGAGGCGACAAGTTCAATTGATACACGTACAGAGCGTATCATTCAGGAAAGTATGGACAGATTGATGCATGGACGTACAACATTTGTTATTGCACATCGTCTGTCAACAGTCCGTAACTCTGATTGTATCATGGTTCTCGAACAAGGTAGAATTATTGAAAGAGGTACACATGATCAGTTGATTGAAGAGAAAGGGAAGTATTACCAGTTGTATACGGGAAATGCGATTTCGGCGTAGGGGCTATTTAGTTCACTGGGTGGCGATACGTTCCTATAAGAAACATTGGATATGAATTTCTGTTCAGACTCCGTCAGCGGGAAATACATAAAGGTCAGAATTATTACTAAAAACAGAGCTTAGAAACCAGCAACTCGGGCTACGCCCTCAAACAGCAAGTTTCTAAGCTTTAACGTAAAATTCTGGCCTTTTAGTATTTCCAATCGCTTCCTTTGTATTCGCAGAAATTCATATCCAATGTTTTCTTAAAGTACGTTATCGAATGCTTGATGAATTAAATAGTAGAACTTTACTGGACGAGCGTTGCGGATATATCATTTTGATGGGGGGTATCTGCGATAATGGATTTGATGGAATTGAAGATGCGTAATTTCTGCAGGATGTATCTGCAAGTTATAGAAAGAGCAAGTTGAGTAGGATGCAGAATTTTGATAGGGAGCATCTGCAACAGCGAATAAACCGAGAATATAGATACATCAGATACCAGAAAATTGAATCTACTCATCCCTCCATCTATTTTAATCACGGTACACCTCCAAGAAAGAAAAGACTATGCAATCCAGCGAATTGGAGTCGGGCTTGCCCGACGAAGCTGAGCGGGATTGCATAGTCTTTTTCTTGCTTGGAATTGTCGTGAACTAAATAGCAACTTCCACTTGACATTTGCAAAACATAGCATTATTATGAACATATGAACAGATGCTCATATGTTAAAAAGAAGGAGGACACACAAATGGCGATACACGATGTAGAATGTTGTGAAGAATACCAGACTCATGAAGAATTATTAAAGCTTGTTCATGAGCAGATGCCGGATGAAGATGAGCTATATGATCTGGCAGAGTTGTTTAAGGTATTTGGAGATTCAACAAGAATCAGAATTTTATTTGTGCTATTTGAAGCTGAAGTGTGTGTGTGTGACCTGGCAGAAGCATTGAATATGACGCAGTCAGCAATTTCACATCAGCTTCGAATTTTGAAACAGTCAAAATTGGTAACGAGCAGAAGAGATGGTAAGCAAGTGTTTTACTCACTGGCAGATGGTCATGTAAGAACGATCATTGCACAGGGGAGAGAACATATAGAAGAATAAAAGAAAGGAAGTCAATTATTATGAAGAAAAAATTCAAATTACAGGATCTGGATTGTGCAAATTGTGCAGCTAAAATGGAGGAAGCTATCAAAAAAATCGATGGTGTGAATGATGCAAGTGTAAGCTTTATGATGCAAAAGATGACAATCGATGCAGATGATGCAAGATTTGATGAGATTGTAAAAGAAGCAGTTGCTATCTGTGCAAAAGTTGAGCCGGATTGTAAAGTGTTGCTGTAATTATTCAGATTCTATGTTATAAAATCCAGCATAGTTGTGAATTGATAAAAGAAAAATCAGATTTCAGGAGGAATTATGACAAAGAAACAAAAAAAGATGTTATACCGAATCATCATAACATTTATTTTATTTTCAATATTGATGGTCACAGAGCATTTAGGAATGTTGGAAAAATTTAATACGATTGTATTATTTATCATTTATTTAATTCCTTATCTGGTTATTGGATATGATATTGTATGGAAGGCAGCCAGAAATATCAAAAATGGACAGATATTTGATGAGAACTTTTTAATGATGATTGCAACTTTCGGTGCTTTCGGAGTGCAGGAATATTCAGAAGCAGTAGCAGTTATGCTGTTCTATCAGGTAGGCGAATTATTTCAGGGATATGCGGTTGGCAAATCGCGCCAGTCTATTTCAGCCATGATGGACATTTGCCCGGAATATGCAAATGTGGAAGAAGATGGAAATCTTGTTCAGGTTGACCCGGATGATGTGGAAATCGGAACCGTGATCGTGATAAAGCCGGGTGAACGTATTCCACTGGATGGTATTGTTGTAGAAGGTGAATCCATGATTGATACTGCGGCATTGACAGGAGAGTCTGTTCCTAGAAGGGCAGTTGCCGGGGATGAGATTATCAGTGGTTGTGTCAATGGAAGCGGTACGTTGAAAGTTCGCACGACAAAAGAATTTGATGATTCTACAGTTGCAAAAATTTTAGAGCTTGTTGAAAATGCAAGCAGTAAGAAATCGAAAACAGAAAATTTTATTACGAGATTCGCAAAATATTATACACCGGTTGTAACGATCGGTGCAGTTATTCTGGCGGTTCTGCCACCATTAATTCTCGGCGGAGGTTGGGGAGACTGGATTCAGAGGGCATGCATTTTCCTTGTTATCTCATGCCCATGTGCACTTGTTATTTCCGTACCGCTTGGATTTTTCGGTGGAATCGGAGCAGCATCTAAGATTGGTGTACTTGTAAAAGGAAGTAACTACTTAGAAGCCGTTGCGGAGATGACAACGATTGTATTTGACAAAACAGGTACATTGACAAAAGGCGAATTCAAAGTATCCGAGTTGAAACCAGCCAATTGTACAGAAGCGGAATTGTTGGAGCTTGCGGCATTGGGAGAAGGGTATTCTACACATCCGATTGCAAATTCTATCAAAGAAGCATATGCACAAAATATTGATATGAATCGTGTGTCAGATGCGGAAGAAGAAGCCGGACACGGTGTAAATGTTAAGATTGACGGTCAGGAAGTGCTCATTGGTAACGAGAAACTGATGAAAACACATCAGATTGAATATGTGCCATGTGAGAGTGCAGGAACAATCGTATATGTTGCAAAAGCAGGAACATTTGCAGGTGCGATTGTAATTTCTGACACGATTAAAGAAGGTGCCAAAGAGGCAATTCATGATATGAAACAGGTCGGCGTAAAGAAATGCGTTATGTTGACAGGTGACCGTCAGGCAGCAGCACAGGCAGTTGCAGACGAATTGGCTTTGGATGAAGTTCACGCAGAGCTACTTCCAGGAGACAAAGTATCACAAGTCGAAACTTTGTTAGCAAGTCAGGAAAACAAAGAAAAATTAGCATTTGTCGGAGATGGAATCAATGATGCGCCGGTACTTTCCAGAGCAGACATCGGTATTGCCATGGGAAGCATGGGCTCGGATGCAGCAATCGAAGCGGCAGATGTTGTATTGATGGATGATGATGTGAGAAAGATCGCATCAGTTGTAAAAATTGCAAGAAAAACACTTCGCATTGTAAAACAAAACATTGTATTTGCGCTTGCAGTCAAGGCATTGGTATTAATCTTGGGTGCACTTGGTATGGCAAATATGTGGGAAGCTGTATTTGCGGATGTTGGAGTATCAGTCATTGCAATTTTAAATTCAATGAGAGCGTTGAAATAGGGAACCAGTTAGGGACGGGGATGAATGGCTCTTTTGCTTGCAAAAGAGCCATTCATCCCCGTCCCTGTGGTTCATTCCAAAAAAGTAAAGTATTTCGATTGCGAAGAATCCATAAATGAGATAGTATATAGATACAACTGAAAAAAATATATAAGCGGATTAAAAAGCAGGTTGAAAAATATGACAAGAGTATATCATGGTTCTGACCATATCATTCAATATCCACAATATTTAGGTGGAAAAAAAGATAATGATTATGGCAATGGGTTTTATACAACTGAATATGAGGACAGAGCAAGAAGCTGGGCGGGATTGAATGGTACTCCGGAGAAGGCGATTGTAAATGTCTATGACTTACAGATTGATAAGTTGAATATAGTAGATTTGAACGAACAAGGTGTACTTGCATGGATTGCGGAAGTTGTATCAAATCGGGGAATCAGTGAGGAAAATGCAGCGATTGTGGGAGAACGTCTGGTGGAATTGTACAAACCAGATACAACACAAGCTGATATTATTAAAGGATATCGTGCAGATGATAGCTATACTCAGGTAATAGAAGCATTTCTGCTAAATCAAATTAATTTATATGAAGTAGAACGATTATTTTACAAAGGTTCTCTTGGAAATCAAATTTTCTTAAAATCAGAAAAAGCGTTTGAAGAGATTCGATGGATAGAATCCTATACGGCAACGCTGACAAAAGAAGATAAAGAGAATGATATGTATGCAAGAAGAGAAGTGAGTAAATTTCTGGGAGAACGAATGAAAGCAATTTTACTGGATGGATTTCAAGTGCCTGGAATTACAGCACGATATGCAATACAGAATAAGTTAAGATATCAAGGAGATGGAACCTATGACCACACCAGCATATGATGAATGTTATCTGGACAGTATGATAAAGAAGCACCGATATCTTTTTAAGCTGATCGGGCGCTATTGTGAGGGCAATGCATTCGATATAATTGACCGGTATTTATGCTGTGAATACAGAAAGCGAATGGATGAGGGAAACCCATTATATCTTAACAAGACACCAAAACAGATTCTTGGAGAAATGGGAATAGAGGTCGGTCTTGTATCGGATATCAGCGAGGTATATGATGAGTTCATTTTAGCTTGGATGGCAGATATCTATACTTATATGCAGTGGAAATATGCAATCCCATCTGCTAAGATTGGAGAAAAGATAAAAGCGAAAGATTTGTATCATAAGTATAATCCACTACATGAAGCTTCACTGGAAAATGCGGTGGAGAAATTAAAGAAGATATATGATTTGTAACATTCTGTGCAAGAAGAGGTGTTTCATTCAGGCAATACTTTTAGTAGATAGAGGTTATGTGTGAAAAAAATTGTATTATTGATAATTTTAGGTATTTTGTCAATTATAATAGGAGCTTCGATATTGAATAAAGAAAATAATAAGCCAAAGAATGGGGAAGTATCCAAAAAGCAAAATGCGCATCTTTTATCAGAAGAAGGAACTGTTTTGGAAAATCCAAACGACAAAAGAGAAGTTCTTATACAAGTAGACAGTTCAGACAGCAGTTTTGCTTATAATGAGATTACTTTAATTTACACAGGAGCAGCCAATGCTCAAACAATTGATTCGTTAAAAGTAGGGGATAAAATAAGATTTTCCTATTTTCCTGATGAACCAACGGATAAACAGACTTTAAATGTTTATATAATTGAAAAATTCTAGAACCACTAGGGACGGGGATGAATGGCTCTTTTGCTCGCAAAAGAGCCATTCATCCCCGTCCCCAAGTGGCACTACCTATCCCTGTTTGGCCTATTGGCATTTACGATATAAATTCCGGCGCATACTAAAATTAATGCCATCAGACTTCCAATATTGAATGCCTGTTTTACCTCTCCGAGTATCAGCGCTGATAAAATTACACTGCAAAGAGGATTTACAAATCCAAAAATCGCAACTTTAGAAACATCATTCCATGCAAGAAGTATTGACCAGAGTGTGTATGCTACAGCTGAAACCATTGCAAGATAAAATATTATTGTCAGACCTGCGGCAGTCATATTTCCCAGGTGTCCGCTCATTCCAATTCCGATTAAAGCAAGAACAATTCCGCCCATTGTGAATTGGGTTCCGCTTAATACTACAGGTGATACTTTTTTTGAAAAAAGATTGATCAACACAGTAGACATTCCATAAGATAATTGTGCAATCAGGATAAATCCTTCTCCAATTAGTTTAAATCCCATATCCAGGGAATTTCCCATCAGATTAATTATTACTACTCCGGCAAATCCGAGAACACATCCTACAAGTTTTCTGCCTGTCATCCGTTCATTTCGAAATATCAGACAAGACAACAAAATTGCGATAAAATTTCCAAGACCGGTGATGATTCCACCCTTTACTCCGGATGTGTGTGCGACACCAATATAGAAAAAGAAGTATTGTCCGACTGTTTGAGCAAGACACACGGGAATGGCATATTTGAGAAGTTTCCTATCAGGAAGCATCACTTTCTTTTCCTTGATTGATGCAAAAATTAATACCAGAATACCAGCTAGTGTAAAGCGGATTCCGGCAAAGACAATCTGGCTTGCAGTGTCTGAAGAATCGACTTGCAAGATGTGATACCCTGTTTTAATCACGGGGATTGCACTTCCCCACAGGATACAGCATACACAAGCAAGAAGTGCTACAATACCAGTTTGAGTCAATTTGTTTTGTTTTTGTGACATTTTCGTATTTCTCTTTTCGTTTAAATTTCGTTATTTCGATTCTTTTTTGATAAATTTTGATATTCTTTGCATAACGTTTATAAACAACATTATCATAAATATAAGACAAATGAAAGAGGGAGTGCCAAACAGTGACAGAACCACTAGAGACGGGGATGAATGAACCACTTGGGGACGGGGATGAATGGCTCTTTTGCTCGCAAAAAGAGCCATTCATCCCCGTCCCTAACTGGTCACCTAACTGGTCACTAGTGCTCAAACCCCAATACCTGCATATCCTCAGGCAGTGGCGCAATAAAGTCCATATGCTCCCCAGTAATCGGATGAGTAAACTGCATACGATAGGAATGCAGTGCCTGTCGACTCATAAATTCCATGTCCGGATTGTAGAGATAATCTCCAATCAGCGGAAAACCGAGATATTTCATATGAATACGAATCTGATGGGTACGGCCCGTTTCCAGATGAAGGGAGACAAGGCTGTGCCCGTTTTTCTCTTCTAATACCTGATAATGTGTCACGGCCCGTTCACCCTGTTCAAAATCGACGGTACGTTCAATGATTGAGCCTGGCTTTCGGGAAAGCGGAGCATCAATCGTACCACAAGGTGGTGTTACAGAACCACGGACGATGGCACGATATTCTCTCGAAATCGTATGTTCTCTTACCATATGAGAGAGGATGCTGGAACTGACCATATGTTTTGCGATAATCGTCAGACCGGAAGTGTCACGGTCCAGGCGGTTGGTACAACGGAAGATAAATGGTTTTCCTTGCTGTTCGTAATACCAGGCCAATGCATTTGCAAGAGAGTTGTAATAATTATTTTGTGATGGATGGATTGGCATGCCGGCAGGTTTGTTGATGACAAGAATATCTTCATCTTCGTAAATGATATTTAGCGGAAGTTCTGTAGGTGGAATCTTCTCGGAACATTCGTTTTCCTGAATGCGGATAGTAAGCGTGTCATCGGTATGAAGGTGTTCATTTAGATGAAGCCAGACTCCGTTTACAAGAATGCTTTCGTGCATCTTTTTTAACTCTGTAAGATTCTGGCGAGAGTAACCTTGGCGGCGTAAAAACTGTTCGATGCGAAGCCCGGAATCGGATTTAGATATATGGTAAGTGATTGTGCGGTTCATGTAATTTGAAAATCTCCTTTTATAGTCTGAAAATAGTGTATCATATTTGTCAACTAGGGAACCACAGGGAGAGAACCACAGGGACGGGGATGAATGGAACCACAGGGACGGGGATAACTGGCTCTTTTGCGAGCAAAAGAGCCAGTTATCCCCGT